>JADGQX010000337.1 GCA_017881445.1 Gemmatimonadota bacterium | reverse complement strand
ATGCTCGCGGTCGCCGGCAGGCCGGACCTTTTCTCCGCCTACGTCGGAATCGGGCAGGTCTCGAGCGTGGCGGAAGGCGAGCGGATCTCCTACGAGTGGACCCTGGAACAGGCGCAGAGAGCGACGGACAGGTCGTCCGTCGAGAAGCTGACGCAGATCGGTCCGCCTCCGTATACCGGCAGTGATTGGCGTTCGAAGTTCATGACGGAACGGAGGATCCTGGGAAAGTTCGGCGGCGAGTACCACGGGAGCCGGATCGGAGCGTTCGGCGTCGTGCTCGGGAATCTCGTGTTCTCCAGCGAGTACACCATGTTGGACCGCATCAACTTCTTCCGCGGCATCTTCCAGTCGGTGGATACGCTCTACCCCGAGCTTTCCCGGACGGACCTCTTCGTCCAGGCCCCCGAGGTGAGGATACCGGTCTACTTCTGCCTGGGACGTCACGACTACGAGGTGCCGTCGGTGCTCTCGGCGAAATACCTCGAGGTCTTGAAGGCGCCCCGGAAGCAGCTCGTCTGGTTCGAGAACTCCTCGCACATGCAGAACACCGAGGAGAAGGACAGGTTCAACGAGTTCATGATCCAGACGGTTCTGCCGGCGTTGCCGGAGCACGCTGGGCAGGCGAACGGAGGCTGAACAGGTCCGGGCGGACCGTCCTCCCTTGCGGAGCCGCACGATCGTCGAGGGACGAGGCCACAGACATGTCCATGGTGCAGACGGAGCTGTACAACCCCGTGACCGGCATGCGGCTGCGGGAGACCAGCGACCCGCAAGCGGGCTCCGACGCCGAGCTGGTCTGGGAGGCGATGTACCCGCCGCACAGTCCGGAGCCGCCGCCGCACTTCCATCCGTGGCAGAACGAGCGGATGGAAATCCTCTCCGGATCCCTGTGCTCACGGGTGAACGGGATAGTGCACGAGCTCTGGCCGGGCGAGACCCTGGAGATCCCCGCGGGCACGCCCCACTCGATGTGGAACCCTGCGGCGAAGGCGGCGACCAGCATCTGGCGCACGACGCCGGCGCGGCACAGGCGGGAGCTGTTCACCAGGCTCTACGATCTGGCCCAGAAGGGGCGGACCAACGACCAGGGCGTGCCGAACCTCCTCCAGGTGGCGGTGCTGGAATCCGCCTACCCGGACGAGATCCGTCTTGCCCACCCACCGCTGTTCGTGCAGCGAGTCGTCTTCGCCGTGCTGGCACCGCTGGGGCGGCTGCTCGGCTACCGCGCCTCCTGAAGGTGCCGGACCGGCAAGCATACAGGCCGGGATCGCGCGATCCCGGCCCACCTCGTACGCCGATCCTCACTCGGAGCGGCGCGCCAGCTGCTCCAGGCTCAGTCGCGCACCCGCGTCGTTGTCCTCCGGTCGCAGGCCGGGCGGCAGGTTCTCGAACAGGAGCGTGACTTCCGTTCCGCCGCGCACCTCTTCGAACGTCACAGTCATCGTCATCTCGCCTTGCAGCGCGGGATCGGCGGTGACGAAGCGGACGGCTTCCACGATGCAGCGAGCGGGCGCGAGGTCCAGGAACCGCACCTCGACCATGTCCTCCCGCTCCGCTGTCTTGCCGCGGAATACGCGCTCCGTCGGCGGGTAGAAGAGCGACATACGGTACCCACCCCCCACCCGCGCGTCGAACTCGTGGATCTTGCCCGTCATCTCCGCCGGGGGGAGCCAGGCGACGAGTGCGGCCGGATTCACGAAGGCGTCGTAAAGCTCCTCGGACCGCGCCCGGATGACGCGCGACGTGCGAGTCCACGCGCCCGTGTGCTCTTCGGTCATGCGTCGGCTTGCTCCAGGTGGGGGTGAGCGGGCTCAGGACGAAGGTGCGAGCGCGCCGCGATGCACGGTAGCCTCCGCCTCGAACGCGAGGTTCTCCGCCAGCCCGGGCGGCCGCCCGGATCTACCGCTCAGTTCCCGGAAGGAGCGGCCTTCAGCGGGGGCGCCGGAAGCGGCTTGGACATGGTCGCGCGCTCGGTGCGGCCGGCGATCACCGTGCCTACCACGAAGCCCGCGGGAATGAGCAGCATGTCGACCCCGTCCGGCGCGCCCGCGCGGTAGGCGACAAAGGACGCGCCAAAGACGCCGGCCATCGCCGCCGCCGAGCGCGCGAGGACGGGGAGGAAGCGCCCACGCCCGCTGTTGGCGGCATGCACGCCGACGGCGATGCCCAGGGTGCTGCCCACGGCCGCGCCGGCCGCGGCGCCCCAGCGAGTGCAGTCGCGACAGGAGGAATCGTCGGCGCCGCTGCCGAGGGGGATGCCCACCACCATACCGAGGATCCCCCCGAACAGGCCGCCTGCGATCATGCCGGCGGTGCTTGCGGGCCGGCCGGAGTCGGGAGGCGCGGCCGCGCGCCCCGGGGCCTCCTGGGCGCGCACTGCGGTGGCGGACAAGGCGAGTGCTGCCGCGAGCGCGAGGGCGGTCGGGCCCCGGGCAAAGCGCATGTGCACCTCCGGTCGGAGTACGTGCCGGCAAGGTTAAGGACGTGCAGGCCAGATGCCAGAGCCACATGAACGGCTGGCCCGGCCGGCCCACGTCCTGCCGAGTTATCCAGCGTGCCGCCTTCGCACGGTCGCCAAACGGATTGGCGGCGCGTACAATTCCAGGCGATGAATCGCGTTCGGCCGCCCGCGGCCGCCGGCGTCTTCTATCCCGCCGACCCCACGGCGCTCCTGTCGGAGGTGCGCCGCCTGCTGGGATCCGTGCCTGTCTCCGCCGGAACCTCCCCGCCCAAGGCGCTCATCGTGCCGCACGCGGGGCTGCGCTACTCCGGACCGGTGGCGGCGAGCGCGTACGCGCTCGCCGCGCCGCAGCGGGGCGAGATCCGCACGGTCGTGCTCGTCGGCCCGGCGCACTTCGCGATCGGACCCGGGATCTTCCTCAGCAGCGCGGCCGCCTTCGACTCGCCGCTGGGCCCGGTTGCCATCGATCGGGAGGCGACCGGGCGCATCCTGGGGCTGCCGCGCGTCCGCATCGCGGACGGTGTCCACGCGCCGGAGCACGCGCTCGAGGTCCAGCTCCCGTTCATCCAGGCGACGCTGGGCGACGCCGCCATCGTGCCGGTGCTCGCGGGCGAGCGCTCGGGCGACGCGGTCGCAGCGGTGCTCGAGGCGCTGTGGGGCGGCCCCGGGACGCTCCTCGTGATCACCTCGGACCTGAGTCATTACCTCGCCTACGACGCGGCACGCGCCCTGGACCGCGCGACGGCGGACGCGGTGGAGGGTCTGGCGCCCGATGCCATCCCGCCCCGGGGGGCGTGCGGCCGGAGCGCGGTGGAGGGGCTGTTGCGCGTGGCGCGCGGCCACGCGCTGACGGCCCGCACGCTCGATCTGCGCAGCTCCGGCGACACCGGGGGCGGGCGGGAGCGAGTGGTCGGGTACGGCGCGTTCGCGCTGGAGCCCGCGCCTCGAGGCGGCGCCCCGACCGGAGAGCAGGATGCCTGAGGATCTCGCGGAACGATCCGGCATCGCGCCGACCCGGTACTGGCACGCCCTGGGCGCCGGACGCGTCCAGTGCGACCTCTGCCCGCGAGGGTGCCGGCTGGCGGAGGGCCAGCGTGGGCTGTGCTTCGTGCGCGCGAACCTGGGCGGGGCCGTCGTTCTGACGAGCTGGGGTCGCTCCAGCGGGTTCTGCGTCGACCCCATCGAGAAGAAGCCGCTGCACCACTTCCTCCCCGGCACGCCGGTCCTCTCCTTTGGAACCGCCGGGTGCAATCTGACGTGCCGGTTCTGCCAGAACTGGCACATCTCGAAATCCCGCGAGCAACACCTCCTGAGCGAGCGCGCGCTGCCGGAAACGATCGCGGCGGCCGCGGAGCGGCTGGGCTGCCGCAGCGTCGCCTTCACCTACAACGAGCCGGTCGTCTTCCACGAGTATGCCATCGACGTGGCCGCGGCCTGCCGGGACCGCGGAATCCGCACGGTGGCGGTCACCGCCGGCTACATCAGCGCCGACCCGCGCACGGAGTTCTTCG
>JADGQX010000119.1 GCA_017881445.1 Gemmatimonadota bacterium | reverse complement strand
CACCGGCCGGACCCGCCGGCGCCGCGTCTCCAGCCCCAGCGCGGCCAGCCCGACCAGCGGCAGCGAGAGCAGCGCCGGGAAGACCGGTGAGCGCACCCAGGGCGCGGCGCCGGCGCCGCCCAGGCGCTCCCGCAGCGGTCGCAGCGCCGCGCCGGCCACCGCCGCCGCCGGGCCCGGTGTCCCGGCCAGAGGCAGGCCGGTTCCCGGCCCCACCCGCAGTCCCAGCGCCACCGTGCGGGCGACGTCGTAGCGCTGCACCGCCGGATCGAAGAAGGGCAGCTCCAGCGCCGGAATGGCGATCGGCCCGGGACGGGACGGCACCAGCACCCAGGTGAAGCGCTTCACGCCCCCAATGGCCGCCGCGTCGGCGCGCACGTCCGCGTCCTCCGCGGGCGGGAAGACCTGCAGGCCCTGCAGCGCGGGCAGCTTGGGCGGCGGCACCGCCTTGATGTTGCCATCGCCCCGCACCTCCACCGTCAGCGTAGCCCCCTCGCCTGCGCCCACGGTGTCCGGCTCCAGCCGGGCGGAGGCGGTGAAGCGGCCGACGGCGCCCGCGTAGTCGGCGGGCCGGTTCCCCGGCGGCAACGGCAGCACCACCACCGGAATCGAGTCGCTGCGCAGGTCGTAGGTCTCGGGAGACGCCAGGAACCCCCGCCGGACCGCGTAGGACAGGCGCGCAGCCGGCAGGAAGAAGCGCCCGGACGCCAGTGGGAAGAAGGCGCGGCGGAAGGTCTGCACCTCGTACATCTGCCCCCGCACCGGGCGATACACCGAGGCGTCGTGTCCGGGAAGCTCGTAGACCCAGAAGCCCGGTGCGCTGGGGGCCTCGAACTGGGGCGCGCCCGCCAGCCGCGGGCGCACGTCCAGCGAGAACAGCGCATCCGCGCGCACCGTGATCTGCTCGCCCACGTAGACCGTGTCGGGCGTGGCCCATGCCTGCAGCATCACCTCGTCGTCCGGGCCGCTGGCATCGCCGGAGGCGACGACGCCCCCCGGCGCGGGCGGCGCCGCCGGGATCGCGTACGAGGGCAGCGCACGGCCGGAGCGGGGGCCGGAGATGTCGATGCGCAGCGGACGCGTGCGGTAGACCTCGCCCGAGACCCGCACGGCGATGGGCGGGATCACGAAGTGCCCCGGCCCCTCGACGGCCAGTGCCAGCTCCCGGCGCGTGGTGCGCTCCCGGCCGCCCGGCATCCGGAACGAGTACGCCGAGAAGTCGTTGCTGCCCGTGATGCGAAGGCCGGGCGGGAGCAGCGGTTGCGAGAACTCGGGCGCCGGTCCGGCGGTCGAGACCGTGATGTCCAGGACGACGACGTCGCCCACCCGGGCCGCGGCCGGCGAGACGCGTGCGTCCACCCGGACCCGTTGGGCCGCAAGAGCGCAGGGCAGCGCGAGCAGGATCAGGGCGAGCGTCGGCTTCCACATCGGCCGCTACCAGTCCCGCGTGACGGGCGTCTCGCGATTGCCCTTCCGCACCTTGTCCTTGTACAGCTGGCGCTCGTCGTTCTCCGCCGCGGACAGGATCCGGTCCGCCTGCGCCTGGCTCATCTGCGGCCGGGGCGGCTGTGGGTTGTTCTGGCTGCCCTGCGCCTGCGGCGTCGGCTTCGTCTGGCCGCCACCTCCACCGCCGCCCTTCTTCTGCTGCTGGCCGCCGCCGCCCGACTGCTGCTTCTGCTGCTTCAACGCCAGCTCCAGGTTCCACTTGGCCCAGTCGTCCCGCGAGTCGATGCGCAATGCCGCCTGGTACGCCTTCACGGCCGCGTCCAACTGCTCCCGCGTGCCCGGCGACCCCGGCGGTTGGGCCGCGCCCGCGCCCGGGCTGCCGCCGGTGGACGCCGCCCGCGCCGCGTAGAGGTAGCGGTTCCCCAGGTTGTACGCCGTCCGCTGCCGCAGCGTCGGGTCCACGTCCTTCAGCGCGGCGCGGAAATGCTGCTCCGCCTCCTCGTAACGCCCCAGCCGCAGCAGCGCGGTGCCATAGTCGTAGTGCAGCGCGGGGGAGTCGTCGCCATCCTTGATCGCCCTGGCGTACGCGGCCGCCGCCTCCGCGTATTTCCCCGCCCGGTAGAGGCGGTTCCCCTCCTCCTTGCCTCCGATGCCGAAGGCGACCAGGGCGCCCGTCAGCAGCAGCACGCTCCAGCGCGGCGTCCTCATGCGGCCTCCGTTGTGGACGCGGTCGAGCCGGCGGCGTCCGGCGCCGGCAGCCCCGCCGAGACCTGCTGGGAGCCGGTCGCATGCTCCGCACGCAGCAGCGCCCGGCGGGCGAGGATCGTGTCCAGCACCAGGCAGAGCAGCGCCAGCCCCACGAACCAGACGTACTGTTCCTTCTGCTCGACCTGCCGCCCCTGCGTGCCGGGCGCCCGGCGCATGGCTCGCAGTGCGGCCGTCAGGGCGCCGGTCGCCCCGGGGTCCGCCAGCCGGAAGTACTGCCCCTGCGTGATCTGCGCGACCTGGCGCAGCAGGGCCTCGTTCAGGTGCGAGACGACGATCGAGCCGTCCAGGTCTCGCTTCCAGCCGATCTCCTGGTTCGTCGCCGGATCGTAGTCCGGGATGGGAGATCCCTCGGTCGTGCCCACCCCCGCCGCAAAGATGCGCACGCCCGCGCCCGCCGCCGACCGGGCCGCATCCAGCACGTCCGCCTCTTCCTCCAGCGCCTCGCCGTCTGTCATGAGCACCACCGCGCGGTCGCCCTTGATCTTGGGGTCCGCGATCACCAGTCCCGTGGCCTGACGGATGGCCGAGGCCAGCGAGGTCCCGCCCTGGCTCACCATCTCCGGGTCGAGGGCGTCCACGTACAGCTCCAGCGCGCCGTGGTCCACGGTCAGCGGCGTGAGCACGTAGGCCCGCCCCGCGAAGACCACGATGCCGAATCGGTCCGTCGGCAGCTCCTGCAGCACCAGGCGCGCGAGCATGCGCTCCCGCTCCAGGCGGTTCGGGGCTACGTCCTTGGCCCACATGGACTTCGACACGTCGGCCGCCAGCGCCACGTTGAAGGCGGCGCTGTGCGACTCCACGCTTTCCGCGCCCCAGCGCGGGTCCGCGATGGCCGCGCCCAGTGCGGCGGCGGCCGGCACGAGCAGCAGCAGGCGCGCGACGGGGAAGCGCGCCAGCTCGCCCGCCCCCAGCCGGCGCACCAGCTCCCGGTCGCCCAGCGCCTTCACCGCGCGCCGCCGCCGCCGCGCGTACAGCGCCAGCATGGCCACCAGCAGCAGCGGCAACGCCGCCGCCAGCCAGAGCAGCTCGGGCCGGGCGAAGATCATGGCAGCCTCCCCCAGCGGCTGGCGCGCAGCAGCCATTCCAACGCCAGGCAGGCGGCGGCGAAGAGCGCCAGGGGCAGCCAGCGGGGGGTGAAGTCCACGTACTTGTGAACCTGGACCGGCGACTTCTCCAGCTGGTCGATCTGCTGGTAGATCTCTCGCAGCGCCTCCCCCGTCGTGGCGCGGAAGTACTGCCCGCCGGTGGTGCGCGCGATCTCCCGCAGCAGCGCCTGGTCGATGTGCACGGGCAGATTGGCGTACTCGTAGCCGAACAGGCCGCGCGCCACCGGTATGGGCGCCACCCCCTCGGTGCCGATGCCGATCGTGTAGATCTTGATGCCGAACGCCGACGCCGCCTTGGCCGCCGTCAATGGATCGATCTCACCCCGGTTGTTCACCCCATCGGTCGCCAGGATGATCACCTTCGATTTGCCCGGGACCTTGCGCAGCCGGTTCGACGCCGTCGCGATCGCCGTGCCGATGGCGGTGCCGTCTTCCAGGTCGCCAATGTCGACCCCGCCCAGCGCCCGGTACAGCACGTCGTAATCGACCGTGATCGGCACCTGCGTCAACGCCTCGCCCGCGAAGGTCACCAGCCCGATGCGGTCCTGCGTCCGGGCCGCGATGAAGTCGTGGATCGTCTGCTTGGCCACCGAGATGCGGTTGCGCGGATGGAAGTCCTCGGCCAGCATCGAGCTGCTGATGTCCAGCGCCAGCACGATGGCGATGCCGTCCGAGGTCACGTCCGTGGCCGACACCCCTGTGCGCGGCCCCGCCACGGCGACGACCAGCGCCAGGATCGCCGCGGCCCGCAGGAACGCGGGCAGCCTCGCGATCTTCGTGGACAGCGGGCGGGACAGCCGGCCCAGCGTCGGGGCGCGGGAGAATACCAGCGCGGGCGCCGCGCCCCGCAGCGCCAGGATCACATAGAGCGCCACGGGAACCAGCAGCAGCAGCAGCAGCGGATGCGCGAAGCTCAGGGTCATGCGGCGCGCACCTCCGCCCCACGGGCCGGCTCCGACTCGGCCGGGCGCGGCTCCGGGAACGACTCCACCCAGCGCCGCAGCTCCGCCCAGTCGGTGAACGCCTCCCCCTGGGAGGGACGCAGGCGCGCGAACTTCACCAGGTCCGAACGGTCCAGCAGCCGCGCCAGCGCGGCCGCCACGCCCAGGTCCAGCGCCCGCAAGCGCGGGATCAGCTCCGACGTCGTGCGGTCCGCGCCCCAGGCCGGGTCCAGCTCGGCCAGGTACCGGCGCACGGCGTCCGTCGAACGGGAATAGAACGCCTTCACCTCTCCCGACTCCAGCAGGCCGGCGGCGCGCGCGCGGTCCAGCTCGCGGATCGCCCGGTCGCGGGGCGCGATCGCATCCTCGATCGGCGTCACCACAATCGCCCCGCGCCGCCTCCGCCGCCGCCACAGCCACCAGGCCAGCAAGGCCAGCAGCAGCAGGGCCAGCAGCGCCGCCAGGATGTACGGCCAGAGCAGCCGGTCCGCGCCCAGCACGTCGCGGGGCGGCTTGGGCAGCTGCTTGCTCGTGTCCGCCGGCAGCACCGAGTGCACGTGCAGCCGCGGAAAACCGGCGTCGATGACGCTGTCAACGCCCGGACCCACCACCCGCAGCCGCACCGACGGCAGCGACAGGTCCCCGGTCCTCCAGGGGGTCACCGGGTACGCGGCCGCCACCTCCACGCCGCCCCGCTGCCCCGCCCGCTGCGTGAGCTGCCGCTTGCCCGCGTTCTCCAGCGTGTCGCTCGCCGCCAGCGAGTCCGCAAACGCCACCCGCCAGCCCGCGGGCAGGTCGATCCAAACGGCCGCCCGCACCACGTCGCCCACGGTGGCCGAATCCGGCAGCACGGCCGTGCGCACCTGCTGCGCCCCCGCCCCGCCGCCCGGCCCCGCCGGCGCTCCGGCCAGGATGCAGGCCCCGGCCAGGACCGCCGCCACGATCGACCGGCGGTCGGACCCTCCGCGCCGCTCGCCCCCTTCGCCCCCTTCGCCCCGTCCGCTCATCGCCGCAGCTTGCGCTCTCTGCGCCGGAAAAAGCCGAGGAGTGGCGCCACGTAGGAAGCGTCCGTCCGCACCTCGATCTCCTCGATCCGGAGCTGCCGTAGCAGCCGCCGCAGCCGGTCCCGCTCCCGGCCGATCAGCGCGCGGTACAGGGTCCGCGTCGAGCGGTCCGCCGTGTCCACCACCACCCGCGCCCCGCTCTCCGGGTCCGTCAGCGCCAGCACCCCAGCATTCGGCAGCGCCTCCTCCGCCGCGTCCGTGATCGTCACGGCGACCACGTCGTGGCGCTTCGACGCCAGCCTCAGCATCCGCTCCAGCCGCACGTCCGCCGCCGGCTCCTCCAGCCCGTTTCCGTCGATTCCCCCGTTCCCCTTCCCTCCCTTTCCCCCTTCACCCGTACCATTCCCCTCGCCCTTGCCCTCGTCCGCGGGGGCGAGCGCGGTGAGGAAGTCGCTCAGCACGAACACGATCGACCGGTGTGGCAGCACCCGGATCGCGTAATCCAGTGCCCCCGCAAGGTCGGTCCCCCGCCCCAGCGGCCGGAAGGCCAGCAGGTCGCGGATCAGCCGCAGCACGTGCCGGCGCCCCTTCTTGGGGGGCACGAAGTGCTCCACGTGGTCGCTGAAGACCAGCAGCCCCACCCGGTCGTTGTTGCGCACGGCGGACAACGCCAGCACCGCCCCGATCTCGGTCGCCAGCTCCGCCTTGAAGCGACCCCGCGTCCCGAACTGCTCCGAGCCGGACAGGTCCACCGCCAGCAGCACCGTCAGCTCCCGTTCCTCGATGTACTTCTTGATGAACGGGTGTCCCATGCGCGCCGTCACGTTCCACTCGATGTTGCGCACGTCGTCGCCGGGCTGGTACTCGCGCACCTCCGCGAACTCCATCCCCTGCCCCTTGAACACCGACTGGTACTCCCCGCTGAACAGCGACGCGACCATCCCGCGCGTGCGCATCTCGATCAGCCGGACCTGCCGCAGCACCTCCTTCGGCACGCCCGTCCCACCGCGCTCGCGCTCGCTCTCGCTCCCGTTCTCGAACCCGAGGACGCGCGAATGCCGGCGCACGTCCCCAGGGCCGCGGACGCCCGCAGTCGTCGCGTCGTCGCGTCGCCGCGTCGCCGCGTCGGCAGTGACCGCCCGGGGCCTGGGCGCGAGCCCGATCGCGAGCCCTAGCCGGCGGAAGAGTCGGGCGCTCATGGCAGCAGGCCGCTCAGGGGACGTCCACGGCCTCGAAGATCCGCCGGACGATCTCGTCGGGTGTGACCTCTTCGGCCTCGGCTTCGTAGCTCGTGATGATGCGGTGGCGCAGGACGTCGGCGCCGATGGCCTTCACGTCCTCCGGCAGCACGTACCCCCGGCCCCGCAGGTAGGCGTGCGCCCGGGCGCCCAGCGCCAGGAAGATGCTCGCTCGGGGCGAGGCGCCGTACTCGATGAGCGGCTCCAGCTCCGGCAGGCCGTACTCCGACGGCTTGCGCGTCGCGTGCACCACTTCGACGATGTAGTCGCTCAGCTTCTCGTCCATGTAGAGATCGGAGATCTCTCGCCGCGCCGCGAAGATGTCCGCCGGGCTCGCCACCGCGTTCAGCGGCTCCGGCTCCCGCCCGGCCATCCGGCGCATGATCTCCTTCTCCGTGTCCTTGCTCGGGTAGGTGACCCGCAGCTTCAGCATGAAGCGGTCGACCTGCGCCTCCGGCAGCGGATACGTTCCCTCCTGTTCGATGGGGTTCTGCGTCGCCAGCACCAGGAACGGCTCCGGCAGCATGAGGGTGTCGCCGCCGATCGTCACCTGCCGCTCCTGCATGGCTTCCAGCAGCGCCGACTGCACCTTCGGCGGGGCGCGGTTGATCTCGTCCGCCAGCACCAGGTTGGCGAAGATCGGCCCCTTCTTCACCGAGAATTCACCCGTCCGCTGGTCGTAGATCATCGTGCCCACCACGTCTGCCGGCAGCAGGTCCGGCGTGAACTGCACGCGGTGGAACGTCGCGCTGATGCATTCCGCCAGCGAGCTGACCGTGAGCGTCTTCGCCAGCCCCGGCACCCCCTCCAGCAGCACGTGCCCGCCCGTCAGCAGGCCGATCAGCACCCGCTCGATCATCTCGTCCTGCCCCACGATCCGCTTGTGCAGCTCGGTCGTCAGCCGACGCGCCAGCTCGCGCCCCCCGCCGGCCGTCGGCCCCGACGCCACACCCGTCTTCGTCGACTCCACCGCGCTCTCTCCTGGTTACGGCCCACACTCCCAGGCCTTCGTACCGCTTCCCCCGCGCGCAAGATCCACGCTTGCAGCAGCCGAGTGCCGACTTCCGACCACCGACCACCGGCCTCCGAGCCCGAGCTCGAGCCCGAGCCCGAACCCGCCGTCTCTCAGCCTGAACCCCAGCCCCAGCCCCAAAAGCGCGAGCACGAGCCCGCCTCCGATCCCGGCGCCCGTGCTCGTTCTCCTGCTCCTGCTCGATCGCCCTCGCCCTCGCCCTCGCCCTTCGGTGTTACCGCTTGTTCCTCTTCCCCCCGTCCTCGTTCCTGAAGATCCAGGCCGCCAGTGCGCCCGGCCGCAGCCGTCGCCGGCGGTCGCCCGGGGCGAAATCGGAGCGGGACCCCCACTCCGGGCCGGGTGCGGCCGCCAGCTCCTGCTGGATAGCCTGCAGCCGGCTCCGCCACCGCTGCCAGTTCTCCGGCCGCAGATCGACCCAGCCCGCGTCCGCCAGCCGCCGGACATCCGGCGCCTTGCCCGGCTCGGGCGGGCACTTCACGTCGGGGCCGCGCAGCAGCCGCTCGCCGTCCGGCAGCAGGATCGGCAGTCCGATGCTCAGGATGCGCACGCGCAGGTCCTGCGTCGAGGCGACCAGGCTGCTCGCCCGCTCCGCCGTCGCCTCCGGGTCCAGCGCGGCCGCCTCCGTCAGGTCGCCGAAGAGCCGCCCCAGGATGTCGGCCTCGAACAGCAGCTTGGAGAGGCGCGGCGGGCCCAGCATCTCGAAGGCCACAGCGTCCACCCCGTGCTCCTGTTCCAGACGTTCCATCCGCTCGAGGGCCACTTCCCGCATCACGCCCGCCCGGTAGGTCGGCCCCGAGGTGGCGCCATCCAGCGCGGCCACCACGTCGTGCCCGGTGGGTCGGCCCCGGATCTCGCGTACCACGTCCTCGGCGATCTCCTCGGGCGTGATGAACTCCATCAGCCCCAGCGCCGTCAGCGTCTCGAACTCGCCCAGCGTGAAGAGCCCGTTCTCCCCCGAGTCGATGTACACGCCCTGCAGGCTCTCCCCCGTAGCGACGGACACGCGCTCGGCCTGGTCGCCGAACGCCGAGCTCAGCGCCACGGGAGCCGCCGCGTCGTAACAGGCGATGGGCGCGCCCGAGCGCCGGATCTCGCCGTAGCCGATCCGCTTCCAGCTGATGGCCGCCGTCGGCTTGATCTCCTTGACCGCCGGCGCGCCCTCGGTCCGGGCCATCAGGTAGAGCAGCAGCGTGTGCGCCCCGGCAATGCTCGACTTGGCCAGCAGCATGCGGCTGGGGCGCTCCTCGGAATGCGTGAAGGGGATGTTCAACCCCATCCCGCCCGTGCCCGCCGTCCCCACCTTCAGGTACATGAGCGTACCCGCCCGCTTCATCCCCTCCAGCGCGATCTGCACGTGGCGGATGAGCTGCGGCAGGTACAGCGTCGCCAGCAGCCGCTCGACCTCTTCCGGCGCCACCGCGCCCGCGTGCGCCGCCGCCCGCATCCGCGCCGCGGCCTGGAAGACGTTCTGATAGGCGAACGCCGTCGCCGTATTCACGCAATCCACGATGATTTCCGGCTTCACCCGCGCCAGCAGAGCGCCCAGCGTGGAGCTGGCCAGCAGCTCGTCCGACATGTCGCCGTAGAGCTCGTCCAGCACCAGCGCCCGCGACTCCGGCTGCGCCAGGATCTCCGCGCGCCGCTTCTCGTTCACCGCCGCCGGCAGGAAGATGTCGCCCCAGGCCGCCTCCACCGGCGGCTCCGCGGCACCCTCCCGCTCCGCCAGCAGCGTCGCCACCGCCTCCTCCGCCTCCCGCCGCGTCAGCCCGCCCACCACCACCCGGGCCGGATCCAGCTCCAGGAGCTTGCGTGCGACGGCCATGCCCACCAGCCCCGCGCCCCCCAGGATCAGAACGGTGCGACCACTGATATCCATGCGTTGCCTCGCTTCACGCCGTGCTCTCCCGCCCGACGGCCGAGAGTGCCAGCATCTCGTTCGCGCTCAGTCGCCGCCACTTCCCCGGCGCCAGACTGCCCAGCCGCACCGGGCCGTAGCTGGTCCGGATCAGCCGCTCCACCACGCACCCCAGCGCCCGGAACAGTCGGCGGACCTCGCGGTTCCGGCCCTCGTTGAGCGTCAGCCGCAACCGCACCTGCCCCGCGGGCGCCCCCTTCAGCCGCACCACGTCCTGCACCCGCGCCGGACCATCTTCCAGCTCGACCCCCGCGCGCAGCGCCCGCAGCGCCACCGGGCTCACGTCGCCCCGCACGTCCACCTCGTAGATCCGTTCCGTGCCGTACCGCGGGTGCATCAGGCGGTTCGCCACCTCGCCCTCGTTCGTCAGCAGCACCAGCCCTTCGCTCTCGTAGTCCAGTCGCCCGACGTAGAACAGACCGTGGTACTCCGGCGGCACCAGCTCGTACACCGTCCGGCGCCCCTCCGGGTCGTCCCGCGTGGTGACGTAGTCCCTCGGCTTGTGCAGCGCCAGCCACAGGCGCTCCGCCGCGCCCACCCGCTTCCCGTCCACCTCCACCTTGTCCGTCGCCGGGTCCACCTTCGTCCCCAGCTCTGTGACGACGACGCCGTTCACCCGCACCCGCCCCGCCACGATCAGCGCCTCCGCCGCTCGCCGCGACGCCACTCCCGCCTGCGACAGGAACTTCTGAAGGCGCACTCCTTCACTCATGCGCTCGGACCCTGCCCGCGTCGCCCCTCACCTTCACCCTCACCCTCACCCGTGCCCTCTTCTGCCGGGCCCGGGTCCGGGTCCGAAATGCCCGTACTCGTCTCAGCTTCAGCCTCAGTGCTGCGCGCCGCCGCCCGCAGCACCACCGCCAGCTCCTCCGGCCGCGGCAGATCCTCCAGCGACCGGAAGCCGAAGTGCTCCAGGAACCGCCCCGTCGTGCCGTACAGCAGTGGCCGGCCCAGCCCCTCGCCCCGCCCCACCACCTCCACCACCCCCCGGTCCAGCAGCGTCCGCAGCACGCCCGAGCTGCCCACCCCCCGGATCTCTTCGACCTCCGCCCGCCCGATCGGCTGCCGGTACGCGATCACCGCTAGCACCTCGAGCGCCGGCGCCGATAGGCGCGCATTCTGCGGCACCGTGTCGAACCGCTCGAGGTAGGGCGCCAGCTCGGGGCGCGTCAGGATCTGGTAGCCGCCGCCCAGCTCGTAGATCTGGAACGCCCGCTCCGTCGCCTCGTACTCCGACCGCAGCGCCTCGACGGCCGCTTCGACCTGGTCCTCGTCCAGCGACTCGTCGCCCCGCGCCAGGTCCGTCGCGCTCAGCGGCGCGTCGCTCGCGAAGAGCAGCGCCTCCACGATGGTCGTCGTCCTCATGGATGTTCAGCCACCGCAGGCGTGGTCGGGGCGACGACGTCGCCCCCGTTTCCCGGCTCCGGCTCGTCCCGCCGGTAGAACCACAGCTCCGTGAACAGCCCCTGCTGCCGCAGTGTCGTGCCCCGCCGGCGCGATAGCTCCAGGCCGGCCACCAGCGTCACCACCGCGTGCAGCCGGTCGCCGAAAGGCGCCACCAGTTTCCGCAGCGTCACCCGCGGCACCCGCGCCAATGTCGTCCGGATCAGCTGCAGCTTGTCCTCCAGCGGAACGGCCCGCGCCGCCACGTGATGGTCCACCGGCGACCGCGCCCGCTCACCCAGTTGCAGTATCGCCGCCCACAGCTCCCCCCACCTCAGATCCAGCGGAGCGGGCGCCGCCTCGGCCCGCGTCCGCGGCGGAATGTAGCCGCGGCCATAGTGCCGGACCCGCTCCGCCTCCCCCTCCTCCAGCCGACGCGCCACTTCGCGAAAGTGCTCGTACTCCAGCAGCCGCCGCACCAGCTCCGCCCGTGGGTCCTCCAGCTCGCCGTCCAGCTCCGGCCGCGGCAGCAGCAGCTGCGCCTTGATCCGCACCAGCGTCGCCGCCATTTCCAGGAATTCGCCCGCACGATCCAGCCCCAGCGCCTCCACCCCATTCAGCAACGCCAGGAACTGCGCCGTGATCTTCGCGATCGGGATGTCGAAGATGTCGATGTCCTGCTCGCGGATCAGATGCAGCAGAAGGTCGAGCGGACCCTGGAACCGGTCCAGCTCGACCATGAACGCGCCATCGACGGAGGGGCCGCTGTCCATCACGTGCGGCTCAGCTCAGCGGGGGAATCAGTGCGAACGCGTGCGCCTGCAGGTAGATCGCCGGCCAAAGCATCACCCGGAAGACTCCCGGTACGAAGAACATCACCGCCATCAGCACCAGCATGCCGTACCGGCCCACCTCCCGGTAGCGCATCCCCAGCTGCGGCGGCAACAGGTGGTAGAAAACGTGCGAACCATCCAGCGGCGGGATCGGGATCAGGTTGAAGAACGCCAGGATCAGATTGATCAGGATGCCGTACCCCGCCATCCGCTGCAGCACCGCCAGCGTCGGGATCCAGGACGGCGCCGCCCGCGCCACCCACGTTATCAGCACCGCCAACAGCGTGAACGCCACCGCCAGCACCAGGTTCGACACGATCCCCGCCAGCGACACCAGGATGTCGCCCCGGCGATACCGCCGGTAGTTCCGCGGATTCACCGGCACCGGCTTGGCCCAGCCGAACAGGAAACCGCTATGCGTCGCGAACAGCAAGAGCGGCACCACGATGCTGCCGATCGGATCGATGTGCGGAATCGGATTCAGCGTCAGCCGACCCAGCATGTGCGCCGTCGGATCGCCCTCCCTCCGCGCCACCCACCCGTGCGCCACCTCGTGCACGATCACGGAGAAGAGCAGGACCGGAACGACCAGCAGCAGCTCGGCGATTTCCATGCGCCAAAAGCTAACCGCGCCCCCTACCCGCGCGCGAGGCCCCGTTCCCCGTCCCAGCCGCGCCTCAGTCGCAGTCGCTCACGCGCCATGCACGTTCACGCCTTACCCTTGCCTTCGCCCTTGCCTTTCGCAGTTGACACACCCCGACGCCGCACCTAAACTTAAAGGTTACGTCGTCGCCCAGTTGAACGCGTCACAGAGAGGGCCCGTTGCCCAACACCAAGAGTGCCGAAAAGCGCGCGCGCCAGGAGCTCAAGCGCACGGCCCACAACCGCACACAGCGCTCCCGGATGAAGACCGCCCTGAAGAAGGTGCTCCAGGCCGAGACGCCCGCCGAGGCACAGCCGGCGCTGAAGGAAGCCTCCGCGCTGCTCGACCGCTTCGCCACGCGCCGCCTGATCCACCCGAACAAGGCCGCGCGCAAGAAGTCGCAGCTGGCGAAGATCGTCAACCGCCTGGGCGCCGAGAAGGCCTGAGCCCGTTGCCAGAAGCGGCGCCCTTGACCGGCGCCGCCGCCCGACCCGCATGAGCAAGCGGCCGTGAGCCGCGCGCCGAGTTCTCCTCGCCCGCGCCCCTCCCGGCCGCTTTTCCGCGCCCTTCCCTTTCCCCTCCCCCTGAGCCTTGCCCTTGCCCCTGCCCCTGCCTCACTCCTCGAACAAATCGAGCGAATGCGGGTCCGGCGCCAGCACGTCCGGCGCGGGCGCCACCGGCCTGGGCGGCAGCGCCTCCAGCGGCGGCCC
>JADGQX010000336.1 GCA_017881445.1 Gemmatimonadota bacterium | reverse complement strand
CGACGCGAGGGACATCGCGATGTTGACGTCCGTCGTGAACTGGGCCCGGATGCCGCCGTTCGCCTTCGACGTCGAGCCGCTTCCCGGCAGCGGCTCCTTGTCGATCAGGAGGACGTTCGTGCACCCGAGCCGCGCGAGGTGAAACGCGACGCTGCAGCCGATGACGCCCGCCCCGATGATGGCGATGTCGACGATGTCCTCGCTGTCCGCCATCGCTTTATCCTATCCGCCTCCGGCGCGGCATTTCGCTCAGACGCCGCCCTGCAGCCGCTTCAGCGCGGCTGCCTTGAGGGCCATGCTCGTCGCCGCGCCGCGCGCGATCGCCTTGAGCTCGGCTTCCGGCAGCGTCGGGAGGAGGCGGAGCGCGAAGGTGGGCGAGGTCTTCGGGTTGTGGACGAGGGCCGTCCGGATCTCGACGTTCGCCGCCCACTGGGTCGTCTTCAGGATCAACTCCGCGGTCTGGTACGTGAGGTACGCCGACTTCGCGACCCGGGCGACCTCGTCCACCGTGAGACGCGGGTTCTTCAGGAGCGCGTAGAGGACCTGCGGGTCGGGGTCCTGCACGAGGACGAGGCGCTCGTTGCGCTCGGCCCGCGGCGCGTAGAGGAGCTTCTCGGTCCGCGACATCCCGCGCAGCCGGTCCCAGTCGCTGACGTCCCTCCCCGGAGATTCCCGCCCGGCGGGCGCGGCGAGCAAGGCCGCGAGGAGCGCGTCCGCGTCCCCCTCGAACGACAGCGCCACCCCGTCCGGGAGAGGGGCGACGACCGTGCCCTTCACGCGCGCCTCGCGGCCGGAGGGGCCGCGGAGCGTCAATTCCGCGCGCGCGAAAAGCGCGGGCCGGTCCGCGACGGGCAGCCGCACCCCGCCCTGCGAGAGGTTCGCGCGGTGCTCCTCGCGGAGCTCGTCCTCGCTTTCGAACTCCAGGGTGAACGCGTTCGGCCCCGTCCGCGCGGCCTTCACCGCCCTAGTCTAGTGCGCGAGAGGCATTCGGAGATCACCGAGCGATACGATGGGACAACACAGCCGTGACCAAACTCAAGTCCGAGCCGGACAGACCCGCGACACCTTCCAGCCATGGCGACCTGGGAGGCGATTTCTGGGGCGGGCTGGCGGCGATGCTGGTGGCGCTGCCGTCGGCGATCGCTTTCGGGGTGACGATTTACACGCCCCTGGGCGGCAGCTATGCGGCCTACGGGGCGCTGGCAGGTATCCTCGGCGCCACCGCGCTCGGGCTGGTCGCGGCGGCCATGGGGGGCACGAAGCGGCTCATCACCGCGCCCTGCGCGCCGGCCGCGGCGGTGATGGCGGCGCTCGCCATCGGCCTCATGCGGAAGGGCGTGCCGATCGACTCTGCGCTGCTGATGCTGTCGGCGGTGGGACTGTTGGCGGGCTTGTTCCAAGTCCTGTTCGGGCTCATCGGGCTCGGGCGACTGATCAAGTACATGCCCTATCCCGTGGTCAGCGGCTATATGAGCGGCGTCGGATTGATCATCCTCACCAGCCAGATCCCGATTCTGCTGGGCGCACCCACGGGCACGCATTTCTGGCCGGCGCTGTCCGGCATTGCCATGTGGAAATGGCAGACCATTGGGGTGGGGTTCGTGACGGTCGCGGTGATGGTGGGAGCGCCGCGCCTGATCAACGCGGTGCCCGCCACGATCCTCGGGCTGGCGGCCGGCGTGATCGCCTATGGAGGCTTCGCATGGGCTGACCCGGCGCTGCGCGTCTTGGCAGGCAATTCACAGGTCATCGGGCCGCTCGGCGGGGGCGGGACGGGCCTTTTCAGCGCCTTCGCTGGCCGCCTGACAGCGATCAAGGCGATGGGCCTTGCGGATCTGCCCGCCCTGCTGATGCCGGCGCTGACTCTGGCGGTGCTGCTCTCAATCGACACGCTCAAGACCTGCGTCGTACTGGACACTCTCACCCGCAGCCGGCACGACTCGAACCGGGAGCTGCTCGGGCAGGGGCTGGGCAATCTCACCTCAGCCGCCATCGGCGGCATGCCGGGCGCCGGGCAGATGGGCGCGACCTTGGTGAACATCTCGAGCGGAGGGAATAGCCGCCGGTCGGGGCTGATCGAAGGGGCACTGTCGCTGCTCGCGTTCCTGGCGCTGGGCGCGCTGATCGCCTGGGTACCGGTGGCGGCGCTGGCCGGCATCCTCGTCGTGGTCGGCGTCCGTATGATTGACTTGGGCAGCCTGCATTTCCTCAAAGCCCGCTCGACGATCTTTGATTTCGTGGTGGTCGTCGCGGTGGTCGTCACCGCCCAGGCGGTCGGCCTGATTGCGGCATCGGGCGTGGGCATCGTGCTGGCTATCGTGCTGTTCATCCGCGAGCAGATCGGCGGCAGCGTCGTGCACCGCAAGACCGACGGCAACAAGATCTTCTCGCGCCAGACGCGGCTGCCCGCGGCCATGGCCATTCTCCAGCGGGACGGCGACCAGGCGGTGATTTTCGAGCTGCAGGGCAGCCTGTTTTTTGGCACCACGGACAAGCTCTACTCCGCTCTGGAGTCCGAGCTCAAGACGCGGCGCTACGTCATCCTCGACCTGCGCCGCGTGCAGTCGGTGGATGTCACGGCCGCGCACCTGCTGGAGCAGGTCGAGGACATCCTCGCGGAGCGCGGGGGCTTCCTGCTGTTCAGCCACATCCCGCCCCGCCTGCCCAGCGGCCAGGACGTGCAGCGCTATTTCGACGAGGTCGGGCTGGTGCGGGCGGAAAGCCGGGCGAAAATCTTCGCGGAACTCGACAACGCGCTGGAATGGGTCGAGGAGCGCATCCTGGCGGAGGCAGAGTTCACCCGGTCGGAGGAGCAGCCGCTCGAACTGCACGAGATCGACCTGTTCAAGGAGCGCAAGGCTGAGACCCTCCGGGCGCTCGAAGCCTGCATGGAGAAACGAGCCTACAAGAGCGGGGAGAAGATCTTCAAGCGCGGCGACGCCGACGACGTGCTCTACCTGATCCGGCGCGGGGCGGTGCGCATCATGTTGCAGCTCGATGAAACCCAATGGCGCCACGTCGGCACCTTCGGCCGCGGCAATTTCTTCGGTGAGATGGCGTTCCTCGACGGCCAGGCGCGGTCGGCAAACGCCATCGCCTTGACCGACACCGAGCTGTTCGCGCTGTCGCGCAAGCAGTTCGACGCCCTAGCCGAGGAACACAAGCGGATGGCGATCAACCTGCTCGAGGGCCTGGCCCGCGTGCTCGCCATCCGCTTGCGCTATGCCAACGCGGAACTCCACGTCTTGCAGACTTGAGGCGGAGCTGTTTGAAATGGCCTGCCTTCGTTGATACGTATCGAACTCTACTGGCCGATCCGCCGTCCGAGCTTATATGGCTATTTGAGCGGCTCCCGGGGCTAATCGAGGCGGCGTGACCGATACCGGCAGCGGGCCACGTCAGGACGCTGTCAGGAACGTCAGACCGCTACGAACCCGAAGGGTCGGACCCGACTGTTTACGACCCTTCTTAGCAGCCATTGCCCTTTTCAGCGTCCCGCCGCGCTTGATTCCAAGGAGGAGGCCAGATGCGCTGTTACGCCGCTCGGTTGCTTCTGGTGAGACGAAACACGGTGATGACGCAGCCAATCGGACCGGTGAAGAGACAGAGCAGACGATATGACCGGTACTCAGATCGAGTCAGCGGCTGGGTCTTGAGAAGGTGGCGGATAAGCAGGACGAGAGCGAGGAGCGACAGCGGAGGTATCAGGACGGCAGTAAGGGCGATGGCGGCCCAAAAAGGAGTAGCTGGCATTTCGAGGCTTTCGGTTAGTTTCAAGGGCAGCCAGCCGAATGTAAGGACGCCGAGTACGAGGGCTACACCGCGAATTCGACCGCTTCTCACCGGTGGGCCGAGGTAAAGCTCGGTGATGGGTGCGCTCGGTTTCATAGTGGCCTGATTCTGGCGTCTAACGGTATCCAGTCCAGCGCCGAGCCACGAACGACAACACAGCCGCTACCGCGACTGCACAGGCGCATGAATTCATCC
>JADGQX010000118.1 GCA_017881445.1 Gemmatimonadota bacterium | reverse complement strand
ACCTTCGTTGCCGGCTACGCCGCCTATTTCGCGGCGCTCTGGCTGCTCTGGCCCACGCCGGTCATCTATCCGCTCAAGATCTTCGTGGTCTTCCTCCACGAGCTGAGCCACGGCCTGATGGCGCTGGCCACGGGCGGGCAGATCGAGGCGATCTCCCTCGACTGGCGCGAGGGCGGCGAGACCCTGTCCCGGGGCGGCAGTCCCTTCCTCACGCTCTCGGCCGGGTACCTCGGGAGCCTGGCCTGGGGGCTGCTGCTCGTCGCGCTCGGGCGCGGCCGCACCGTGGTGGCCAGGGCGACGCTGATCGGACTGGGCGCGCTCATGCTGGGCGTCACGGCGCTTTTCGTGCGCAGCGCCTTCGGGCTGGTCTTCGGCCTCGCCTTCGGTGCCGCCCTGCTCGTGGCCAGCCGCTGGCTCCCCGCGGCCGCCACGCGGCTGGCCGTCACCGCCCTGGGGCTGACCAGTGCGCTCTACGCGCTCCTCGACATCCGCAGCGACATCCTGCAGCGGCCCGGCGAAGTCTCGGACGCGCTCATGCTGGCGCAGCTCACCGGCGTGCCCGCGCTGGTCTGGGGCGTGCTCTGGGGGGCCGTGGGGGTGGCGGCCTGCGCCGCCATGCTGCACCGGCTCTATCTGAGGATCTGAGCGCCGGAAGACGAACGCCTGGGAGGACCGCCGTGACCGACAACGCGACACCCGCGCCGCGCTCCGACCCTTCCGGCGGCGCCCCGGCGCTCGAGACCTTCTGCAACGTGCCCGAGGCCGACCTCCTGCGCTCGCTGGGCACGACGTCCACCGGCCTGGGGAGCGACGCCGCCAACCGCTCGCTCGCGCGGCGGCGGCGGGCCACACCCAGCTCGCATCCCCTGGCCGCATCCACGGCCAGGCTGCTGGCGACCCAGTTCACCAGTCCCATCGTCCTCATCCTCCTCGCCGCCGCCGGGGTGTCGCTCTTCGTGGGCGAGCGAACCGACCCGGTGATCATCATCACCATCGTGGTGGCCAGCGGGCTCCTCGGCTTCTGGCAGGAGCATGCCGCCAGCGACGCCGTGCGGCGCCTGCTCGCGCTGGTGCACGTCAAGGCCTCGGTGCTGCGCGACGGCGCGCGCGTCGAAGTCCCGGTGGAGGACGTCGTCCCCGGCGATGTGGTGATTCTCTCAGCCGGCGCCGGCATCCCGGGGGACTGCCGGATCCTGCAGGCGAAGGACCTGTTCGTGGACGAGGCGCCGCTCACCGGCGAGAGCTACCCGGTCGAGAAGGAGCCGGGCACGCTGCCCGCCGACACCGCGCTGGCGCGGCGCGCCAACGTCCTCTTCCAGGGCACGCACGTCACCAACGGCTCCGGGCAGGCGCTGGTGGTGCGCACCGGCCTGGACACCGAGTTCGGCAAGATCTCCGCCCGGCTGCGGCTGCGGCCGCCGGAGACCGAGTTCGAGCACGGCATCCGCCGCTTCGGCGCCCTGCTCATGGAGGTCACGCTCATCCTGGTCCTGGCGATCTTCGCCATCAACGTCTACTTCCACCGCCCGATCCTGGAGGCGTTCCTCTTCTCCCTTGCCCTTGCCGTCGGCCTCACGCCCCAGCTCCTGCCGGCGATCATCAGCGTCAACCTCGCCCACGGCGCGCGGCGCATGGCCGCCCGCAAGGTCGTGGTGCGGCGCCTGGCGTCGATCGAGAACTTCGGCAGCATGAGCGTGCTCTGCTCCGACAAGACCGGCACGCTGACCGAGGGCCGCATGCGGCTCCAGGCCGCGCTGGACGTGGCCGGGGGCGAAAGCGAGCGCGTGCGCCGCTACGCCTACCTCAATGCGGCCTACGAGACCGGCTTCACCAACCCGCTCGACCAGGCCATCCTCGCCGCGCACACCTTCGACCTGGGCGGGACCGAGAAGCTCGACGAGGTGCCGTACGACTTCGGGCGCAAGCGGCTCAGCATCCTCGTCGCCGAGGGCGATCGCCACCTGCTCATCACCAAGGGTGCCGTGGACAGCGTGCTCGCGGCCTGCGCGACGGCGGAGCTGCCGGACGGCAAAACGGTCGACCTGGCGGAGGCGAGGCCGGCCATCGTGCAGCGCTTCGAGGAGCTGGGCCGGCAGGGACTGCGCACCCTGGGCGTCGCGTACCGCGACATGGGCAGTGCCGGCAAGGCCGGGAAGGACGACGAGGCGGGGATGGTGTTCCTGGGCCTGCTCAGCCTGGAGGATCCGCCCAAGCCGGACGCGGCGACGACGATCCTGGAGCTCCGGCGGCTGGGTGTCGCCCTCAAGATCATCACGGGCGACAACCGGCTGGTGGCCGCCACCAGCGCGATGCGGGTCGGCCTGTCGGGAGAGCGCATCCTGACGGGTGCGGAGCTGCGCGGAATCTCGGATGAAGCGCTGCCCCAGCGGGCCGCGCAGGTGGACGTGTTCGCCGAGATCGAGCCGAACCAGAAGGAGCGGATCGTCCATGCGTTGCGGAAGGCCGGCGAGGTGGTGGGCTACATGGGCGACGGCATCAACGACGCATCCGCCCTGCACGCCGCCGACGTCGGCATCTCCGTGGACGGGGCCGTGGACGTGGCCAAGGAGGCCGCCGACATCGTGCTCATGGAGCGGGACCTCGGCGTGCTGCTGGACGGGGTGCAGGAGGGGAGGCGCACCTTCGCCAACACGCTCAAGTACGTGTTCATGGCGACCAGCGCCAACTTCGGCAACATGTTCAGCATGGCGGGCGTGTCGCTCTTCCTGCCCTTTCTGCCGCTCCTGCCCAAGCAGGTCCTGCTGACGAACCTGCTGACCGACCTGCCCGAGATGACGATCGCGACGGACACGGTGGACAGCGAGATGCTGGAGCGGCCGCGCAGGTGGGACATCGCCTTCATCCGCCGGTTCATGATCCGCTTCGGCCTGCTCAGCTCCATCTTCGACTACCTGACCTTCGGCGTGCTCTGGCTGATGCACGCCGGCGTGGCGGAATTCCGCACCGCCTGGTTCACCGAGTCCGTGATCTCCGCCACGCTGATCGTGCTGGTCGTGCGCACGCGCCGGCCGTTCCTGAAGAGCCCTCCCGGCCGCTACCTGCTCATGGCGACGCTCGCGGTCCTGGCGCTGACGCTCTTGATCCCCTGGACGCCGCTCGCTGCCCTGCTCGGATTCAGCCGGCTCCCCGCGAAGCTGCTGCTGGCCATCGGCGCCATCGTCGCGGGGTACGTGCTGGCCGCGGAGGCAGCCAAGCGGCGCTTCTACCAGCACGCGGGCTGGTGAGGCGGCGGGACCCGGGCGCCGCACGCGCGCCGGCCCCTTCCGCCGGTACGTCGCCGGCGGAAGGGGTCGTGAGCGACCAGGCTCAGCGCCGGCGGGCGGACCTGGCCGCGACCAGGTGCCCGGCCGGCTGCGGCGCCGCGCTCAGGATGCTGCCCATGACGCGCTCGTAGTGCATGCTCTTGATCGCCGCCTCCATCGCCTTGCCGAACTTGATGCCGGGAAAGCGGTGGCTGCGGATCTTCACGCGCAGACACGCGACCGCGTTCTCGCACAGCACGCGCAGCTCGTCCGGCGACAGCAGCCCGGCACGGGCGCGCTCGCGCAGCTCGGCGGCGCGCTGGCTGATGGCCGCCAGCGGTGCGTCCGGCCGGAAGCGCACGAGGTAGTCGGAGGCGAGGGTCAGGAGCTCGTCCACGCGGGCGCGCTCTCCGGCCAGGGCGCGGGCGAGCTGCTCACTGTGCAGCGCGCGGCGCAGCCCGCGCTTCTCCACGCGGGCCTCGCGCCGCAGACCCCGGTCCATCTTCCAGGCGCGGTAGAGCAGGGCGAAGTAGTCCCCGTCGAAGCGCTGCACGCCCTGTCGCCAGAGCGAGACGGCGACGGCCCGCAGCTCGCCCAGGCGCGTGTGGCGGGAGCTGAAGATCTGCGGTCGCACGGCGCTCACCATGTCCAGGGCGCGGCGGTACGATTCCGCGGGGCTGAAGAGGTCGTGCAGGATCTCGTGGATGCCGCGCTTCAGGTCGGCGGCGGCCATGCCCGCGGGCTCGAACTGCACGGCGTCGTCCGTGTTGTTGCCGCTGTACTCCGCCGGTCGCAGCCGCCCTTCCTGACGCAGTCGCTCGTAGAGCGGCGTGTGCGGCACCGGCGTGAGCATGCCCGTCATGGCGGTGAGGATGCGCGTGCTCTTCACGAAGTCGATGATGCGCTGGGGCGTGGAGGACGTGTCCTCGTCGCCGCCCAGGATGAACCCGCCGTACACCTCGATGCCGCAGCCCTGGATCGCGGCCACCGTCGCCGGGACGTCCACCTTGATGTTCTGCTTCTTGTTCATGCGACGCAGGGCGTCCTCGTCCGGGTTCTCGATCCCGAGGAACACGGCCTCGAAGCCCGCAAGCTTCATCTTCTCCAGTAGCGGCGCCAGCTCGGGCGTGCCCAGGTTGACGCTCGCCTGGGTGTGGAACGAGAACGGATACCCGTGCTCGCGCTGGAACTCGATCATGGCGTCCAGGATGGCGGAGGTCGCCGCCGGGCTGCCGATGAAGTTGTCGTCCACGCTGAAGATGCCGCCCCGGAAGCCGGTGGCGAAGATCGCCTCCAGCTCGAGCCGCACCGCCGCGGGCGTCTTGGGTCGGCTGAAGCCGCCGTTGAACTGGATGATGTCGCAGAAGTCGCAGCGGAAGGGGCAGCCCGCCGTGGTCTGCAGCATGAGCGAGTTGTAGGCCTTCACCCTTGCCAGGTCCCAGCGCGGGAGCGGCACGTCCTCCAGCGGCCGGAAGATGGCGCGGTCGTTCAGGTACTTGCGCGAGCCCGGCGCCGCCTCCGCCACCGCCCGGGGGATGATCAGGCGCGGCGGACCGTCGTCGTGGGCGGGCGCCGTGTCCAGCCACGCCAGCAGCTCCGGCAGCGCCGACTGCGTCTCGCCCCAGACCATCATGTCCAGTCCCTGGTGCAGCACTCGGTCGGAGCCGGTCTCGGGGTGCAGGATCTGGTCGCGGTAGGAGGAGGCGAACGGTCCGCCCAGCACCATGGGCGTGGTCAGCCCGCGCGCGACCCGCAGGATGTCCACCAGTGCCCGCTTCTGGATCGACATGGCGCTCAGGAAAACGACGTCCGCCACCTCCATCCGCCGGCGCAGTTCCCGGTCGGGGACGGGGGTCACGCCCAGGTCGAGCAGCTCGAGGTCCCACGCCTCCCGGTCGAGGTAGCCGGCGAAGGTCAGCAGGCCCAGCGGCGGGTACGCCGCCTTCCGCCCCGTCAGCTGCAGGACGTAGCGGTAGCTCCAGAAGGAATCGACGGGGAACTCGGGCATGAGGAGGAGCCCCTTCTTCCGAAGAGGCGCGGGATCGTTGCGATGAGTCGTCGAGAAGGCTGCTGCACCTTGACTGCGCATGCCACACCGCCTTGCGCGAAGGGGGTCCGCAGCGTCGTCGCCTGGGGGTGGATGTTCGGCATCGGCCTCCGGAACGCCGTCTGCGAGCAGAATATAGCGGTTTGCGCAAATTCCGGCCCGCGCCGCCGGCCCGGCGCAGCGGCAGGCATCTTGGCCCTGCTATTGCGACTGCCCCGCTGCGCCCCGGGACACCCAGAGAAGGCACTCGGCATGAAATCGAAGCGGCAGAGCGTTCGTCGGCCAGGCACCGGCGGCCGGGAGTTGGCACGCGCGCTGGCGGCCGTCCTGATGCTCGCGTCAGGCGGCGCCGGCGCTCTGGCCGCCCAGAGCGCCGGGCCCAGCGCGCACACCGACCTGGGCTCGAGCGTCGGTCTGCCGCCCCGTGTCCGCCCGTTCATCGGAGGCTACTTCGGCGCACTCGGCTCGTCCGAGGCGGGCGCGGCACTGGGCGCCGGCATCTATCGCGACGTGCTCGACCCCACGGTGGGTCTCCTGGGCGTGCAGCTCGAGGGTTACCTCGGCGCCGCCGCCCACGCGCGTGGCCCGCAGGGGAGCCTGGCCCTGGGCGTGCGCAGTCCCACGGCGCGCCTGGGCGCCGGGCTGGATGTCGAGCTTCCGAGCGGCGATGCCGCGCCCTTCCTCTCGACCATGCTCCCGCTGCGCCGGGGCGGCCTGCTTTTCCCGGGTGGATTGCTGCACGCGACCTGGGTCTTCGGCGGCCCGCGCCATCTCCGCCTCGGCCTGACCGTCCCGGTGGGGCAGCCGCTGGTGGGCAGGGACCGGCCGCTCAGCGATCACGTGGAGCTGCCGCGCCCCGTCGCCCACGGCGGACGGGCTCCGGCGACCGCCGACGCCGCGCTCGAGCGCGCCGCCGCGGAGCTGCGCGCCTGGGTGCTGCGCGCGAGCCAGGTCGTGGTTCCGTACATGGGGCCCATGCGTCCGTTGCGGGGCGCGAACGGCAGCGAGCTCACCGACAGCCTGACGGAGATGATGCGGGCGCTCGCGCTGGGCTCCGGCCGCAACGCCAACGACGTCGTGCGCGAATACCACGAAAGCCTGGAGCGCGCCTTCTCGCTGGCGCTGGACCCCGGCGCCACCGGCATCACGCCGCAGGGGCGCGCGCTGGCGGACAGCGTCCGGGCGCTGCTGCTCACCAACGTGCTGCTGCCCTACGATCGGCTGCTGGGTCAGAAGCGCGAGCCGGAGACGCTCGCGCCCTTCGCCGCGGCCGCGCTGGACACGTTCCAGGCGCACGCCCCGCCGGCGGGTGCCGCGGCTCCCGCCGCGCGCGCGCGGGCCGAGTGGCTGTTCTCGCGCCTGCTCGCCGCCGTGGACGAGGTCGTGGCCGGCCAGCGGCGGCGCTGGGGCGACGCCCGCATGGTGTGGCTGCCGCTGCAGCTCGCGCTGCGCGACGAGCAGCACGAGACGCAGGCGCAGATCGATACGCTGATCCAGCGGGCGACGACGGGCGAGTTCTCGGACAGCAACGAGGTCGTCTACGCGCGCAACGAGCAGTTCCAGTGGGAGGTCTACCGCTCGATCCACCAGGCGCAGCGCTACCACGTGCTGTGGTTCAGCGAGTTCCGGGGCGTAAACGACCAGGGGACGCCCGACAAGGCCTCGTACCGCATGGTCACGCGCGGGTACCTCGACGCCCTGATCCAGCGCATCCTTGCATACGACACCACGGGGATCCTGCCGGAATACCACATCTTCCTGGACGAGTTCTACTTCGAGCTGGAGAACACCCGCCTCTGGATGGCGCTGCTGCAGGATCCCCTGGGCGGACACATCCGCGTGAGCGGGGCACCGGCGGCCTGGCAGGCCACGCTGGACAGCCTGCAAACGGCTCTGCGCATCGCGGTCGCCGGCTCCAGCCGGCTCCAAACGGAAGCGCGGGTGCACGGCGACGGGTGGGTGCGCGACCGCATCTCGGTCCACGTGCACATCACGCAGCAGGCCGACCCGTCCTTCTGGAGCCACTGGGTGTTCCCGGTGATCGGTCTCCCGGACAATGCGCTGCGCGACCATCGCAAGATCGTGTTCTACGACCTCGCGGATGCCGACCCCTACCAGGGGCGGCTCCTGGTGGGTGGCATGGGTGTCGGCGAGGTGTTCGCCGGGGCGGGGTGGGAGGACAGGGTGGCCCTCGTGAGGGGGCCCGCTACCCGGACGGTGAGGCGCGAGCTCGAGCGGCTGATGGTGGGACAGGGCGTCGAGGCGGACCGGCTGCCGTTCTTCCTGCGGACCCCGCGCGACACGGTGCCCGGGCATGTGACCCGGCCCGACTTCCCCGAGGGTGCCGTGACGGCGATGCCGCTCCACAACGAGGTCGGCTACGGCTTCAAGCAGGTGACCATTGCCAAGGCGATGCTCTACAGCCTGATGCCGGCCGGCTCCGTGGAAAAGATCCCGGATTCCTTGTGGAACAACCCCCTCTGGGCATCGTTGCTGGTTGGCCACGCACTGCGCGGCGGGCGCGTGCTCATCATGGCGCCCGCTCCCGAGAACGCGCCCTCGCCCGACCCGCGCGCCCTGACGCTGGCCGAAGCGGTGCTCGCCCGGGTGCTGCTGGCCCGCAGCACCCTGGCGCCGGCGATCGACGGCGCCGGCGGGCTGCTGCGCGTGGGCGTCTACGCCGTGAACTTCCCCGTGGGCGACATTCCCCGCCGGATCGAGACCGCGCTGGCCAATCGTGCGCGACTGCCCTGGCTGCGCCAGCTCGAGCCCTTCGCGCCGGCCCTGGTGGATTCGCTACGCGCGGTCGCCGCCGGGTTGCGCGCGGCGGGCTTCAGTGCGCCGAAGCCGATCTCCGCGGCCGAGCAGCACCCGATGCTGCACATCAAGGCGCAGTTCTTCGCCTCGCCCGACGGCTGGGACAACCTCTTCCGCGAGCCCGGCTGGGGCGCGGTGGCGGCGGCGTACTTCCGCGCCAGCGCCGACCTCGTGCAGAAGCGGTTGCAGTACCTGGAATTCAACCGGGTCCCGGCGACGAACGCCAAGCCCGTCAGCGGCGGCGAGTACCTCCAGCAGAAGGTCACGGCCGAGCGGCCCGAGCGTTCCGTCTACTACCTGACCATCGGCTCGCACAACGAGGACTACCGCTCGGCCTTGCTGGATGGCGAGACGATCCTGGTCCTCTCCCACTGGGGCGCCGCGGTGGGGATCGTCGATTTCGTGCTGCTCCCGAGCCTCTGCGAGTGGGTGGACACGCGCGAGCAGCTGGACCGTTACATGCCCCAGAAGGGTGCCTTCGCGCAGAAGCTCGCCTGGGCTACGCGCATCCTCTACTAGCGAACTTGACGAGCCCCGGTTCCAGCGCTAGACTTGTACAGGAAAGCTGGACAGAATTCACCGAGCGGACGGGGAAACCGAAGTGACGACTGCGAGCTACAGTCACGCCCGCGACAACCTCGCCGCACTCTGGGATCAGGTTGAGGACACTCGCGAAGAGGTGGTTCTCCAACGCCGGGGCCACGAGGACGTTGCTCTTGTCCCCGCCCAGGAGCTTCGCAGCCTTCAGGAGACGGCGCACTTGCTCCGCTCGCCGGCCAACGCGATCCGTCTGCTGCGCGCACTGTCGCGCTCCCGTAAGGGGGAAGGCGCCCTGACGTACGAGTCCACCGAGCATCTCGCGAAAGAACTGGGCCTGTAAGGCGAAATGGCCCCTAAGTCCCACCAGGGCGGAGGCGGCGACTCAGGGTGCCGGGTCGTCCAGCTTCAGCGCGAAGCCCTGGAGGATCTGCAATACCGGGTCGAACACGACCGTAAGGTTGCGAAGAGGGTTCTCGAGCTGATCGAGTCCGCCCGCCGCACGCCATACGAGGGGATCGGCAAGCCTGAGCCCCTGCGCCACCTCGGGAGCGATGTTTGGAGTCGGCGTATCACGAAGGCAGACCGACTGGTGTACCGCGTTCTGGGTTCCTCCATCGACGTCCTTCAGGCGCGGTTCCACTACTAATGTCTAGGGATGCACCTCCGCCGGCGCGTGACTGGCCGGCCGGGCGACCAGGTCCGTCAGGTGGTCCAGGGTGAACACCGCCGGACCCGGGCTGCCATCCGCATTCCAGACATCGAACTCGGGCGCCCAGTACATCACGCCCAGCCCGCGCGGCGCCTTCTTCACGGTGTTGACCAGGTCCACCATGAACTGCAGGCGCCCCTCGGGCGTCTGCGGCCACATCATGTCCGGGTTGTCCGGGCGCTGCGAGCGGCCGTAGCCCGTCTCGGCGACGAGGAAGTCCTTGTGATACCGGCGGGCGCACTCGTTCATGTTCTTCCAGAGATCGTCGAGCGTGCCGTGGCGCCAGGGCGGATAGAAGCTCTGGGCGATGATGTCGTAGTGCACGTGCGCCGCATCGAGGTGGTCGAAGAACCACTTCGTCGTCGCCCAGTCCCCGCCCCGGTCGATGTGGATGGCGATCCGGGGAGGTGTGCCGCCGGCGCCCTCCCTCACGCCCCGGATGCCCGCCTTCAGGATGCGCGTCAGGTGGTCCCACTGCTTCGCCGAGTCATAGGGCGCCGGCGGCAGGTACTCGTTGTTGCCCGGGATCTGCAGCTGGCCCAGCGGCCAGAGCGTGCCCCGCGTGATCTCGTTGCCCACCTGCACCCAGTCCGGCATGGCTCCGGCATCCTTCAAGGCCTTGACCGTCTCGCGGCTGTAGGCCTCGACCTGCTTTTCCAGGCCCTCGAAGTCGAGCCCGCGCCAGGCCACCGGGATCTCCTGGTGCTGCGGGTCCGCCCAGGTGTCCGAGTAGTGGATGTCCAGCAGCAGCAGCCCGCCCGCCGCCTTGATCTTCCGCGCCAGCGGGATCGTGTTCTCCAGTGAGTTGTCCGGGGCCTGCCGCACCGGCGAAACGAACACGCGCAGCCGGTACGCCGTCCAGCCGTGGTTCATGAGGATGGTCGGCTCGTCGGCGGGCTTGCCGTTCTCCTGGTAGCTGCGCGGCGCCCGCCCGAAGCGGCTGGGCGCAGCCAGCGCCGAGACGTCGGCGCCCAGGAAGAACGCCGCCGGCTTCGCCCGGGTCGGTTTCTGCCCGCTCGCCGGCGCGGGCGCCCCTGACAGCAGCGCCAGCACGGCTGCGATGGGTCCGGCGGCGCGCAGCGGCCAGCGCGGCCACGACGACAGGGCGATCTCCGGCTTCCAGCGACGCATCGGTTTGCTCTGGTTTCGGTCGGTTCTCCCTCGGTCCGGCGCCCGCGGCGGCAGGTTACGGAGCCGGGCCACCCGGGTCAACCGGCTGCCGCTCTGGCCTGCCCGGCCAAGGCCGCGTTAACTTGAAGGATTCCCTTCCGGAGAGGATTATGGGCGAGATATCCGTAGCGGCAGATCGCGTGTTCCATGTGCTAGAACAGAACATTCTTGTCGATGGTTTCCACCTGGTCATCGACCTTGATAGATCTCACGGAAGCACAATCGTCGATGCGCTGAAAGGCCGGGAGTACCTCGATTGCTATGGTTACTTCGCCACACTGCCAATCGGCCATAACCACCCCAAGATGGAGGACGAGGGCTTCCGCAGGTCGCTCATGAAAGCCGCACTGGCCAATCCGGCCAACAGCGACATGTACACGCCCGAGTTCGCCGGCTTCGTGCAGACCTTCCGCGAGCTGGCGGCACCGGCTGCCTTCCCCCACCTGTTCTTCATCTCCGGCGGCTCGCTGGCGGTCGAGAACGCCATGAAGACGGCGTTCGACTGGAAGCGGCAGAAGAACCGCGCCGCCGGCATCGAGGGCGGCGGCGATCGCATCCTGCACTTCCAGGACGCGTTCCACGGGCGCAGCGGCTACACGCTCTCCGTGACGAACACCGATCCCACCAAGACGCGCGATTTCCCGCAGTTCGACTGGCCCCGCATCTCGAGTCCCTACATCGATTTTCCCCTGGACAGCGCGGCCGTGGAGTCGAAGGAGCGCCGGGCGTGCCGGGAGATCGAGGCGGCGTTCGAGGCGGACCCGCACGGCATCGCCGCCATCATCATCGAGCCGATCCAGTGCGAGGGCGGGGACCACCACTTCCGCCCGGAGTTCTTCCGCAAGCTGCGGGAGTACGCCGACCGCTTCGAGGCGCTGCTCATCTTCGACGAGGTTCAGACGGGGATGGGATCCACGGGGAAGCTGTGGGCGTTCGAGCACACCGGCGTCACGCCCGACATCGTCGCCTTCGGCAAGAAGACGCAGGTCTGCGGCATCATGAGCACGGCACGCATCGACGATGTGAAGACGAACGTCTTCCACGTCTCCTCGCGCATCAACTCCACCTGGGGCGGCAACCTGGCGGACATGGTGCGGGGCGCGCGCTACCTGCAGATCATGCACGAGGACGACCTGGTGCGCCACGCCGCCGACGTGGGCGCCTACTTCAAGGAGGGGCTGCAGCGGCTGGCGGGCGAGTTCGAGGCCGTGAGCAACGTGCGCGGGCTGGGGCTGCTCCTGGCCATCGACCTGCCGGACACGGCCGCACGCAACGCACTGCGGGCCCACTGCTGGGACCACGGGCTGGCCACCCTCGCCTGCGGCACGCGCTCCCTGCGCTTCCGCCCGCCGCTCGTCTTCTCGCGCGAGGACGTGGACCGCTCGCTGGCCACGCTGCGCGCCGCGCTGCTGGACGTGCCGGAGCAGGGCGCCTGAGCCACCGGGTGCCCTGAAGCGTACCCCCACCGACGCACCGCGGGCGGCGCTGGCCGCCGCGGGAGCCTGCGCATCCCGGCTTGCACCGGCGAGAGCGGGAGGTTCGATTTCGCCGGCATGAGAGTGCTCTTCATCGGCGGAACCGGATTCATCAGCACCGCGGTCAGCCGGCTGGCCGTGGCCCGGGGCATCGACCTCTACCTGCTCAACCGCGGCCAGCACGAGCGGGAAGTGCCGGGCGCGCAGCGCATCACGGCCGACGCCCATCGGCCGGACGATGTGCGCGCCGCGCTGCGGGGACTGACGTTCGATGCCGTCGTGGACTGGATCGCCTACACGCCCGAGGACATCGAGCGCGACCTGGCGCTCTTCGGCGGCAAGGGCGTGCCGGTCGGGCAGTTCGTCTTCATCAGCTCCGCCTCGGCCTACCAGAAGCCGCCGTCGCACTATCTCATCACCGAGTCCACGCCGCTGTACAACCCGTACTGGGACTACTCGCGCAACAAGATCGCCTGCGAGGAGCGCCTGTTGCGCGCCTACCGCGAGCAGGGCTTCCCGGTCACCATCGTGCGGCCGTCGCTGACGTACGATCCGCAGCTCCCGCTCGCCATCGGCGGCTGGGGCTGCTACACGCTGCCGGACCGGCTGAAGGCCGGGCGCCCCATCATCGTCCACGGCGACGGCTCCTCCCTCTGGGTCGTCACCCATGCCGATGACTTCGCCCGCGGCTTCCTGGGGCTGCTCGGGAACGACCAGGCCATCGGCCACGCCTTCCACATCACCTCGGACGAGGTGCTGACCTGGGACCAGATCTACCGCACCATCGCCGGCGCGCTGGGCGTCGAGGCCAACATCGTCCACATCGCGTCGGAGTTCATCGCGAAGGTCGAGCCGCGCTACACCGGCAGCCTGCTGGGCGACAAGAGCTGGAGCGTCGCCTTCGACAACACCAAGATCAGGACGTTCGTCCCCGGCTTCCAGGCGGTCATCCCCTTCCGCGAGGGCGTGCGCCGGACGCTGGCCTGGTTCGACGAGGACGAGCGCCGCCGCCGCATCGACCCCGAAGTGAACGCCGACATGGACCGGAT
>JADGQX010000117.1 GCA_017881445.1 Gemmatimonadota bacterium | reverse complement strand
CGGCTCCATCGACGGGGACAATGCGGCCGCGTACCGGTACACGGAGTCGCGGCTGACGCGCCTGGCCATGGAGCTGCTGGCGGACATCGACCGGGGCACCGTGGACTTCGTGCCCAACTACGACGACCGGCTGCAGGAGCCGACCGTCGTCCCGGCCAAGGTCCCCAATCTCCTGCTGAACGGCTCCAGCGGCATTGCCGTGGGCATGGCCACCAACATCCCGCCGCACAACCTGCGGGAGCTGGCCGCCGCCATCGTGTACCTGGTGGACAACCCCGAGGCGGAGGTGCGGGACCTGATGCGCTTCGTGCACGGTCCGGACTTCCCGACGGGCGGTTTCATCTGCGGCCGCGACGGCATCAACGAGGCCTACGAGACGGGTCGTGGCCGCATCGTCATGCGCGCCCGCACGGAGATCGAAGAAACCGACAGCGGCAAGAGCCGGATCATCGTGAGCGAGATCCCGTTCATGGTGAACAAGGCGCGCACCATCGAGCAGATCGCCGAGCTGGTGCGCGAGAAGAAGATCACCGACATCTCCGACCTGCGGGACGAGTCCGACCGCGACGGCATCCGGGTGGTGGTGGAGCTGAAGCGCGACACCATCCCCCAGATCGTGCTCAACCAGCTGTTCAAGCACACCCAGCTGCAGAGCACCTTCGGCGTGATCATGCTGGCGCTGGTGCCGGGGGAGAAGCTGGGCGAGGGGCAGCACGGCGGCGTGCCGCGCATCATGAACCTGAAGGAGATGCTCCAGCACTTCATCGACCACCGCCACGAGGTGGTCGTGCGACGCGCGGAGCACGATCTGCAGCAGGCAGTCGACCGCGAGCACATCCTGGAAGGTCTCAAGATCGCCGTCGACCACATCGACGAGGTGGTGGCGCTCATCCGGGCCGCGGCGGACACGGACGCGGCCAGCGCCGCGCTGCAGTCCCGCTTCGCCCTGAGCGAGCGTCAGGCCAAGGCGATCCTGGACATGCGCCTGGCCCGCCTGACCGGGCTGGAGACCGAGAAGCTGGAATCCGAGCTGGCGGAGGTGCAGGCCACCATCGCCGACCTGCGCGACATCCTGGGCAACCGCGAGCGCCGCTTCTCCATCATCAAGGAGGAGACGGAGGAGCTGGCCCGCAACTTCGGCGACGAGCGTCGCACGGAGATCCTGGGCGACTTCAACGGCGGCTTCTCGCTCGAGGACCTGATCGCCGACGAGGAGATGGTCATCACCATCTCGCACGGCGGCTACATCAAGCGCCTGCCCGTGACCACCTACAAGGCGCAGCGCCGCGGCGGGCGGGGGCTCGCGGGCATGGACACCAAGGAGGAGGACTGGGTCGAGCACCTGTTCCTGGCGCAGACCCACGACTACCTCATGATCTTCACCCGCCGCGGCCATTGCTACTGGCTGAAGGTGCATCAGATTCCGCCCGCCGGCCGGGGCGCCCGGGGCAAGCCCATCGTGAACCTGCTCGCCCTCGGCGGGGACGAGAAGATCGCCGCGGTCGTGCCCGTGCGGGTGTTCGCCGAGGACCGCTTCCTCATGTTCGCCACCCGCAAGGGCGTGGTGAAGAAGACGGCGCTCTCGGCCTACCAGCATATCCGCGCCGCCGGCGTGAACGCCATCCACGTGCTGGAGGACGACGAGCTGATCGACGTCCAGATCACCCGCGGTGACGACGAGGTCATCCTGGCCACCCGTGAGGGCATGGCGATCCGCTTCCACGAGGGCGACGTGCGCCGCATGGGCCGCGTCTCCACCGGCGTGCACGGCATCAGACTGGACCAGGGCGACCGGGTCATCGGCATGGTCGTGGCCAAGCGGGAGAGCATCGACTCCGCCACGCTGCTGGTCGCCACCGAGACCGGGCGCGGCAAGCGCACCTTCGTCTCCGAGTATCGCTTCCAGCACCGGGGCGGGCGCGGCGTGATCAACCTCAAGACTTCCGAGGCCACGGGTGCCGTCGTCGCCATCAAGGAAGTCTTCGACGACGACGAGCTCATGCTCATCACGCGCAACGGCGTGGTGAACCGGCAGCGGATCTCCGAGATCCGCGTGATCGGCCGCAACACCCAGGGCGTGCGCCTGATGTCGCTGGACGATGGCGACGCGCTCATGGACGTCGCCCGCCTGATCCCGGAGGACGAGGTGCCCGAGGAGGCAGCCGAGAACGAGGTCGATCTCGCCCCTGCCGACGGCGCCGTTGACGACGTCATCGACGAGCCCGAGCTGGAGCCCGAGCTCAAGGCGGAGGAGGAGTGACCACCCTTGCGACGCCGCTGGTGGGCGCGGATGACGTGCGCGCCGCCGCGAAGCGGCTCCGGGGCGTGGCGCTGCGCACGCCGCTCCTGCCCGCGCCCTGGGTCGATGAGCTGGTGGGCGTCGAGGTCCGGCTGAAGTGCGAGAACCTGCAGCGGTCGGGCGCGTTCAAGATGCGCGGGGCCTACAACGCCGTCGCCTGCCTCTCGGACGAGGAGCGCGGGCGAGGCGTGGTCACGGCCTCCTCCGGCAACCACGCCCAGGCGCTGGCGCTGGCCGCGCGCATGTTCGGCGTGCGCGCGGTGGTGGTCATGCCCGAGACCGCCCCGCCCAACAAGGTGGAGGGCGCCCGCGGCTTCGGCGCCGAGGTGGTCTTCGCCGGCACCACCTCGCCCGAGCGCTTCGCCCGCGCCCACCAGCTGGTGGCGGAGCAGGGGCTGGTCATGGTCCCGCCCTTCGACGATGCCCGCGTCATCGCGGGGCAGGGCACCGCCGGGCTGGAGATCCTGGAGGAGTGGCCGGAGGTGGAGGCGGTGCTGGTGCCGGTGGGCGGCGGTGGCCTGCTCTCAGGCGTGGCCGCCTATGTCAAGCGGGTGCGTCCGTCCTGCAAGGTCATCGGCGTCGAGCCCGACAACGCCGCCTGCATGCGCCGCTCGCTGGACGCCGGCCGTCCCGTCACCATCGAGGTCCGGCCCAGCGTCGCCGACGGGCTCCTGCCGGTGCGCCCGGGCGACCTGACCTTTGCCCACTGCAGCGCGCTGGTGGATGACGTGGTCACGGTGGCGGAGGACGCCATCGTCGCCGCCACGCGCGATCTGCTGCTCCGCTCCCGAATCGTGGTCGAGTTCTCCGGCGCCGTGGGCGTCGCGGCCCTGTGCTCTGGCCGCTTCCGGCCCACGGGCCCCACCGCCGTGGTCCTCAGCGGCGGCAACCTGGACCCCTCGAAGATCCCGGCGCTGCTGGCCGTTTGACGGAAGGCCGGCCCCCCGCCCGGATGGGGCCGGCCCCTTCTCCGCAGGCTTCCATTCCATGCGCCTCGCCATCGCCATCGGGCGGGCCAGCCGCTGAACCCCGCGCTCTCTGAAGACCTCGTCCGCGGGACCCGCTGGCGCTCGTGGTGGTGGGAGGCATGGTCGCGACGTTCTACCAGGGCTTCCGGCAGGTGCTCCCGCGCCGCTGGCTTCCGAAGTTCCTCGGGATCATGGCCGTCGCGGCCGTCGTGGCCGCCCTGCTCGTCAGGTTCGTGCTGGCCCGCTGAGGGTAGGGCGGTGCGCCGGCGGCCGGAGCTGCGGCCGTCGGCTTCGGAGCGAGGCTGGGCGCGGATCTCGTCCGGTTCCTCCGTGTGTGCCGATCGTGTAGCGCGGCGCGCCCTCCCTCGGGCGCCGACAGCTTGCGCTGGACGGCGCCCGCCGTTCCTCCGTACCTTGCCCGGATGAATCCACTCGTTGCCATGACCACCGGCCTGCTGGAGAAGGGCGGGTCCCATGACCAGCCGCAGGTGGTCCTGTACACCAGCTATGTGGAGGTCCTGGACCGCGTCGGGCTGGTGCCGGTCCTGCTGACGCCGGCCCATTCGCCGGCAGCGATGCGGGCGCTCATGAACGCGTGTGCCGGGCTGGTGCTCACGGGCGGCGAGGACGTGGACCCGCGGCGGTACGGCCAGGAGCCGATCGAGGCGCTGGGGTCGGTGTCGCCGGACCGCGACCGCATGGAGGAGGCTGCGCTGGCCATCGCGCTGGAGCGCGACGTCCCGGTGCTGGGGATCTGTCGCGGCTGCCAGGTGTTGAACGTCCACTTCGGCGGCACCCTGTTCCAGGACGTGCCCACGCAGCTGCCGAACGCGGCGAGGCACGAGCAGGCCGAGCCGTGGGGGGAGGCGATGCACGGCGTGCGCGTCGAGCCCGGCTCGCGCCTGGGCGGGATCGTCGCGCCGGTCCTGCGGATCAACTCGTTCCACCACCAGGCGATCAGGGACGTCGGTGCGGGCCTCGACGTGGTGGCCGTGGCGGACGACGGCGTGGTGGAGGCCGTGGAGGCGCGCGACCACGCCTGGGTCATCGGCGTGCAGTGGCACCCCGAGCGGCACGAGGCCTCGGCACCGGACGGCGATCCCGACCGCCTGCTCTTCGGCGCGTTCCGCCAGGCGGTCCTCCAGGCTGCGGAGGCAGGCTGATGTCCACCATCACGGCGGTGCCGGGACTGCGGGTGGGCCACGCCACCGACCCCGATGCCCGCACGGGCTGCACGGTGGTGCTGGGCCCGTTCCGCGCCGCCTGCGACGTGCGCGGGCTGGCCACCGGCACCCGCGAGCTGGACGCCCTTTCCCCCCGCCATCTGGTCCCCAGGGTGGACGCGCTGCTGCTGACGGGCGGCTCCGCCTTCGGCCTGGATGCGGCCGGCGGGGTCATGGGCTGGCTCGAGGAGCGCGGCCTCGGCTTCGACACGGGCTTCGCCCGGGTGCCCATCGTGCCCGCCGCCGTCATCTACGACCTGGGCAGCGGCCGGGCGGACCGGCGGCCCGATGCCGCCATGGGCCGCTCCGCCTGCGATGCCGCCTCGGCCGATCCCGTGCCCGAAGGCCGCGTGGGTGCCGGCACCGGGGCCACGGTGGGCAAGATCGGGGGGCATGAAGGCGCCATGCCCGGTGGCGTGGGGTCGTTCGCCCTGGAGACGATGGGCTTCCGCGTGGGCGCGCTGGCCGTGGTGAATGCCTTTGGCGACGTCGTCGCCGCCGACGGCCGGATCCTGGCCGGCGCCTGTGCCGCCGACGGCTCCTTCCTCGACACCGCCCGGGTGCTGCGCGAGACCGGGCTGGAGGGTGGCTTCGGCCGCCCCGGGCCCGTTCCCGCCTCCAATACCACGCTGGCCGTCGTCGCCACGGACGCGCCCCTCTCGCGCACGGCGCTGGAGATGCTCGCGCGCATGGCCGCCACCGCGGTGGCACGCCGGATCACGCCCGTCCACACGCCCTTCGATGGCGACGTGGTCTTTGCCGTCTCCACCGGCCCCGAGGTCGGGGAGCTGCCGCCCGCCGCCGTTCTGGCGCTGGGGTCGGCGGCCGCCTACGCCCTCGAGAACGCCATCGAGCGGGCGGTCACCGTCCCCTGATACGCTTACCTGCAATCGACGCCGCGAGGTCGCGGCCCGGGCTTATGCGAAGACTGATCCTGTTCGACATCGACGGCACCCTCCTCTCCACCAACGGTGCCGCGCGCCGTGCCTTCCACCGGGCGCTGCTGGCCACGTACGGCACCGCCGGGCCCATCACCCGCCATGCCTTCGACGGCAAGACCGACCGCCAGATCGCGCGCGAGCTGCTGCGCGCCGCCGGCCTGGACGACGCCACCATCACCCGGGCCTTCGGCGACCTCTGGACCGTCTACCTGCGCGAGCTGGCGGCGGAGCTGGCACGGGCCGAGGCCCGCACCCAGGTCTACCCCGGCGTGTCCGCGCTGCTGGACCGGCTCGCGGCCATGCAGAACGACTACCTGGTGGGGCTGCTGACGGGGAACATCGCGGCCGGCGCCCGCATCAAGCTGGCCGCGGCCCGGCTCGATCACCACTTCCGCTTCGGCGCCTTCGGCTCCGATTCCGAGCTGCGCGAGGAGCTGCCCGCCGTGGCCGTGCAACGGGCCCACGAGCTGGCGGGACGCGAGTTCACGGGCGCCGACATCGTCGTCATCGGCGACACCCCCAGCGACATCACCTGCGGCCGGTCGCTGGGCGTGCGCGCCATTGGCGTGGCCACGGGGCGCCATGGTGTGGACGAGCTGGCGGCGGCGGGCGCCTGGGCCACGCTTCCCGACCTCTCGGACGTGGAGCGGGTGATCCAACTGCTGGACTGAGCCCCCGGCGGCTTGCCGGCTCCCACGCCCGCGGCCATCTTTCCCCCGCCAGAACCTTCGACCCTGTCCAGCCGCGATCCAAGGAGATCCCCGTGGCCCAGAAGACATCCAGTGCGCCGCCGGCGAAGCCGCCGCTCCGCCTCTTCTACTGGATCCTGATCGTCGTCGCGCTCGTCGGCATTGCCGCGCTGGTCTTTCTGGTGGTGCGGGCGCGCGTGGGCGGCTCGGCCGCGCTCGCGCCGGTGCAGATGGACACCACCAACCTGCGCGCGATCTACGCCCGGGCCACTCCGGAGACGATCGGCCAGCCCGGCGCGCCCGTGAAGCTGGTCATCTTCGCCGACTACACCTGCCCCTACTGCGGCCAGTGGGCGGCGCAGGTGCAGCCGCGGCTGGTCCAGGATTACGTCAACGCGGGCAAGCTGCAGATCGTGTACTACGACTTCCCGCTGGGGAGCGAGGGCGAACACCAGTACTCGTTCCTGGCCGCGCGGGCGGCGCGCTGCGCCGGCGAGCAGGGCAAGTTCTGGGAGATGCACGACTACCTGTTCGGCCGGCAGTCGGAGTGGTCCTTCGCGGCCTCCACCCCGGTGAAGACCTTCGAGGGCTACGCCCGGGCGCTCGGCGTGGACCAGGCGAAGTTCGATGCCTGCCTGGAGAGCGAGCGCTTCGCCGACGTGGTCACCGCCAACCACCTGCTGGGTGAGCGCCTGGGCGTTAACTCCACTCCCACCGTGATCATCAACGAGAAGAAGATCGACGACCCGATCAAGTATGACGTGCTGCAGCAGGTGATCGCCCAGTCGGGGGGCGCCGCGAAGTGAGCGCGGGCGCGCCGGCCCCCGGGCCCGCCGCGGGCGGCGGGCCGGCCGCCTCCTGGCCTCGCATGGCGGTGGCGACGCTGGCCCTCGCCGGCCTGCTGATCTCCGCCTACCTGCTGCTGCACCGGCTGGGGCTGGTCGGTCGCCTGATCTGCGGCGCCGAGGGGTCCTGCGAGACGGTCCAATCCTCCAGCTACGCCGAGTTCCTGGGCGTGCCCGTCGCCGGCATAGGGCTGGTCGGCTACCTGGTCATGATGGCAGTGGCGCTGGCCGGGCTGCAGCCGCAGCTGGCCGGCGTTCGCCGCGTGTCGCTGGTGCTCCTCGCGCTCTCCCTGCCGGCGGTCGCCTTCACCATCTACCTGAACGCTCTCGAGGCCTTCGTCATTCACGCCTGGTGCCGGTGGTGCATCGCCTCGGCCACCATCGTGACGCTGATCTTCCTCGCCTCGCTGGCGGACCTGGTGCTGGGCCACCGGCCCGCCGCTGATCGGAGACTCACGTGAGCGCCCCCGCCCCCGCCCCCGCCCCCGCCCCCGCCGGCCGCGTGGCGGTCCGGCTGGTCTTCGCCGACCGTGGCGCCTTCCACGAGACCACGGTCCGGCTGCCCGCGGACGTGCTGGCCCGCTACGATCGCATCATCGACGCACTGCGGGAGGATGCGGCGATCACGGCGGAGATCTACCTGGACAAGCGGCGGCTGGTCGCCGCCTTCCTCGAGGTCGACTAGGGCTTCTTCTTCGTCGCCGCGTCCTGGACGGCCTTGTCCAGGATCGGCTTCCACTCCTCGAACGTCTTCGCTCCCACCGCCACCACCTCGGTGCCGATGATGTAGGTGGGCGTGCCCTCGATGTGCGCAGCGGCGGCATAGGTCGCATCCCTCAGGATGACCGGCCACACCCGCTCCGAGCGGACGCAGGCGCTGTAGGCGGGCCCGGGCACGCCCGCCTCCCGGGCATAGCGCAGGAAGAGCGCGTGCGGATCGGCGGCGCCGGTCCACTCGGCCTGCGAACGGTAGAGCCGCTGGTGCATCTTCCAGAACTTGTCGCCCACGCCCCCCGCGCACAGCGCCGCTTCGGCCGCCTGGAACGCATTCATGTGCATGGTCAGCGGCAGGTTGACGAACACCCACTGGACCGTGCCTGGGCGGATGTAGGCGCTGTCGATGCGCTCGAAGGTCTCGTTGGCGAACTCGGCGCAGAACGGGCACTGGAAGTCGGCCACCTCGTAGACTGTCACGGGCGCGCCCGCGGCACCGCGCGCGCGGCTCATCCCCGCCCGGCGCAGAAGCGTGCCGTAGGCGTCCTCGCCCGCGAGTGCCTGGGCGGTCTGCGCGCGCGCCGGGCCGGGGTGGGCACCCAGCAGGGCGGTGCCCAGCACCAGCATTGCGCAGGCGGTCTTCGCTCTCATGCTCCTGCTCGCTTCAGGGGATGCAGACGGGGCGCTCCTGCCCGCTCGAAGGGCCTACACCGCCGGCGGCTCGCGCCTGCCATCCGCCCCGTCCGCCGCCATTACATCCGCCCGGTCCGCCGCCGAGCGCGCCTGCTCCAGCGTCCAGGTGCGCACGACCGCGGGCGGCCACTCGCCCGCGCGTGCAAGCTCCAGCAGGCGCAACGCCTCGGCCCGGGCGGCGGCTGCGGTGGGCGCATCGATCCAGCCGCGCTCCAGCGCCTCGACCAGCTCGTCCTCGTCCAGCAGCTCTGCGCCGCCGCCGCCGGCGCCCAGCCACACGTCCAGGAACAGGTCCACCGCGTGCCACTCCGTGGGGCCCAGGAAGCGCACCGGCTCCAGGATGTTGGCGTAGAACCCCGTGAAGGTGTCGTCGGCGCGGTGGAACCGGCCGATGTCGTGCCAGGCGCCGGGGAAGGTGAACCAGACGGCGGGAGCGCCGGGCTCGAGCGCGGCTGCCCCGCCGATCAGCACCGGCCGCCGGAGCGGCGTGTGGTCCAGGAGCGTGACGACCACCTGCTCGTCCCGATGGACGAGGCGCTGGACGTACAGCTCCTCCCGCTCCGGCGGCCGGACGTAGTGGATGCGGACGTCGGTCAAGTCGCTCAGCCGACGGTCGCCACGGGCCGCTTCGGCCGCGCGCCGTAGAACGAGGCGCCCTCGGCAGCCCGGGCCCGGACGAGGGGCGCCGGCTCGAAGCGCTCACCCAGATCCCGGGCGTACCGCTCCAGCTTCTCCAGCACGCTGGCCGCGCCCAGCGAGTCGGCGTACCTCATCAGCCCGCCCCGGAAGGGCGGGAAGCCCGTGCCCGTGATCAGGCCCAGGTCCACGTCGCCGGCGCCCCGGACGATCCCTTCCTCCAGCACGCGCGCGGCCTCGTTGATCATGACCAGGATGCAGCGCTCCTGGATCACCTCGCGCGGGATGTCGCGCCGCGTCACCGGCAGTCCCAGGGCGGCGTACATGGACGCGTCCGGCGCCTTCTCCCGGGAGCCCTCGTAGGTGTAGAAGCCGAGCCCGCCCTTGCGGCCCAGCCGCTTGGTGGCCGGCAGCTTCTCCAGCGCCGGCGCGGGCGCCATGCGCGCGCCGAACGCCTGGTGCAGGATTCCCGAGACGTGGTGCGCCACGTCCAGCCCGACCTCGTCCAGCAGCCGCATAGGGCCCATGGGCATGCCGAACGCCACCAGCGCCCGATCGATGGACTCCACGGAGGCGCCATCCACCAGCAGCCAGCCGGCCTCGTTCATGTAGGGGGCCAGGATCCGGTTCACCAGGAATCCCGGCCCGTCCTGCACCAGCACCGGCGTCTTGTCCAGCTTCCGGGTCACCGCCCATACCGTGGCGATGGCCTCGTCGCTCGTCTGCTCCCCCCGTACGATCTCCACCAGCGGCATGCGGTTGACCGGGTTGAAGAAGTGCATGCCGCAGAAGTCCTCGGGCCGCTCCAGCGCGCCCTGCATCTCGGTGACCGACAGCGCGGAGGTATTCGAGGTCAGCACGCACCCGCTCGTCACCTGGCCTTCCAGCTCCCGCAGCACCGCCTTCTTCACCTCCATCCGCTCCACCACCGCCTCGATGACCAGCTCCGCCGTGCCGAAGCCCGAGTAGTCGAGCGTGGGCGAGATCGCCGCCATCATCCGTTCCGCTTCCCGCCGGTGCAGCCGACCGCGCTTCACCACCTTGTCGAACAGCTCGCGCGCCGTCTTCAGGCCGTGCCCCAGCGCCGCCGACTGGATGTCCTTGAGCCGCACCGCATACCCGCGGTAGGCCAGCAGCTGCGCGATTCCCCCGCCCATCACCCCCGCCCCGACCACGCCCACCTTGGCCACATCCCGGGGCGAGGCCGGCGTCACCGGCTTCTTCGCCGCCTCCATGAGCCGGAAGACGTGGATCAGGTTCTTCGACACGGGCGTGACCACGAGGCGGCCCAGCGTGCGGGCTTCCTCCTTCAGCGCCCGGTCCAGGGGCAGCGACTCCGTCCGCGTCAGTGTCTCGAGGGCGGCCAGCGGCGCGGGATAGTGGCCCTTGGTCTCCTTCAGCACCTGCTTGCGCGCCTGCGACAGCACGAAGCCGCGGGCCAGCGAGCTGCCCGTGATCCGCTCCAGCAGCGGGCGCTTGCGCGCCTGCGGCCGGCGTCCCGCGGCCACCTCCGCCAGCAGCGCCCGGACCCGCTCCCGCAGGATCGCCGGATGCACCCGCTCGTCCACCAGCCCCATCCGGTACGCCTTGGACGCGGTCACGGTCTTGCCCGTCAGGATCAGCGGCAGCGCGGCCGTCAGCCCGACCAGCCGCGGCAGTCGAGTGGTCCCGCCGAACCCGGGGATGATTCCCAGCTGGATCTCGGGCAGCCCGATCTTCGTAGCGGGCGCATCGGTAGCAATGCGGTAGTCGCAGGCCAGGATCAGCTCGGTACCGCCGCCCAGGCACACGCCGTCCACGGCCGCCACCGTGAACAGCTGCAGCCGGTCGAGCCGGCTGAACACGGCCTGTCCCCGGCGGGAGCCCGCCTCGCCCTCGGCGGGATCGGTTATGCCGGCGATCTCGTCGATGTTCGCACCGGCAATGAACATCCCTGGCTTGGCACTCGTGATGACCAGCGCCTTGATGTGACCGGCCTGCGCTCCCGCCTCGACCTCGCCCAGCAGGGCGTCCAGGCGCTGCATCACGCCGCTCGTCAGGATGTTGGCCCTGCTGTCGGGACGGTCGAAGGTCAGCCAGGCCGTGCCGCCGGCGTCCACCTCGAGCGTGAGCGCGTTCCGGTCCACCGCGGCGGCCGTGTCGTCCTCGACGGCCCCGCCGGTGGCGCCCTTCGTATCGTTCGCCATGGGCTCTGCCTCCCCGCACACGTCCCCCCGCGCTCTCCCGCCCTATCGCCGGGATCGCGCCGCCAACCTATGGGCGGGCCGGTCGCCGATCAAGCGACGCCGTCCCGCCCGAAATCGGTCCCAGATACGCCGTCGCGGGCGGCCCCAGCGCCGAGGCGGCGGCGCGCAGTCGCTCCGCTGTGAGGGCGTCGATGCGCCGGACCGGCCATTCGTAGACGTGCTCGAAGAGGAGCCGGTCCGCGGCATCGCCGGCGCGCGCCTCCGGGGTGGCCAGCGAGAGCAGCCGCGCGCCCCGGTAGCGCTTGCGCAGCAGCTCGAAGCGTCCCGGGTCCAGGGCGGTCGCGCCGGCCGAGTCCACCAGCGCGCGCACCCGATCGACCCAGTCCCGGGCGCTGGCCGGGTCCGCCACCACGTACACGAGCAGCGCGCCGCCCCCACCGAAGCGCTCGACCTCCACGGATGCGTCCACGACGGAGGAGTGGCCGGGCCCCGGCCGCACCCCCTCCAGCACGTGCTGCGCCAGCAGCCGGGTAGCCTCGTCGTCGGGCTCCCGCGGCAGCGGGAACACCACCGCGATCCAGGACGTGATGGTGGGCGTCTCGACGTCGCGGGCGCCGGGCAGTGGTGCCGGATCGGGCAGCGGCAACCGGGTGGGCGGGCGCGGCTCCCGGAATACGCGCAACAGCACTGCCTCAGCCTCCCGGCGGTCCACGGGGCCCACCAGCGCGGCCGAGGCACGACCCGCCTCGAAGCGCGCGTCCACGGCGGACTGCGCCGCCTCCAGCGTGACCGAGTCCAGCGTCTCGGCGCTACCGCAGGGTCCGCGCGCCCAGCGGTGGCCCTCGCCGAAGAATGCATCGTACGCGGCCGTGCGGATCTCCGCCGCCGGGTCCCCTTCCTGGAAGCGCAGCGAGCGCTGCAGCCGCGCCCGGGCGGTGTCGAGCGCTTCCGCCTGCACCGCCGGGTGGAAGATCGCGTCCAGGAACATGTCCGCCGCCGCGCGCCAGGTGGAGGGCGGCGCCAGCAGTGTGAGCCGCAGCCCGAAGCGCTCGCACTCCAGGCGCCCTCCAGCGCCCAGCGAGCGCAGCTGCGGCCGGAGCGCCTCCAGCAGGGCCTCGCCGGCCAGGCGCGAGAGGCCGGCCTGCGGCGCGGGGTCCCAGATGCCGCCGGCGTTCAGGTCCACGGAGAGCGCCACCACGGTCGAGCCGGGATCCGGCAGCACCAGCGCCCGCTGCCCCCGGAGGGGAGCCGCCCACGCCAGCAGCAGGGCCGCGGCCACGGGTCCGAGCCGCGCCGCCCTCAGGGGTTCATCTCTGCGGTGAGGCCGTCGCCCAGGCCGTCGAGCAGCGCCCGCACCGTCGGCGCTCCCACGGCGTCCAGCGCCTGCAGGAAGTCCTGCCCGGCCCTGGGCTCCCCCGTGCGCTCCAGCATCTCGCCCAGGTAGCGGGCCAGGCCGTCCGGCGTGCGGGCCGCGAAGAGGATGTCCCGCGCCACCGCGCGCCGCCCGGCCGCGACCTCGGCTTCCGTCAGCTGCGCGGAGGCGTCCCTCACCGCCGCCGCCAGGCGCGCGGCCGTGCCCGGAGTCGTCGAGTCGGCCGCGGCCGAGCCCAGCGCCACCAGCGCCCGGCTGGCACCGCTCCACCAGAGTTCCGCCCGGGCGACGCGCAGCCCCGATTCCGCCAGCCGCGTCTGAACCAGGCGAGCGCTTACCGCCACGGCGGCCGGATCGGCATCGGTCCGCCACGCCGCGGCCGCCCAGGCGAACACCACCTGGGGTCCGGCCGCGACCGGGGCCGCGCCCGGCGCCCGCCCGCGCCGCGCCCCCCGCGTCGGGGCCGCGGGCGCGGAGTCCGCGGCCGCGGAGTCCGCGGCCGTGCGCTCGGC
>JADGQX010000116.1 GCA_017881445.1 Gemmatimonadota bacterium | reverse complement strand
GGACTGCAACGACGCCTCGGCCCAGCAGAACTTCACGCTGGGGCGCAACATGACCGAGGTCTGGGTCGAGTACTACATCTACTTCCCCAAGGGCGGCGAGGGCGGTAGCGCAACCTACTACCACCGGTCGCAGGCCGGGTGCTCCAACGCCGCCGACAACAACAAGTTCTTCGTGCTCTACGGGCCGCAGTACGCGGGCGAGACCACGCTCGGGCTCCAGAGCTGGACCACGAAGGTGGAGGCCGGGGCCTCGCGGCTGAACACCGCCTACTCCAAGGCGGGGCGCGCCGGCGTGTGGTTCTACGGCGCCAATGACGATCCCTTCGTCACCAGCGCCGACCTGGGGAAGTGGATCCAGATCCGGGTGCACGCGCGCCTGGCGACGTTCGGCCAGAGCAACGGGGTCGTCGAGGTGTGGCGCGACGGCGTCAAGATCCTGTCGAACACCGCGCTGGACTGGTACGACTCGACCAACGCCGCCAACTACATGACGCAGGGCTACCTGATGGGCTGGAGCGACTCGGGCTTCGCCCAGACGACCAACATCTACCTGGACGACTTCAGCATCATCGACCAGAACCCCGGCTGGTAAGGACCTGTTACCGGGCCGCGGCCGGTGGCTGGTAGCTGCCGACTTCGGCCCGGAAGGCAATGGAGAGGCGGTTCCAGCCGTTGATGGCGATCACGGCCATGGTCAGGTCCATCAGCTCCTTCTTCGAGAACTGCGCCCGCGCCGCCTGGTAGAGCTCGTCCGACACGTCTTCGACGGAAATGGCGGAGACGGCCTCGGTCCAGGCCAGGGCGGCGCGCTCGCGCTCGCTGTAGAAGGGTGCCTCCCGCCAGGCGGGGAGCACGTACAGCCGCTGCTCGCTCTCCCCCGCCGCCCGCGCGTCCTTGCTGTGCATGTCGAGGCAGTAGCCACAGCGATTGATCTGCGAAGCGCGCATCCGCACCAGCTCCAGCAGCGAGCGCTCCAGCCCGCACTCCCGCACGTATCCCTCCAGCTGCAACATCGCCTGCACTGCCCCCGGCGAAGCCTGGGCGTAGTTCATCCGGCTTTCCATGACGATCCTCCGTTCGAGACCCTCCCTGTCCGGCGGCGCGGGCGCCGCAATGGCCGGGCCGCGGTGTGAGACTTGCCCGGACGAGTCGGGGGCCTGAGGGATCACGAGTCGAACGGGCGGGAGGATCCGGGCATGCCGAAAATCGAACGAGTGCTGGGCGGGGACGTGCTGACCTTTCGCATCGCGGACGAGCTCGCCGCGGCAAACGACGGCGATATCCTTGCCCGCAGCGGTCGCACGGCGCGCACCTTGATCAAGGACCACTCGCTGCGGGTGACGGTGCAGCTGCTGGCGGCGGGCGGCAGCATAGGCGAGCACCACGCGGAGGGGCCAATCACGGTGCAGGTGCTGCGGGGGGCGCTGACGTTCCGCGCCGCCGGCCGCGATTACGAGCTGGAAGAGGGCGACCTGCTGGCGCTGGACACGGCGGTCCCGCATTCAGCCGCGTCCAGGGAGGGCGCCGCCTTCCTGCTGACGGTTTCCCTCGCGGCCGCCGGCGAGGAGAACGCTGCCTAGGAGCTGGTGAGGCGCAGCGGCCGGGCGGCGTCGGTGACGGCGCCGATCTTCCCGGCCCATTCGCCGTGGTTGAGCATGTCGTCGTCGGTGACCAGCCGGGCATCGAGCAGGTTGTCGCAGTCGTAGCCGGTGCGGAGGTAGTTCATGCCGGCCAGGGCGGTGCCCCAGGCCTCGAGCCAGAGCAGTAGCTCGCGGCGCTGCGTTTCGCCGCCCCGGAAATGCAGGAGGAGGTCGAGGTCGCTGCGCGGCCCCGCCGTCGCATTCTTGGTGCTGCCGAAGACCCAGACGCCGGCCACGCCGAAGCGCTCGAAGTCGAGGCGCTCGGCGATGCGCTCGGCCATGCGCAGCCGCCAGCGCGTGTGGTCCAGGAACGTCGGCTCGATCCCCTCCGCGGCGCGCTCGTCGGCGGGGGTCTCGGCAGCGGCCACGCCTCCGGCGGTGGGCGGGGCGAAGATGCCGACGGCCTCGTCCAGGTCGCCGTTCAGCAGAACGCGCAGCACGCGGCCACCGGTCTCGCGGACGACGTCGATCACGCGGATGACGGGCGCCAGCTCCGCGCTCTCGGGCAGCAGCTCGGGCAGCAGGTTGCGGGCGCCGAGCAGGAACTCCTCGCGGAAATAGCCCCCGGGCTCGTCCGGGTAGAGCGGCAGGTAGCGGATCTCCGCCTCGACCAGGTCCTGGAAGAAGTGCGTGCCGAAAGAGAGATCCGGCAGGTAGTTGGCCTTGCGGCGGGCGATCTCCGCCAGCACCGCCGTGTTGTTGACGTCCGAGTACGTGACGCTGACGCCGAGATGGATGTCGCCGCGGCTGCCCCAGCGCCCGGGCCCGATCAGGATGAACTGCCGCTTGGGCAGCAGCTTGTTGAGCCGCCCCACGGTGCGCCCCACCTCGCGCATGTCGCCGTCCGGGAGGGCGGCGTAAGCCTCCGGGTCGATGTAGACGATGTGGGTGAGGTCGGGCACGCGGCCGTTGGAGATGAAGCGGCGCGCCTCGAAGAGGACGTGCTCGCGGGGCACATCGCGAGGGATGACCGCGGGCGCGCTCCGGGCCGCGCGACTCTGCGGCCGGCACTGCAGCAGGTAGAGGTTGGCGCCGTCGGACGCGAACTCCACGTCCACGGCCGAGTGGAAGTGCTCCCGCAGCACGCGCAGCAGGGCATCCATCTGGGCCAGGAAGGGAGTGTCCCGGGCCAGGCCGTTGAAGGTGACGACGGCGGAGCTGGACGCGTAGTCGCTGGTCAGCGGCCCGGCCTCGCGCACGTGCTCGTCGTCCAGGAAGGAGATGGCGCGGCGCACGAGCGGGAGGCGCGCGCCGCAGCGGCGCAGCAGCTCGCGCACGGTCACGGTCTCGAAGCGGTTCGCCTCCAGGTCGATGAGGTCCACCATGCGCTGGCTGTAGCGCTCGGTCTCTTCCGCCGTGGTGTTGACGCGCAGCGCGGGCTGGCCGGGGGAGAAGAGCACGGGATAGTCGTCGGTGAGCCGGTCCACGGCGCGGGTGCCCAGCCCCAGGACCATGCGGATGAGCCCGTCCTCGCGCCGGATGCGCGGCGACCAGCGGAACTCGTTGTGACTGAACGCCACGCCCGAAAAGGCCGGGAGGAAGTAGCGCCCGACCCGGACGCCGACCACCTCCTGGATCATGATGCCCATCTCCTCGTGCACGTCCAGCAGGTTGCGCTCCGCCCGGTACTCGATCGGGTCCGGGCCGAAGATGGAGGCGTACACCTCGGCGATCGCATCCTGCAGCGCCCTGAGCCGCTCGGGCTTGCCGCCCTGGTTGCCCAGGAAGAGGCTCTTGTACTTCCCCGAGAAAACGGCGCCGGTGCGATCCTCCAGCAGGCTCGAGCTGCGCACCACGATCGGCTTGTCGCCGATCTCGTCCAGGGTCGCGGCCAGCGCCGTCACCAGCTCGGGCGGGAAAGTCGCGCTCTTGAAGACCTGGATGACGTGCGGGTACTCCTGCCGCACCTGCTCCACGTCCTCGTACTTGCGGTCGTAGACCTCCTCCAGGTTGTTGTGCCGCACGAACGCGAGCACGGCGTCCGAGGCGATGTACCAGGTGCGCGGCACCTTGATGTCGCGCAGCAGCGGCTCCGCGCCCGCCGCCGCCTCCGCCGCGCGCTGGGCCAGGTAGAGGCCGGCGCTCTTCCCGCCCAGCTTGCCATGGCTGTTGGGCGCGTGCAGCACGCGGCCGCGCAGCTTCAGGAAGTCGTCCAGCCGGACCAGGTTGCGGGCGACGTTGATGAAGTCGAGGTCGTCGCTGAAGAAGCGCCGCAGCAGCGCCACCCGGATCATGATCTGCACCGCCGCCGGCAGCTCCGCCTCCGTCAGCCCGAGCCCCTCGAAGTGCTTCAGCGCCGCGCCCACCTCGTCCAGCGAGGAGCCCTGGTCCTCCAGTGCCGTGATCAGGAAGGCCGCCTTGGCCTGGCTGATGCACCCCTGGATGTAGACGCCGAGCTCGTCGTCGCTGAGGTACTCCCGGGCGATGGCGAAGACGCGCTCGGTCGGGATGGGGGCCTGCGGCGCCGCCACCACCAGCGGCCGGTTCTCCTCGGTAGCCTCGGCCGGAGCCGCGTCGCCGGCCGGCTCCGCCAGCGCTTCCGCCTCCGCCACGCCCTTCCAGCGCAGGTGGTTCAGCATCTTGTGGGCGATCCAGTCCACGAGATGCGGCTCCGTGCGCCGCAGGAAATCCAGGATCACCCGCCACTGCTGGCCGCCCGCCGACTCGGGCGGGGCGGCCGCGGGCGCGCCCGTCAGCTCGCGCTCGAGCAGGAACAGGCCGATGCGCCCGGCGAGGGTGTTGAGGAGCTGGCGCTCCTCCCGCAGGAACGGTCCCTCTTCCGCGGCCGCGTGCGGCTCGGTGTAGTAGACCCCGAGCTCGCCCACGTCCGCGCCGCGGACGCGGATGGGCGCGCGCTGCGCCCAGGGCGTTTCGCGGAACCCGGCGGCACGATAGCTGTGCCCGCCGATGACCAGGAGCGCGCGGCAATCCTCGGGGAACTGCCAGCCGCCGGGAATCGCCTCCAGCAGGTCGGCGAACACCTCCTCCGGCTCCGTTCCCTCGCGGGTGAGGATCTCGATCGAGCGATAGAGGCAGCTCAGCTCCTTGGCTCGCTCCGTGAGCGTCGCCAGGTCCGGTTGCCTGGGCTTGCCCGTCCGCGTCATGCCGCGCCTCCCTGCCCCTGCCCCGGCTCCGGCCAGGCGACGATGCCCCTGCGGCTGCGCCCGTCCACGCGCACGCGCAGGGGCGCCGGCAGGCGCACGTGCCGCAGCAGCGCCTGGCCGCCCTCGGCCGGCTGCCGCTCGAGCCCCGCCCAGTCGATGTCGCCCCTGCCCTCGCGCACGGTCAGGTAGAGCACGCCCAGGCTCACGAGGTTGTGGAAGAAGTGGGCACCCTGGCTCGGCTCCACGTTCATGCCTGCGGTCGCCGCCTCCACGATCACGGCGGCGCCGGCCACGTCGGCCCACTGCACGGGCGGGCCCAGCCACGGCTCGGAGCTGCCCCAGCGGCCGAAGCCGATCAGCAGATAGGGGCGACCCTCCGCTACCAGCCGGCGGTTCAGGGCGGCGACCTCCGTGGCCACGTCCCGGGTGAGCCGTGGCTCGAAACGATCCGGCCGCACGTAGACCACGTCGCGCACGGTATCCAGCGCGCCGTTGCCCATGGCCTCCCGGGAGCGCAGCAGCAGGCCGCCCTGCGCGTACTCCTCGGCGCCTACGTCGACCCGTTCTCCGGGCGTCGCCATGGGGCGCACCTGGAGGAAGCCCACGCGCATGCCTTCGCCCGGGGCGACCGGCAGGGTGGCGGCCAGCTCGATTTCCACGGCGCCGCCCAGGACGCGCTCGCAGACGGCCAGCAGCGCCCGAACGACGTCGTTCAGCGGGTATTCGTTGAGCAGCAGAAGCGGCGCGAAGTCCAGGACGCGCGGGCCATCGTACCCGGTGCCCGGGCGCAGCCGATCGGCGGCGGCATCCCAGGAGGACACCAGGTCGCGCAGCGTGTCATCGTACTCGGCGTCGGCCAGCGTCGCTTCGACCAGGTACTCCGTTTCGGCGATCGGGTCGTAGGCCGGCGGCGGGCCCATGTTCACGGCCCAGAACCGGTTCTGCGTCTCGTGCATCAGGGCGGCGGCGGAGGCGAAGGGCGCGGGCGCCTTGGGGTAGCGCGGCGAATAGGACCAGCAGCGCCCGCCCTCGACGATGGTCTTCCCCAGCCCCAGCGCGAGATCCGCCACGCCCGCATCCGGCGTGGCCGGCGGGCGCGGGTAGTAGTTGTAGGAGCGGGCGACCGCCGAGAGGTGGGGATAGAAGCGGTCGCCGTGGCGGCGGCCCACGATCTCCTGGACCACCACGGCCATCTTCTCGGCCGACAGCGGCACGCCCGCCGCGGCGCGGTAGCCGCGGGCCGCCGCGAAGAACGTGGAGGCGTACACCAGCTTGACCGCCTCGACCAGCGCCTGGAAGCGCGCGCCGGGGTCGGGGTCCTGGTTCGGGATCATCTTGGTCTGGTAGACCCCGGCGAAGGGCAGGCGCAGTGAGTCCTCGAGCAGGCTGGACGAGCGGACCGCCAGCGGAGCGTGCGCGTGCTCCGCCAGGGCGCGCAGGTCACCCACCAGGTCGGCGGGCAGGCTCGCGTGCAGGAAGGCGTGGGCGATGCGCTCGTCCGGCAGCGTGCAGAGCGCCGCGAGCGCGGTCTCGTCCAGGTGGTTGCGGGCGAGGAAGGCGTCGTAGGCGTCCGTGGCCAGCACTACCATGCGGGGAATGCCCAGCTCGACCCCGCGCCAGCGCCCGGGCGGCAGCTCCGCGGCCAGGATCTGCTGCATGGCCGCGAGCCGCTCGGCCTTGGCGCCCAGGGCGCCCGTGCCGATGCGGGAGACGACGCGATCGGAGGCGAAGAAGTGACGGTCGAAGGGAGGCACGCCGCCGCAGGCGACGCCCCGGGGCAGCGCCGCGCCCATGCCCGGATCGAGCTTTGCCATGGTGTCCCCGCCCGGGGCAGGGCGGCCGCCCCGGGGGGCGGTCGCCCTGCGCTCAGGCTCTCACGGGATCGCGCGCGTCAGACCCAGCCGCGGTCGCGGCACGCCTGGGCCACACGGTCCACGGCGATGACGTAGGCGGCATCGCGCATGGGGATGTTCTGGGTCTTGGCCACGTCGAGCACGGCCTCGAAGGCGGCCGTCATCTTGAGATCCAGCTTGCCCAGCACCTCGTCGCGGCTCCAGAAGAAGTTCATGTTGCTCTGGACCTGCTCGAAGTAGCTGCAGGTGACGCCGCCGGCATTGGCCAGGAAGTCGGGGATCACGAAGATGCCGCGGTCCTTCAGCACGGCATCCGCCTCGGGCGACGTCGGGCCATTGGCGCCCTCGGCGATCAGCTTCACGCGCGGCCGGATTCGCAGCACGGTCTCGGCGTTGATCTGGTTCTCCAGCGCCGACGGGATCAGGATGTCCACGTCCTGGTCGATCCACTGGTCGCCCGGCAGCCGCTCGTAGTCGAGCGCCGCGGCCCTGGTCTGCTCGATGCCGCCGAAACGGTCGGTCACGCCCAGCAGCTCCTGCAGGTCCACGCCGCTCGCCTTGCGGTAGGCGTAGCTGACCTGGTCCTTCTGGTCCCAGCACGAGACGCACACCACCTTGCCACCCAGCTGGGTGTACAGCTCGATGGCATACTGCGCCACGTTGCCGAAGCCCTGCACGGAGGCGGTCGTGTCCTCCGGCCGGACCCCCAGCTCCTTCAGCGCTTCCCGGATGGTGAAGACGACGCCGTAGCCCGTGGCCTCCTTGCGCCCCAGCGAGCCACCCATCCCCACGGGCTTGCCGGTGATGAAACCCGGCAGCCGGTTCCTGTGGATGGTCTCGAACTCGTCCAGCATCCAGAGCATGTGCTGGGGCGACGTCATCACGTCCGGCGCCGGCACATCCTTGAAGGGCCCGACGTCCGACGCCACCTGCCGGATCCAGCCGCGGCAGATCTGCTCCTGCTCGCGCAGGCTGAGGTTGTGCGGGTCGCAGATGACGCCGCCCTTGCCCCCGCCCAGCGGGATGTCCACTACCGCGCACTTCCACGTCATCCACATGCCCAGCGCCCGCACCGTGTCCATCGTCTCCTGCGGATGGAAGCGGATCCCGCCCTTGCTCGGCCCGCGCGCGTCGTTGTGCTGTACCCGGAAGCCCCGGAACACCCGGGAGCTGCCATCGTCCATGCGGATCGGAATCGCGAAGGAATACTCCCGCAACGGGTCGCGCAGCAGCGCCCGGGTGGCGGAGTCCAGCTCCAGGAAATCCGCCACTCGGTCGAACTGAGCCTGCGCCATCTCGAAGGAGTTGTAGACCCGGTCCTTGGTCGTCGACATGATCGTCGCTCTCAAGAGGTCATAAGCCGTTCCCGCCCACCCCGCCCCACCCCAGACTCCCAAGATAAGAGGCGCAGCGTAGCCGCGCACGCGGGCCACCCCGGGCCGCCCTGGCGGGGCGGAGCGCGTCCGAGGGGCCGAACGGGAGCGTTCCCGTTCCCGGCCGTGACGTCAGTTCCCTAGCAGCGCGTCTCTCAGCGGACTCCGGAACGCGTGGGCCGCCGGGTCGTACACCCCGAAGCCCGATGCCAGCTCCCAGTAGCCCCAGGAGAAGCCCCGCGACTCGGCGCCATCGCGCATGAGGCGGGTGAAGCGGACGCGCGAGGCCATGTCGCCCATCTCGAAGGCGCCGAACTCGCCCAGGTAGATCGGGTAACGCGTGGCGTCGGACCAGGTCCTGGCCTTCGCGAGCGGCGCCGTGAGCTCCGCCTGCTGGCCTGCGTCGCAGCAGCTCACGCCCACGGGCAGAACGGGGGAGACCCAGGTCGCGCCCTGGTGGGTGAAGCTGAAGGGCGAGTAGTTGTGGATGGTGCCGATCAGGTTGGAGTCGTTGGGCATCCTGAGCGAGCCCAGCGCATCCGCGCTGTTCCAATTGGTGGGCCCGATCATGACCACCCGTTGCGGGTTGGACTTGCGGACCACGGCCAGCGCCCGCGCCGCCAGGTCGTTCCATGCCGCCGGCGACTGCCTGCCGTGGGGCTCGTTGTACAGCTCGAAGACCAGGTGATCGCTCTTCCCCTTGAACTGCTCGGCGATCTGCTTCCACATCACCAGGAAGCGCTCGGCCACCAGCGTGCTGTCCACCGCCGTGTCGCCCGCGTCCGCCGGGTCGCCATCCAGCAGGTGGTAGTGGTGCATGTTCAGCACGACATATAGCCCCTTGCCCAGCAGCGAGTCCACGATCGACTCCAGCCGCGCCATGAACACCGGATCGACGTCGAAGGGCCGGCCGGGCGAGGCGTGGTTGCTCCAGCGCACCGGCAGGCGTACCGACTTGAAGCCCGCGGCCGCCGCCGCGTCGATGTACTCCGGCTCGACCCGCAGCCCCCAGGCCCCCTCACTCGGCGCTTCCAGCATGTTGCCGAAATTCACGCCCCGGCCGAGCGCCGTGGCCGTCGCGCGCGCGGCCGCCGACGCGCCCGGCGGGTTGTCGTTGGCCATGGGCGGGAACGCGGCCAGCCCCACCGTGGAGTCCGGTGGCACCGAGACCTCGGGGCCGCCTTTGCCGCCGCACGCCGCCAGGGTGGACAGCACCAGCACCAGTGCGGAGCCCGCAGCGCATTTCATGGGATCACCGTGGATCGGACGGGAGGACGGGCAAGCGTTCCATGACGCGACGAAGCTGGCTCGCCGATCGATGAGCGTCAATGCCGCGCGCTCGCGGGGAGCTGTCGTTGACTCACCGGCGCAGCACCATGTACAGCCCCAGCACCAGCAGGATGGCCGCCAGCGCCCGGCTGTTGGCCGCGCCGTTCAGCAGCGCGCCCGCCAGCCCCCCGGCCGCGCTCGCCACCCCGAACCCCCGCAGCACCCGCCGGTCCACGTGAGCGCGCAGCCGCCAGAAACGCAGTGCCGTCGCCAGGAAATGCGGCACCGAGACGGCGGCCACCGCCAGCCTCGTCCCCACGCCCAGCGCCAGTAGTGGAGTCAGCAGGCTGCCGATGCCGAAGCCCACCACGGAGGCCACGCCGCCGGCCAGCAGCCCGACCGCGCCCACGATCAGCGGAAAGTAGGATTCCCACCCGGCCGCACCCATGGCCCGCGCGGCGATGCACGCCCCATTCCATCACGCATCGAACCGTGCACGCTCCCGTGAACGGCCGTCCGAGCCTCAGTTCGGCCAGTGCAGGAATTCGCTCAGCAGATTGCCGCCCACCGTGAGCGCCAGCCCTCCGGCCGCCGTTCCCAGCGACCGCCGCGTCGTCATGTGGGGCGTCCAGATCATGGGCGCGAAGCCGCCCGCCAGCGCCCCCGCCACCCGCGGCACGGAGAAGTGCCGCATCTCCCGCCGGTCGCGATCCGTGAACGTCTCCGCGATCGCCTGTCCCACCCGGCCGCCGAAGTCCCGGCAGGCGCAGCGCTCGTACTCCGTGGAGCGCCCGAGCACCGCCGCCAGGCCGTGTCGCACGGTCTCCTGCGCGAACAGCGCCCCCGCCGTTGACGCCGCCCGCTTGCCGTATCCCCCCGCTCCCGTCCCCCACTCCGGCGGATCCGTGCGCCACTGCGCGTAGCCCGCGCCCAGTCCCACCCCCACCAGCGCCCCCGGTCCCACCAGGTCGTGGATGTATGTCCCACCGCGGGTCCGCTGCGGCGCCGCCGCGCTCTCGGGCGCGCTCCCGTCGCCCGGGCCGATCCCCTGCGCCGGTGCCACCGCCGGCACCGCCAGCGCGATCCAGGCCGCCCACCCCAGCCGCAACCCCAGCCGCATTCGCCGCTCCTCGCTCGTGACGCCGGCGGCGCATTCGCGCTACCCCTGCCTCACTGATCGCGTGCATCGTGCCATCTGTTCCCTTTCCCTTCACCTTCACCCTTGCCCCGCGCCCCGCGGTCCTTGCCCCCTCCGCCCGACTCGCGTTATTCACCGTCCCCGACCCCCCTCCACGCCCCGCTCCGGAGCCGCACCCATGCCCTGCTGGGCGACACGGTGGCCGCCACGGCCCTGCCCTCGGGATCGCCCCGGACCGGCCGCGTCTGGCTACTGGCCTACCGCGCCCAGGCCGAGGTGCCGACCGGACTGTACTGGCTGCGCGGGTCGGCGCCCTCGGCGCGGGTCTCCCAGGCGACGTCGCCCTTCAGGGATGCCGGCCGCGACTACCCCGCCGGCTCCCTGGTGCTCGAGGACGTGAGCGACGAGCTGGCGCGCCAGCTCGGCTCGCGCTTCGCCCTGCCGCTGGTCGCGGCCGCGGCCACGCCGGCCGTGGCCAGCCACCGCGTGGACCTGCCCCGCGTCGCCATCTACCACAGCTGGAGCGATACCCGCGACGAGGGCTGGGCCCGCTACACCTTCGAGCAGCGCGGCATCCCCTACACCGGTATTGACAAGGACGACCTGCGCCGCGGGGCGAAGGGCGGCCTGCGCCGGCGCTTCGACGTCATCCTGCTGCCCAATACCGGCGGCGCGCTCGAGCAGCTCATGCACGAGGTGGACTCGAAGTGGGGGCCGCTCCCCTTCGAGAAATCGAAGGCGACGCCCAACCTCGGCTCGCCCGCGGCCTCACCCGACATCACGGGCGGCCCCGGCTTCCAGGGCATGGCCGGACTCCAGCGCTTCCTGGACGAGGGCGGCGTGGTCCTCTCCTTCGCCAACGCCACCCGGCTGGTGGCCGAGAGCGGCATCGCCCGCCCCCTGGACCCGCACCCGGCCCCCACCCTCTTCCACCCGGGCAGCATCGTGCGGGCGCGGGCACTGCGCCCCACGCACCCGCTGCTCTACGGCTATCCCGAGGTGCTCACCATCTTCAAGCGCAACGACCCCCTCTACCAGGTGGCCGAGCGCGACAGCGGCATGGTGGTGCTGCAGTAAGGGACCAAGGAGAGGCCCAGGCCCGATTCGGGGGCGATGCTGGGGAGGGGGGCGGCCGCGGGTGCGGCTGATGGGGACAGCGGGACAGCGGGACAGCGGGAGTCTGCGACCTCGGCTACACGGGGGGCCGACGCACCTTCGGCGGCCGCAACCGCGGATTCCGCCGCGAGCCCGGGGGCCGCCCCCGCTCCCACTATTCCACTGTCCCGCTCTGGCGGTGGCGCGGGCCCGGGAGGGAACGCCGGCAAGCCTGAGGACGCCCCGTACGTGGTTTCCGGCATGGTCCGCAACGAGGCCGAAATCGTGGGTCAGGGCGCCATCTTCGACGTGCCCGTCGGCAAGGGCCGCGTCCTCGCCTTCACCTTCAACCCCCTGCACCGCTTCCTCGGCCAGGCCACCTTCCCGCTCGTCTGGAACGCCCTCATGAGCTGGACCGCCCTGCCGGCCGCGCCTGCGGCGCCGCGGGCGGGCGAGATTGGCGCCGCGCCGCGCTGAACGCTGGGGCGGCGGCCCGCGTCGGCGGGCCGGATTTTGAGCCGGTTCCCGAGGGGCCGCGGCGGACCGATCTATGCAGTATGATGTTCGCTACTCCGTCGAATCCGATTCCATCGGCTCGCGCTGCAGTCCGCGGCGTTCGCTCAGTACGGCAAAAATGAGGAGTCAGGGGACCATGGCCAGCGCATACAGGAGTCTCGCCGACGCCTCTGATGTCGACAATGATGAACTCCACAGTGAGAATCTGCTGAAAACCGGCGCCCTGCAGAGTGCGATTTTCAGCAGCGCCAACTTCTCAAGTATCGCCACCGACGCCATGGGCGTCATCCAGATCTTCAACGTCGGCGCGGAACGGATGCTGGGCTACGCGGCCGCCGACGTGGTGAACCGGATCACGCCGGCCGACATCTCCGATCCGCAGGAGCTGGTCGCGCGCGCGGAGGCGCTGAGCGTCGAGCTGGGCACGCCGATCACCCCTGGCTTCGAGGCGCTGGTGTTCAAGGCCTCGCGCGGCATCGAGGACATCTACGAGCTGACCTACATCCGCAAGGACGGCAGCCGCTTCCCGGCCGTGGTGTCCGTGACGGCGTTGCGCGACGAGCAGGACGGCATCATCGGCTATCTGCTGATCGGCACCGACAACACCGCCCGCAAGCAAGCGGAAGAGGCGCTGCTCAAGGCGGGGGCGCTGCAGAGCGCGATCTTCAACAGCGCGAACTTCTCGAGTATCGCCACGGACGCGGATGGCGTGATCCAGATCTTCAACGTGGGCGCCGAGCGCATGCTGGGCTACACGGCCGCCGAGGTGATGAACAAGATCACGCCCGCCGATATCTCCGATCCGCAGGAAGTGATCGCGCGGGCCAAGGCGCTCAGCGTCGAGCTCGGCACCGCGATCACCCCCGGCTTCGAGGCGCTGGTCTTCAAGGCCTCGCGCGGCATCGAGGACATCTACGAGCTGACCTATATCCGCAAGGACGGCAGCCGCTTCCCCGCGGTGGTGTCGGTCACGGCGCTGCGCGACGCGCAGAACGCCATCATCGGCTACCTGCTGATCGGCACCGACAACACCGCGCGCAAGCAGGCGGAAGAGGCGCTGCTCAAGGCGGGGGCGCTGCAGAGCGCGATCTTCAACAGCGC
>JADGQX010000115.1 GCA_017881445.1 Gemmatimonadota bacterium | reverse complement strand
CCCGCCAGCCGCGCTTCGATGGCGGCCAGGCGCGGGTCCTCCGCGGATGGCCGCTGCCGGTCGAGGGTTTCACGAATCTTCAGCATGCTCTCGATGATGGGCTTGAGCGCGAAGCGGGCGGTCAGGCCGAGTGACGGGATCAGAATGAGGCCGACGACGGCAATCAGCTCGGCGATGGAGTCGGGATTCATCGGTCCCTCCTAGGCGCTGGGCAGTCGCGGCGGCGGCGCGCCGCCAGCGCGGAGCTGGGCGTCGAACTCGGCCGTGGCGGCCACGCGCTCGAACGAATCGCCCAGGCGCCGGACCTCCTCCTCCAGCGCGTCCATGCGCCCTTCGAGGCGGGCGGTGTCGGACGACTGTGACTGTGCCTGCGCCGCGGCGGTCGCGAGCTTCGCCCTGGCGACGGGCACGATCACGACCCGCACGACCAGGCCGGCCACACCGATCAGCCCCGCCACACACACCGTGCTGACGCCGATGAGCTGGACCAGGTCACTCGGGTTCATGTCGTGCCCTAGGCCCGGGGCAGCTGGGGGGCGGCGGCGCCGACCCGGAGCTGGGCATCGAACTCGGCCGCGGCGGCGAGACGGTCCACGGTCTCACGCAGCTCCAGGACTTCCTGCTGCAGCGAGGCGACGCGGGGATCCTCGACCATCGGCCTCTGCCGGTCCAGTCCGTCCCGGATGCGCAGAATCGATTCCACGATCGGCTTGAGGGCGAAGCGGGCGGTCAGCCCCAGAGACGGTACCACGAGGACGGCAAAGACGGCCATCGCTCCAATGATCTCACCACCGTCCACGATTCCTCCTCAGGATGCGGCGCCGGACAGGCGCGGGGGTTCGGACTGGGCGGCCGCGTGCAGCTGGGCATCGAAACGGGCGGCGACGCGCACGTGGTCGAGCTCCTCGCGGAGCTGCTGCATTTCTTCCTCCAGGAGCGCGATGCGCGCGTCCTCGGGGGCGGGCGCCGGCGGATTGCCGGCGCTTCGCAGGCGGATCACGGCGTCGGTAATGGGCCGGATGAGCAGGCGCGTGGCGATGGTGACCGAAGGCACCACGATGACGCCGAAGATCGCGAGCATCCCCTGGGGATCGAGGTGGCCGAACGCCATGGCGGCTCCTCCGCGCTACTGCGGCTTCTTAAAGCCGTCGGTGAAGCTGGTGCGCATGCGGCGAGCGGCGTCGCCCAGCTGGTCCAGCATGTCCTTGGCACCCTGCCGGTAGGCCCGGCCGGCGGCGGCGACATCCTCGGTGTAGGGCGTCGAGTCGTCGGTGCGGTGCCGGTACTCCCCACGCAGCACGCGGTCGTACTCGCCCTTCTCCACCCAGTCGCGCAGCTCGGCGGCGCGCAGCACGTGGAACGGGTGGGTCGCGCCCAGCAGGTTCAGCACCTTGAAGACGGCGTCCAGGGCGTCGCCCTCGTTGCGGTACTCGTCGGCCTGCTTCAGGAACTCGTTCAGGCTCGTGTCCGCGGCGTCGCCCCCGCCCGCGAGCTTGAGCATGGCGCCCAGGGCGGCCTCGGGGTTCTGGGTGGCCAGCAGCCCGGCACGGTCGGAGGACAGCTCGGCCTTGCGCGACCACTCGAGCAGCCCGAGCAGCACCGCGCGGGCGGCCAGCCCGATGACCGGGAAGCCCAGCTCGGCCAGCTTGAGCAGCAGCACCGTCATGGTGCGGTAGAGAACGTGGCCGGACATGATGTGGCCGAGCTCGTGGCCGAGAATGAACGTCGTCTCCTCGTCGTTCAGCAGTCCCAGCGTGCCGGAGTTCAAGACGACGAAGGGGCGGTCCATGCCGTAGGCGCCGGCGTTCACGATGGGTGTCTGGGAAACGAACAGCTCGTAGGGCTTGGGGGCGTCCATCGTTTCCTGGACTTCGAGCCAGCGGCGGTGCAGGGCGGGGAACTGCTTGTCGGAGACGCGGACCGCATTGGCCTGGAAGGCCAGCCGGACCGGCTTCTCGCCGAAGGCGCCGAACAACTTCTTGAGCACCGTATCGAAGCCGGGCACCCGTCTCAGGGCCTGCAAGGCCGCACGATCCGCCGGATGCTCCCAGGTCGCCGGGGCGATGGCTTTCAGGATGCGGCGCGCGCGGATCGATTCGGAGGTCTGCATTGGACTCCTTGCACGTCATCTGGGGCGTTGTTCCAACCACGCCTACGACCGGGACGACGAACTGGTTTCAGTGGCGTATCCGGGTACCGGGTCCGGCCAGCATCCCGGCTTCGGTCAGGCGCCGATACGGCCGAGAGCGAGCGCGAGCGCGAGCGCGAAACCCTATGCCTCCTTCAGCGCCTGGTCGAGGTCCTCCATGAGGTCCTCGGGGTCCTCGATGCCGACGCTCAGGCGCACGAGGCGGTCGGTGATGCCGAGCCGCTCGCGCATCTCGGCCGGGACCGACGCGTGCGTCATGAGGATCGGGTAGCTGATCAGGCTCTCCACGCCGCCCAGCGACTCGGCCAGGGCGAAGAGCCGCGTGCCCTGGAGCAGCGACCTGGCGGCGGCCTCGCTGCCCACCTCCACCGAGATCATCCCGGTGAAGCCGCGCATCTGCCGCCGCGCCAGCTCGTGCTGCGGGTGCGACGGCAGCCCGGGATAGTGCACGGCCTGCACGCGCGGGTGCTCCAGCAGGAACTCGGCAATTCGCTGGCCGTTGCGGTTGTGTGCCTCCATGCGCACCTGCAGCGTCTTGGTACCCCGGAGCACGAGCCAGCAGTCCATGGGGCCGGGGACGCCCCCTGTCGCCTTCTGCATGAAGCGGAGCTCGTCGGCCATGGCGTCGTCGCTGGTGACGACGATGCCGCCGATGACGTCCGAGTGGCCGTTCAGGTACTTGGTGGAGGAGTGCACTACGGCCGTCGCGCCAAGTGCAAGTGGTTGTTGGTTATAAGGTGAGGCGAAGGTATTGTCCACCACCACGGGAATGCCGCGCTCCCGGCCGATCGCGGCCACGGCCCGCAGGTCCGTCACCCGCATCATGGGGTTGGTGGGCGTCTCCAGGTGGATCAGCTTCGTGTTCGGCCGGAGCGCCCTGCGCACGTCGTCGGGGTCGCGGGTGTCCACGGGGGTGAACTCCAGCCCGAGGCGCGCCAGCACCAGCTGGAACATGCGGTGGGTGCCGCCGTAGACGTTCTCTTCGTAGACCACGTGGTCGCCGGCCGAGAGGCGCTTGACCAGCGCCTCGATGGCGGCCAGCCCGCTGGCGAAGGCCATGCCGTGGGTGCCGCCCTCCAGCGCGGCCACGTTCTGCTCCAGCGCCGTGCGGGTGGGATTGGTGACGCGGGCGTACTCGTGGCCGCCGCGGGGGCTGCCCACCGCGTCCTGCACGTAGGTCGAGGTCTGGTAGATGGGCGTCATGATGGCGCCGGACTCCGCGTCGGGATGCTGGCCGGCGTGGATGGCGCGGGTGGCGAAGCGGTAACGCGGGTCGCTCATGGAGGCGGCCTCGTTGCGGGGAAGCGCCGCGCCGGGACGTCCGGGGCGACGTGCGCCCCGAACAATAGGGCGTCCGGAGCCGCTGGAGCAACGCGGGCGTGCGGCGGCGACACGCCGCCACTAGCTTGCGGCCCGGCGTGGCCACGCCGCCGCGTCGCCCCGTCGCCCCGTCGCCCCGTCGCCCGGTCGCCACGTCGTACGACGGGAAGCGCGGCCCGGCTGCAAACCCGCGCGACCGGAACCGGGAAGCACCCTTGAGCGCACCGATCCTGCACCACGACCGCGTCACGGCCTCGCCCGGGGCGGAGCCCGGGCGCTGGCTCTACGTGCTGCACGGCATCTACGGCGCCGGGCGGAACTGGGCGTCCATCGCGCGGCGCGTAGTCCGCCGGCGGCCCGAGTGGGGCGCGCTGCTGGTGGACCTGCGGGAGCACGGCCGGTCGGGCGCATTCCCGCCGCCCCACACCATCGCCGCCGCGGCGCAGGACGTGGACACGCTGGTCCGGGCGACGGGGCTGCCGGCGACGGCGATGCTGGGCCACTCCTTCGGCGGCAAGGTGGCGCTCATGTTCGCCCGGGAGCACGGCGTCGAGGCGGGGCTGGAGCAGCTCTGGATCATCGACTCGCTGCCGGACCCGGTGCCCACGCCCCGCGGCAGCGCCTGGCGCATGCTGGCGCTGCTGCGGCGCCACCCCGGCCCGTTCGCCGACCGGGGCGAGGCGCTGGCGGCGCTGGAGGCGGAGGGGCTACCCAAGGGCGTGGCACAGTGGGTGTCCACCAACCTGGAGCCGTCGCCGGGGGGCGGGCTGCGCTGGCGCCTGGACCTGGACGCCATGGAGGCGCTGCTGCTGGACTTCTTCCGCGCGGACCTGCGCGGCGTGGTGGCGGACCCGCCCGCGGGCCTGCGCATCCACTTCGTGCGGGCCGCGTCCTCCGACGTCGTGCCGCCGGAAGTGGCGGCGCGCATGCGGGAGCTGGGGCGCGAGAATGGCCGCGTCACCGTGCAGGACGTGCCCGGGGGCCACTGGCTCAACGCGGACAACCCCGACGCCATGGAGGCTCTGCTGGTGGAGGGACTGTGAGCGTATCGGGCGACGACGCCCCTCCGGCGCCGGGCGAGGCGCTGGAGGGGCTGACGCCCGCCGCCCGGCGTGCGCTGACCGACCGCTTCCTGGCCGAGGCGCCCGGGCTGGTGCGGGACGCCCTGGCGGCCGCGGCGGCGGCGGACCACGCAGACGTGGCGCGCCTGGGCGATGCCCTGGCCGCGGATGCGGCCACACTGGGGCTGGGCGAGCTGGCCGCCGCCGCCGCCGCCCTTTCGCTGGCGGCGCGGGCCGGCGGCGACGATGTGCCCCCTCGGCTCGTGGGTCTGGTGTTGGCCTGGGATGCGGCCGGCGCCGCCCTGGGACGCGCCCGCCCGTAGCTTGACACTCGCCCCGGGCGAGATATCATGTTGGCGCTGAAGGCCGCCCGGGAGGCGGCCTTTTCCACGAACCGGCCCCACGGGGATGCAATGGCGTTCGAGATCCCGAAAGACCTGATGGTCAGCGTCTCCGGCGTACGCGGGCGCGTGGGCGAGTCGCTCAATACCGAAGTGATCGCCCACTTCGCGGCCGCCTACGGCTCGTGGGTGCGACAATTCGTCACCGGGCGCCGTCCGAAGATCGTGCTCGGCCGCGACTCGCGGACGTCGGGGCCGATGTTCGCCCGAGCGGCCGGTGCGGCGCTGCAATCCGTGGGTTGCGACGTCATCGACATCGGACTCGCGCCCACGCCCACCACGCTCTTCGCGATCCGCGGCGAGCACGCCGATGGCGCCATCGTGGTTACGGCGAGCCACAACCCCGTGCAATGGAACGCACTGAAGCTCGCCTCCTCGGATGGCATGTTCCTGGACGGCGACCAGGCGGCCGAGATGCGGCAGTTCCTGAACGACCGGCCCATTGCCTATGCCGCCTGGGATGTGCTGGGGCGCGTCTCGCCGCGGGAAGATGCCGTCAAGCGCCACATCGAGGCCGTCCTCGCCATTCCCTACATCGACGTCGAGGCCATCCGGGCACGTCACTTCAACGTGGCGCTCGACTGCATCAGCGGGGCGGGCGTGGTGCTGCTGCCCCGCATCCTCAAGGCCCTGGGCTGCGAGGTCCACGGCATCAACCTGGAGCCGAGCGGTCGCTTCCACCGCCCGCCCGAGCCGGTGGCGGAGAACCTGGCCGAGTTGGAGGAGCACGTCCGCTTCACCCACGCCGACATCGGCATGGCCACGGACCCGGATGCCGACCGCCTCTCCCTGGTGGACGAGAGCGGCCACGCCATAGGCGAGGACTTCACCCTGGCGCTGGCCACCAAGCTGGTGCTCCGCCACCGGGAGGGACCCGTCGTCACCAACCTCTCCACCTCCCGCGTCCTGGAGGACATCTGCCAGGAGCACGGCATCACGCTGGAGCGCGCTTCCGTGGGCGAGATCAACGTGGCCCGGCGGATGGAGGCGGTAGGCGCCATCGTGGGCGGTGAGGGAAACGGCGGCGTCATCCTGCCGGACGTGCACCTCACCCGCGATTCCGCCGTAGCCGCTGCGCTGGTGCTTCAATTGATGCTGGAAACCGGCAAGCCGCTCTCCGGGCTCGTTGGCGAGCAGCGCCGGTACATCATCGTCAAGGACAAGCTGCCGCGCGATGCGGGCGAGCTGGCCGGCGCCTACGCCACCCTCGAGCGCGAGCTGGATGCACCGGACGTGGACCGCCAGGACGGCCTCCGCCTCGCCTGGCCCGCTGACGGCAAATGGCTGCACCTGCGCGCTTCCGGCACCGAGCCGATCCTGCGCATCATCGCCGAGGCGCCGACGCGCGAGGGCGCCGCCGGCCTCGTGGAGGCGGCGCGGCAGGCGCTCGCGGCCCAGGCCTAGGGGCTGCGTCCGCGGGCGGCCCGCACGCGTCCGTACGGGGCACACACCCCTGGTTCACGCGGTGGCGCGGAGGAGCGGAGGGGTGCATGGCGTAACGCGGTTTGCCGGGCGTCAGAGACGACCTGTGTTGTAGTTAAATTCAACAACGACAACAGTAAGCCGGTCCCGGCCGGCCTGCGGGCTGGCCGGAGCTTGACGGGCCCGGGGCCCTTCTCCGCCCCTCCGCGGCTCTGCGAGAACCAGGGACGTGTGCCGCGCCGGGATCTCGGCCGTAGTCGTTGCGCGCCAGGTGTTTGTAGGGGTGGGCTTGGCGGCGGGTAGCTGGCGCCGGACTTGCAGTAATCTGGCGCAAAACGCCGACAATACTCAGAGGGACGTGCCACCATGTGCGGGATCGTGGGCTACATCGGGGATCGCAACGCCGTGCCGCTGCTCCTCGAGGGACTGCACCGGCTGGAGTACCGCGGGTACGACTCGTCTGGGGTGACGGTGCTGGAGCAGGGACACCTGGAGACGCGCAAGGCGGTGGGCAAGATCGCCGAGCTGGAGCTGCACCTGGCGAACGGATCGGCGCCGCACGGCAATCTGGGGATCGCGCACACGCGCTGGGCGACGCACGGCGCACCGAACCGCATCAACGCGCACCCGCACCTGGACTGCACGGGCGAGATCGCCATCGTGCACAACGGCATCATCGAGAACGCGGCGGTGCTGCGGCAGAAGCTGCAGCAGCTGGGGCACGTGTTCCGGTCCGAGACGGACACGGAGGTAGTGGCGCACCTGATCGAGGAGGCGTACGACGGGGGCGGGCTGGAGGGCGCGGTCCGGGCGGCGCTGACGCAGGTGGAGGGCGCGTACGGCCTGGCGATCATGAGCAGCCGGGACCCCGACACGCTGGTGGCGGCGCGGAAGGGGAGCCCGCTGCTGCTGGGGATCGGCGAGAACGGCGAGTACTTCATCGCCAGCGACGTCGCCGCCGTGCTGGCCCAGACGCGGCAGGTGATCTACCTGGACGACGGCGAGATCGCCGTGCTGCGGCGGGACGGCTACAACATCACCGAGCTGGCAGGCGGTGCGATCTCGAAGGAAGTGAAGCAGATCGAGTGGGACCTGGAGGCCATCGAGCGGGGCGGCTTCGAGCATTTCATGATGAAGGAGATCTTCGAGCAGCCCGAGACGCTGCGCAACACCATGCGCGGCCGCCTGCTGGAGGAAGAGGGCACCGTCCGGCTGGGTGGGATCACGCTTTCGGCCGCGGAGCTCAAGGGAATCAAGCGGGTGATCGTGACCGCCTGCGGCACGTCGTGGCACGCCGGATTGCTGGGCGGCTACATGATGGAGGAGCTGGTACGGGTGCCGGTGGAGGTGGAGTACGCCTCCGAGTTCCGCTACCGCAATCCCGTGGTGGACGAGAACACGCTCTGTATCGCCATCTCGCAGTCGGGGGAGACCGCCGACACGCTGGCCGCCATGCGCGAGGCCAAACGGCGGGGCGCCATCGTGATGGGGATCGTGAACGCGGTGGGGTCCACCATCGCGCGCGAGTCGGACTTCGGCATGTACCTGCACGCGGGCCCGGAGATCGGCGTCGCCTCCACCAAGGCCTTCACCAGCCAGGTCGTGGCCCTGGCGCAGTTCACGCTGCTGATGGGCCGCCTGCGGACGCTCTCGGTGCTGCAGGGCCGGGAGATCGTGGCGGCGCTGCGTCGCCTGCCCGAGCAGGTGGAGCGCGTGCTGGAGCTGGACGACGCCATTCGCGAGATCGCCCGCATCTACAAGAGCGCCACCAACTTCCTCTATCTGGGCCGCGGCTACAACTACCCCACCGCCCTGGAAGGCGCGCTCAAGCTGAAGGAAATCAGCTATATCCACGCCGAGGGACTGCCGGCCGCCGAGATGAAGCACGGGCCCATCGCGCTCATCGACGAGAACATGCCCGTGGTCATCGTGGCGCCCCAGGATGGCGTCTACAGCAAGGTGCTGTCGAACGTGCAGGAGGTGAAGGCCCGCGGCGGGCGCATCATCGCGGTCGTGACCGAGGGCGACACCGAGCTGGACGGCATGGTGGACCACGTCATCCCGATCCCGCGCGCCATCGACCTGCTCACGCCGGTCCTCGCGACCGTGCCGCTGCAGCTGCTCGCCTACCACATCGCCGTCATGCGCGGGTGCAACGTGGACATGCCGCGGAACCTGGCCAAGTCGGTGACGGTGGAATAGCGGCAGAGGTCGTATCGTTGCGGGCGGGCACGCACGATGGCAGACTCCATCATCGCGCACCGCAACCGGGACACGCCCGTGAAACGCCCCGCCCTGATCATCGTCGCAGCTGCCGCCACCATCGGCGCCGCTTGCTATCTCGGTAGCTGCAACTCGGACAAGCTCGCCGGCTGCACTCTCGCCGCCCTCGATGTCAGGCCCGCCGACGGGTTCGTCTTCGTCGCCGTCGGCGACAGCGCGAGCGTCTACGCCGCCACCATAAGCGACTGCCCGGCCGTCGGGCGGGCCGTCACGTTCTCGCTTTCCTCCAACGCCTTCGCGACGGTGAGAGCGGCTTCCGACACCGTCGCCATACTGCGCGGCCTCGCCGTCGGCGAGACCACGCTCCGCATCGTCCCCAGGGATTATCCGCAAAACCGCGACAGCCTGACGGTGGAAGTCATCGGGCCCAATCCCTGAGCGTGGGGAGGCCCGCCGACGGTCCGGCCCGGGTGGCCCGCATCCCGGGGCGGAGCCACCGACGTCGTCGCCAAGGGCTCAGTTGGCGCCCAAAACCTTCTCCAGGAACGTGTAGTGGTCCGCCCGCTCGGCGGCTCCTGGCTCATCGAGGTCCCGAAGTGTCCGGAGTCGGTATCGGTGCGGGCGTCACCGGGACGCGAATCGCTCCAGGTAGCCGGGGGGCGCGACGGAGTCCGCCAGGCGCGGATCCGGCACGGGATCGCCCGCTTGCAGGCGCAGGGGAAGGACGCCGGCCCAGACGGCGCGGTCGTAGTCCGTCTCGTCGTCCAGGGGTGGCCCCTCGCGGACCTTGGCCGAGGCCTCGTCGACGACGAACTCGAGGACCGACGTCGCCTTCAGCTCCCTGGCGGTCGGGGGGCGCACGTCATCCCACCGCCCCTGGAGCAGATGATCGGAGATGATGCGCAGCGCTCGCGTCTTCCCTTCCGGGTCCGCGATGGCGCGGGCGGTGCCGAACGCCACGACCGATCGGTAGTTCATGGAGTGGTGGAAGGCGGAGCGGGCCAGGACTAGCCCGTCCACCAGCGTCACCGTGACGCAGGCCGCCACCCCACCCGCCAGCCTGGTCAGCATGCGACTGGCCGCGGAGCCGTGCAGGTAAAGGCGATCCCCGTCCCGGCCGTACAACGTCGGGATCACGAACGGCTGGCCATCCACCGCGAAGCCGACGTGCGCCAGGAACGCGGCGTCGAGGATCGCATGAATGGTCCCGGCGTCGTGGGACCCGCGCCTGGGCAGTCTGTGCAGCCGGCTTCGCTCCGTGCGTCTCATCGTTTCTCGCGGGCCGTGTCGATCATGAACGTTTCGGGCCGAGCTTAGCCGCGTGCGCACACAAGATCAAGAGATTGTGCGGCACTTCCGGCAGCCGCGACGAAGCGCCCGGCGTGTGCCTGTTCCGGGCGCGGTAGAGCTTGACTGCGGCATTCGCCTCCGCAACGTTGCCAGGATCTCGCCCCCTTCCTGCCCAGCCATCCACGTGCGGAGTCAACCATGCTGAAGGGTACCTGCGTCTTGCTCGCGCCGATCGCCTTGCTCCCGCTGCTGCTGGTTGCGCCCGCGCGCGCGCAGCAGTCGGGCCCGGCCGCGGCCTTCGACCGGACCGAGGTCATGATCCCGATGCGGGATGGCGTGTCGCTGCACACGGTCGTATACGCTCCCAGGGGCGAGCACGCGCCGCTGCCGATCATCTTCCACCGGACGCCGTACGGGATCGGGGGCTTCGCCAACAGCTTCGGGCCGGGGGCGGCCAACCGGGAGCTGGCGGACGACGGCTACATCTTCACCTTCCAGGACATCCGCGGGCGCTACGGCTCGGGGGGACAGTTCGTCATGCAGCGCCCGGCCTGCACGGATGCGGCGCTGGCGGCCAGGACGTGCATCGACGAGGGCAGCGACGCCTACGACACCATCGACTGGCTGACGAAGAACGTGGCGGGGAACAACGGCCGGGTGGGGATGCTGGGCGTGTCGTACGATGGCTGGCTGACGGCAATGGCGCTGATCCGGCCGCACCCGGCGCTGCGCGCGGCATCGCCGCAGGCCTCGCCCGCGGACATGTGGCTGGGCGACGACTTCCACCACCAGGGCGCGTTCCGGCTGAGCTACGGCTTCGAGTACGCGGCCATGATGGAGACGTCGAAGGAGAACGAGCAGTTCTCGTTCGACCGCTACGATACCTACCAGTGGTACCTGGTGCTGGGCCCGCTCTCGAACGTGAACGCGAAGTACCTGCACGGGAAGATCCCGACCTGGAACGACTACGTCGCACACCCGGACTACGATGCCTTCTGGCAACGGCAGACGCTCATCCCCTCGCTGCGGAGCGTGACCGTGCCCACGCTGAACGTGGCGGGGTGGTGGGACCAGGAGGACTTCTACGGGCCGATCACGATCTACCGGCACCTGGAGCAGTTCGATACGGCTCACAAGAACTTCCTGGTGGTCGGACCCTGGCGCCACGGCGGCTGGTCCGGCGGCCCGGGGCAGAAGCTGGGCGACATCGACTTCGGCTCGGCCACGGCACAGTACTACCGCGAGAAGATCCAGGCGCCCTTCTTCGCGTACTACCTGAAGGACCGGGGCGACCTCAGGCAGCCCGAGGCGATCACCTTCCAGGCGGGCGACAACACGTGGGAGACCTGGGACTCCTGGCCGCCTCGCACCGGCGTCACGAGCCGGGACGTCTATCTCACGCCGGGTGGCGCGTTGAGCTGGGACAAGCCTCAACGGACGCAGACGCAGACGCAGGCGCAGACGGCCACGGGTACGAGGACGGGCGGCGTCGCATACTCGGAGTATGTCAGCGATCCGGCGCACCCGGTGCCCTATCGCCACCGGCCGATCCAGCCGACGTACGACCCGCGCGGTTCGGGCTGGTACACCTGGCTGCTCGAGGACCAGCGCTTCGTGGACGACCGGGCGGACGTGCTGGGCTTCGTGACGCAGCCTCTGACCGAGGACGTCACCATTGCCGGCGACATCGCCGCGCACCTGGTCGTCGCCACGTCGGGGACCGACAGCGACTGGATCGTGAAGCTGATCGACGTCTACCCCGAGACGGGGATGCCCGAGGCGAAGCTGAACGGCTGGCAGCTGATGGTGGCCAACGACGCGTTCCGCGGGCGCTACCGCGAGGGGTGGCAGAAACCGGTGCCGTTCGTGCCCAACCAGCCGACGAAGGTGAACATCGACCTGCACACGCAGGACTACACCTTCCGGGCGGGGCATCGGATCATGGTGCAGGTGCAGAGCACGTGGTTCCCCGTGATCGACCGGAATCCGCAGACGTTCGTGCCCAACATCTTCCAGGCGAAGGCCGGCGACTACCGCTCGGCCCGCCAGCGCGTGTACGGCGCGTCGCACCTGACGCTGCCCGTGGTCACGCCGGCGAGGAAGGCGGCGCCGTAAGGGTCGAGGGCGCCGCCGGGCGGGGGTGCGCCCCGCCCGTCGGATGCTTCTCGGGCCGGCCGGTGGGCCTACAGCGCCCGCATGAAGGCCACGAGGTCCTTCTTCTCCCGGGCGTTCAGCTGCAATTGCAGCACGAGGTTGAAGTACTCCACGGTATCCTCGAGCGTGAAGCAGCGCCCGTCGTGCAGGTAGGGCGGGGAGTCCTTGATCCCGCGCAGTGGAAACGTTTTGATCTTGCCGTCACGGGCCATCATCATGCCGTTGGCCATTTCCTGCTTGTAGAAGCGCTCCGCCTGAAGGTCGTGCATGCTGTTGTCGGTGTAGTACGGAGCGGGATGACACGAGGCGCACTGGGCTTTGCCGTTGAAGATCGCCTCGCCGCGTAGCTCGTCCGGGCTGGAGCTGGCGCGGTCCAGGCGGCCGTACACGTTCAGCTTCGGGGCCGGAGGAAAATCCAGGATCGCCAGGAACTCCGCCATGAATTGAACCTGTGATCCTCTTTCCAGCGGGTTGACCCCTTTCTTGGCAGCCTGGGCTATGTCGCCATCGAAGTATGCCGCCCGCTGCTCGAATTCCGTGAAGTCCTCCACGGTCTTGAGGGCACGCTGCGAGCCGAAGAGCCGCTGGATGTTCAAGCCCCGCAATGTCGGCGTCTCGATGCGATGCCTGAATTCCTGAGGCCGGATGTCGCCCACCAGATGGTTGGCCCCGTTGGTATGGCCATTGGCGTGACAATCGAAACACGCCACGCCCAGACTGGGCCGATCGGTGCGCCGGTCCTCGGTTGCATTGAACTGCTGCTGCGGAAACTGCGTCAACAAGAGTCTCAGGCCCTCCAATTGCTTCGGGTTGATAATGCCATTGAAGATCTCGTAGTAGTTGTCGATCGTGATCAGCCGACCCTTGGCTATATCGCCCAGATCCGGGCGCGTGGTCAGATAGATCGCCGGGGCCGCGTCGGGTAGGAATTGCTCGGGCAAGTCGAAATCGACATCGAAGCGCACCAGCCGCGGCAGGGGCCCGGTGATCATGGCGGGAAAGAGCATGCCCCCTTCCGCCTGGTCGGCGAACGGCAGCGGCATGTACGGGAACAGCCCCCTCTCCCTGAT
>JADGQX010000335.1 GCA_017881445.1 Gemmatimonadota bacterium | reverse complement strand
TCGCGCGGCGGCGGAGCGCGCGCGAGCCGGCCCGGACGCCCGGGTCGGCGCCCGTGGTGTCCGCCTCCCGCCGCGCGCCCCCTCGGCCAACGTGCCCAGTACCAGGGCGATGGCGACTCCGAGCACCAGGTACATCCACGTCCGCTCCGGCGGGACGCTAAGCTCGGCGGGCAGCGTGCTCGCGTAGACCGTGCGCTCGGAGGCGACCAGCGGCACGGTGCGCCCGTCGGCCGCCGGCACGGTCACGCCGCGAATCGTGTCGCGCAGCTTGAGGGGAAGGAACATCTCTTCCCAGAGCGAGATCGGCTCGTCGGTGGGCCGGCCGAGGCCGAGTGTGATCCCCGTATAGGCCGCGGGATCGTCCTCGACCAGCTCGAGCGAAAGCGAACGGTAGGTGCTCCGCGATGGCAGCCGGTGCGTCTGCGCGTAGATCCGGCCGCCGAGCACGAGGTCGAGCGCATCGCGCACGCGCGTGGCGCAGCCATCGCGGTAGTAGTCGTAGCCGTAGAAGCGGTTCTCCGGCAGCTCGTTCCAGGCGAGGAACTGGCGCAGCGCCTCCCGCTGCGCCGGAGTGAGCGCCAGCTCCTGCACCCACACGGAACGGTCGGCGCGGGTGTAGAGGTCGGCGAAGCGCAGCGCGTCGAACCCCTGCATCCAGTACAGCATCTTCCCTTCGATCAGGCGGCGGTAGAAGTGCGCCTGGCTGAAGTCGAACATCCCGTAGTTGTACGCCTGGTCGGTGTGGCGCACGGGGTCGTGGACCCAGATCGCGCTGTGCCCGAAGTGCTCCCAGACGTCTTTGCCCGGGCCGAACGTCATCAGGAAGATGTGCAGCGAGTCCGCGGCCGGCCCGGGCGATGGCGCGCGAGCGGACACGGGAGCGGGACCCAGCCCCGGTTCCGCCGGCTTGGGCTGCGCGTCCACGCATCCGGTCGCGAGGACGAGCGTGGCGAGCGCCACGCCCGCGCGGGCGAATCCCCATGCAGCCTGACCGCCCGCGCGCTCGATCGCGCTCGAGCGTTCCCTTCGATCTGCCATCGACATCCGGTCAGCCCCCTTGTCGACCCGTGCTCGTGTTCATGACTGCGTTCCGCGCAGATCGGCCGTAGTGTACCTTGTGGCGGTCCCTTCTGTCACCCGTCGATGTCAGGCCGACAATGGCGAAGATGCCCCCTCGATCGCTCACTGAGCGAAAAGTGATCGTCGCGCTCGGAGCGCCCGGCATGGCCTGATGACCAGCACCGGGATCCTATCTCCGAACCAGCCGCGCAGCATGGGCGCCCCGCCGGCTGGATCGGCCATGCATGCGCACTGCCTTTCCTGCTCGGCCGAGCTGGGCCGCAACGACAGCATCGAAGCGTTCCCGCTGGGCCGCCGCCTGGCCTTCGACGCGTGGAAGGGTCGCCTCTGGGTCGTGTGCCGGTCCTGTCACCGCTGGAATCTCGTACCAATCGAGGAGCGGTGGGAGCCCGTCGAGGCGCTGGAGCGGCTCTTCCGCGACTCGCGGACGCGCGTGCAGGCGGAGAATATCGGGCTGGCGAGGCTGCCCGATGGCACCACGCTCGTGCGGATCGGGCGCGCCCTCGAGGGCGAGCTTGCGGCCTGGCGCTACGGCGACGAGCTGCGCCGGCGTCGCTGGAAGGGCATTCTGGCGGCGGGCGCGACCATCGGCGGCGCTGTCGCGCTTTGGACCCTCGGTCAGGGCGCGGCCGCCTCGATCGTTTCCCCCTTCGCGTTCCAGCTGCTGTGGAACGGGGGGAACGCGGCCATGCAGTACCGGCTGCAGCGGCGCGTCGTCCATCTCGTCCCCGCCGCTGATTCGCCGACTGGATCGGACATTCTGATCCGCCGGATGCACCTGTTCGGCGCCGTCCTCTCCCGGACGAAGTCGAGCGAGCCGACGCTCCTTCTTCCGCTTGCTCTGGAAACGCGCCGGCGGAAGCTGGTCGCCCACTCTCTCGGACTTGGCTCGCCGCTGGGCGCATCGGCGATGGCCAGGACGCCGCCGCTGGTATTGCACGGCGAAGCGGTTCGGCGCGTTGCCGGCCGCGCGCTGGTGACGTCGAACGTCTACGGAGCGAGCAACACGCAGGTCCACGGGGCGCTCGGACTGATCGAGGCTGCCGGAGGCGCCGACGCCTACGTTCGCGCCGTTGCCGAAGGGGATAGCGCCCTGCCCGTCCGTCGTCCGGGGTATCTAGCCGTCACCAAGCCCTTCCGCCCGCGTGTCTGGGACCGGCAGGAAGACCTGGAGCGGCTCCCGATGGCCTTCCAGAGCCAGCTCGGCGCCGGCGGCCCGCACATGCTCGATCGGGTTCACACCATCGCCCTCGAGATGGCGCTGCACGAGGAGCGGGAGCGCCGGGCCCTGGAGGGCGAGCTCGCGCTGCTCGAGGACGAGTGGAAGGAAGCCGAAATGCTGGCCACGATCGCCGATGCGCTGCCAGGCGAGCCGATGGCAGGGCCATGACGCGGCCGTCCGGCGTGAGGCGCACGCGGGCCAACGTCAACAGCCATCTCACGCAGAGCCGCGGAGCGGCGACCGATCACAACACACTCAACCGCAAGCCGTCCGGCTTCCGAGACGACTGTTTCTTTTGTTCAACAGCAACGGCAACAGCGACAGCGGATCCAGCCGCCGCGCCGGCGAGGGTGGCTGTCGTCTCAGATTGCTCCCGATCCCTGCGCCGCCCCGGTGTTGTTAACCAAAAGAAAGATGTTTCCTTGCCCGGATATCCGCGGTTAACAGGCCTCTTAGCCCAGCCGGCTCTGCGTCTCTGCGGCTCTGCGTGAGATCGATGTTGCCGTTGCTGTTGCCGTTCAGCGTACGCTGACCTTCAGCGTGCGAATCTCCCAGGCCTTGAGCTGTACCCGGAACAGCCCGTCCACTCCCGTGATGCTCGCCCCCGTGGGCCGCTCCAGCAGGTCGGTCTCCAGCAGGCTGGCGGCGCCGCGGACGCGCAGTGCGGCCGTGGCGGCCCGGCCGTGCGTTTCCACCAGCCGGATCACGAGCGCATCGCCATCCTCCGCCCGCTTGACCGCGCCCAGCGTCACGCCCGCGCCGGCGACGGAGACGGGCCCGGCGATCGACCGCCCCCCCCCCGGGCCGGTGCCGGCCTCGGGCGCGATCGCCAGCACGCGCAGCGGCTCGTTCAGGTCCACGGCGGCGGCCTCGATCGGCTGGGAGCGCCAGTCGCCGGTGTGGGGCACGATGGCGTAGTGGAACCGGTGCGTGCCCATGTCCGCCTGCGGGTCCGGGGACTTGGGGCTGCGCAGCAGGGTGATACGCAGCGTGTCGCCGCGGGCGTCGTAGCCGTACTTGGCGTCGTTCACCACGGCCACGCCCCAGGCGACGCCGGCCAGGGCGCCGTCCTGGGCGGGCGCGGCGGTCGCGTCCACCCAGCGCTGCATGGGCATCTCGAAGCGGGCGCTGTCCCGCCGGGTCATGGGCCGGGTCGGGCGGGAGATGGCGCCGTAGGGGATCTCCGCCCAGCTGCTGTCGGCGCGGAAGGCGAGCGGGAACACCGCCTTGAGCAGCTGGTGCGACGCGCTCCACTCGATCTCGGTCTCGACCTCCACGCGCGCGGCGCGGGCCGGGACCAGGATCGTCTGGCGCACCTTCGCGCCCGGCGCCGAGCGCTCCACCAGCACCGACTCGCCCAGCGCGTCGCGCATCACCACGCCTACGCGCACGGTCTGGTCGAGCGGCGTGCGGCGCCCCTTCAGGTCGTCGATGTTCCAGGCGTCAAAGTCCTTCGGCTGGTCCTGGATCATGACCAGCGCGTTGGCGCCGGGGAGCAGCATCTCGCGGCGCAGGCGCTTGTCGTAGAGGCGCGCCAGCTCGCCCGTGCGCGGGTCCACCTCGGCCCGCACCCAGGTGTTCTCCAGCACCCGGGCCCCGCGCACGGCGGGCTTGAGCGCCACGGCCTCCGCCTCCCGCAACCGGCGGCGGACCGGCGCGCGCGAGCGCCGGGCCCGCGGCAACGCCGTGGCCGGACCCGCGAAGATCACGGCCGCG
>JADGQX010000334.1 GCA_017881445.1 Gemmatimonadota bacterium | reverse complement strand
ACCGCCGGACGAGGAGGAGAGGACCACGATCGCGGCAATCGCCACGACCGCGGTCCCGGCGATCGGCCAGGGGAGCCGGCCCATCGCCATCGGCGCGTCCCCCCGCTAGTGGCTGTGCGCCGCCGCGCCGGCCGACGCCCCGCCCATCATCCCACACCCCATCGCCGTCGCCACGCTGTCGGCCTGCCGTCGCTGCGCGTCGGTGAGGACGGCCCGGGCCAGCGCCGCGGACTGGAGCATCGCGAGGTGGGCCTGGCCCATCGCGGCGTGCGCGGCGTTGAAGTGGTGCGTCACCGCCGCCGTATCGGGCGCGGCCGCGCGCATCACGTCGTCGATCTCCTGCTGGTGGTGCGTCGCGGCGCTCATGCCCGCGTCGTGCGCGGGGCGCGCGGCGTCGCGGATCGCCGTGAGGCGGCGTTCCTGGTCGGCCGTGAGCCCGAGCGCCGCCTTGCGCGCCAGCAGGTGCTCGGGCGCGAGGGCCATTCCCCGCATCATCCCGCCCATCATCCCGCCCATCGCGCTGTCGTGCATCATCCCGCCCATCATCGAGCAGCCCATCCCGCCGGCCTGCCCTCCCATCATACCCGCCATCCCCTGACCGGCCATCTGGCCGCCCATCATCGGATGTCGCGCCGTGTCGCGGGCCGCGGGCTGCTGGGCGGACACCGGGACGGCGGCGAGGGCCGCCACGGCGGCGGCGAGGATCACGTGTCTCATGCGCAGCACTCCTTGAGTTGATGGCGTGGGCCGGCGCGAGCCGGGGTTCCGCCGGTAAACTAAGCGGGGTGTTCGGGATTCGACCACCCGGGGGAGGGCAACCGGGGCCGTGGACTCCCCGCATACCCCGTGAATCGCACCTTCAGGTCCCCTGAGGCCGCGCCAGGCGGCGGGTATTCCGGCTGCCAGCGCCTGTCCCAATCGGGGCAATTGAGTCGCAACGTGTCCCGGTATTACCCCGGTATTGGGACAGTTGGGGAATGGTAGAGTAGCGGTCCGTAATTGTTCTGAGGCGTAAGTCTGCGCGGCACCATAACTAGTGATTTTGGAGGCAGTTGGCATAGGCGCTGCACTTGCACCCCTCTGGTCGCGTGTAGTGTCGGCCATCGGGCCGGCACCGACCCTCTAAATGGAAAGCCAGCACGGGTACCCTATGAAGCCTCTCCACGCGTTGCGGGCCGCTGGATACCGGATGCGCACCGGCTGCGGACTCCCTGCGGGAGGGCGAGAGGAGCAGGTGGGAATGCTCAGGAATACGATGAACCGTCTGCTGGTCGCCGCGGCGTGCGTCGCCGCCGTGTCGGCCGTGGGATGCGTGAGCGAGAAGGCCACGCCGGCCGCACCGGTCCGGGACGCCGCCTTCCTCGGTTACTCGGTCCCCGACACCAAGCAGACCACGTGTGGCAACTGCCACGTGGACGTTCAGGCCGAGTGGGCGCAGACGAAGCACGCGAGCGCCTGGGCCGACTTGCAGGCGACCGGGCACGCGGACGCGTCCTGCAACAAGTGCCATACGACGAACGGCGCGACGAACCTGGGGGCCGACACCGCCGGCTTCTTCGCCGCCACGACGGACGCCGGCAAGAAGCTGTACCAGGACGTGCAGTGCGAGGCGTGCCACGGCCCGGGCGCGAACCACATCAGCGCCCCCGGTGAGACGCAGCCAATCCCGACGATCATCATGGACACCACGCACGCGGACGGGTGCGGCTCGTGCCACTACGACGTGCACAATCCCTTCGCGGAGCAGCTCGCGGTCTCCCGGCACGGCACGATGCCGAACTGGGAAGGCGCGGCGGGCTCGTGCCAGGTCAACTGCCACACGGTGTGGGGTGCGATGTCGCAGATCGCGCCGCGCGCCACGGCGTTCCGGGAATTCGGCACCAACCCCCTGACGACGACGCTGAAGCCCGGCCTCACCTGCGCGCTCTGCCACGATCCGCACGACGCCACGAACCCGGCGCAGCTGCGGCTCGTGCTCACCGCGACGAGCACCGCCGATTCGGCCCAGCACGCCTGCGGGAAGTGCCACAGCCGCAGCCCGGCCGCCAACGCGTCCTCGTGGAAGAGCAGCCGCGCGGCGCACTCCGCGCAGTTCGCGACGCTCATGGGCACCGCCGGCTACATCGATCCCAGCTTGGGCAACATCACGGGCCCGATGCGGCACGGCACGGTCGAGACCAGCTGCGCGGCCTGCCACATGGCCTCCGGCCCGGTCAACTCGGCCAGCGGCGCGTTCGCCGTCCAGAACACCGGGCACACCTTCGAAGTGCTCCCCTGCCTGAATCCGGCCTCGACGGCGACCGGCGGCGTGGACACCTCGGCCGCCTGCACCGAAGCGAACCGCAGCTTCGCCGCCTGCGGCACCTCCACCTGTCATGCTAGCGAGTCGGGCGCGCGCGACGCGTTCGACCGGGTGCAGGGGGAGATCCAGGGATACGTCAACGTCCTGTGGGTGGACAAGAACGGGAACAGCACGATCGACGCGTTCCCGACGGACAGCGGCTGGCTCCCCAAGCTGCTGCTGCACGACGCCACGCGGGCGGCCGGCACCAAGCGGCTCGCCACCACCGGCGCGGACACGGTCTACACGGCCGCCAAGGGCGCCCGGTTCAACGCGCTGACGTTCGGATCCCCGAACCGGCATGGCGACGGGTCCTTCGGCGTGCACAACCCGTGGTACGTCCGCGCCCTGCTGGTGAAGTCGATCGAGCTGATGCGGACCGCCTACGCCACGTCGGACACGCTCCAGGGCGTTCCGCCGGCGGTGCAGTCGGCGATGGTCCGCGCGGCCGCAAGGCAGCGGACACACTAGCACGGCTTCAGGTTCCGCCACGCGCCGGGACCGCAACATGTCGCGCGTGACGGTCGAGCGGGTCGGTCCCCTCGGGGGCCGGCCCGCTTGACTCGTGATGGAGGGGTGACGAGGTAGGGGGCGGACCGCACAAGGGGACCGGATGGCGCGCTTCTACGAGACGGTGTTCGGGCTGTGGGACCGGCTGGGCCGGCGCGGGCGCTACGGCGTCGTCGCGGGCTTCGTGCTGGTGCTGCTGGGCTCGGCCGTCGGCGGGATGCGGCAGTGGAACTACATGCAGCACGACAACACTTTCTGCACCACCTGCCACCTGATGCGGGACCCCTTCCAGCGGTTCACCCGGAGCGCGCACGCGAAGCTCGAGTGCCACAACTGCCATCGCGCGTCGCTTCAGGAGGAGCTGCACCAGCTGTACTCGGTGGTCGTGGACCGCCCCACCGAGATCACCAAGCACGCCTACGTCCCGAACGCCGTGTGCGGCCGCTGCCACATCCAGGGCGACTCGACGCGCTGGCGCATCATCGCCAACACGGCGGGACACCGGAAGCATCTCGAGTCCGGCAATCCCCGCCTCAAGAACGTGCAGTGCGTGACCTGCCACGGGGTGTCGCTGCACCAGTTCGCCCCGGTGGACCAGACGTGCGGGCAGTCGGGGTGCCACGCCGACAAGTCCATCCGCATGGCGGGGATGGGCTCGCTCGAGATCCACTGCACCACCTGCCACAACTTCCTGGCGGACGCCAGGAACCTCGCGGTGGACTCGCTGGGCCGTCCGCTCACCCCCGCGGCGCGGCAGTGCTTCTCCTGCCACGCCATGCAGCAGCGCATCCAGAACCTCGACATCGCGCACGACCCGCATCGCGGGACGTGCGGCATGTGCCACAAGCCGCACACGCAGACGGGGCCGCAACAGGTCACGTGCACGGCCTCCGAGTGCCACGGCGACTGGCGCCGGGTCAGCTTCCACCGCGGCGTCCCGAACCCGGAGCGCTGCACCACCTGCCACCAGCCGCACAGCTGGATGGTGGACGGGAAGAACTGCACCCGCTGCCATCAGGATATCGAGCGGCAGCCACCGAGCCGGCGCGGCGCCGCGAACCACGCGGAACGCCTCGCGCCCGACGCGGCGCTCACACTGGCCTCCGCGGGGCCCGTGGACCTGTCCGCGCTGTTCCAGGACACCACGCGGCGGTCGCTGCCCCGGTTCTCGCACGGCG
>JADGQX010000333.1 GCA_017881445.1 Gemmatimonadota bacterium | reverse complement strand
CCGCTGCGCAGCTCGCCGGCCTCGGCGCCCAGCATGGCGGCGGTGGCCTGGGTGGCCACGTCCTGGGGCGCGAGGCCGATGCGGCCGGCGGCGGCGGCGTCCACGTGCATGACCAGCTCGGGACTGGGGTCGGGCACGCCGTCGTAGAGGTCCACGATGCCGTCGATCTTTCCCAGTTTGGGGGCGAGCGCCTGCGCGTACGCCTCCATCTGGTCGAGCCGGTCGCCGAAGAGCTTGACCTCCACCGGGTTGGCGTTGCCGGCCAGGTCGTTGATCAGGTCGGTGAGGATCTGGACGAACTCGATGCGCAGCCGCGGCGCCGCCGAGCTGACCCGGCCGCGCACGTCGTCCATGATGGCGAAGATGTCGCGACTGCGCTGGCCGCGGGGTTTCAGTCGGACGACGATGTCGCCCCGGTTCTGCTCGGTGGCGAAGAGGCCCATCTCGGCGCCGGTGCGCCGGGAGTTCGACTCCACGCCATTGGTGCTGCCGATGATGGCCTCGGCGATGTGCAGCTCGCGGTCGGTCTCGGACAGCGCCGTGCCCGTCGGCGCCCAGTAGTCGAACACGAAGGCGCCCTCGTCGATGATGGGCAGGAATCCGCTGCCCAGCCCGGTATAGACGACGACGCCCGCGACGACCAGGCCGGCCGCCAGCGCCACGAGCAGCTTCGGGTGCCGCAGCACGCTTCCCAGCCGGACGACGTAGGCGTCCGAGAATCGCTCGAAGACCGCCTCCAGCCGGTCGCCGATGCCACGCAGCCCGGGGCGCGGGCCGGTCGGGGGCACGTGCTCCGCCTCCGCCGCCTCGGCGGTGACGTACTGGTCGGCGAGCAGCGGGACCAGCGCCAGGGCCAGGAAGAGCGAGACCAGCACGGCGATGACCAGGGTGATGGACAGCGCCTTGAAGAACTGGCCCACCACGCCCTCCAGCAGGCCCAGCGGCAGGAAGACCACGACGGTGGTGAGCGTGGAGGTGGTCACGGGCCAGACCAGCTCCTGCACGGCGTCGCGGATGGCGATGTGGCGGTCGCTGTGGAGCGACATGTGGCGCGCGATGTTCTCCGTGACCACTACCGCGTCGTCGATGACCAGGCCGATGGCGATGGCCATGCCGCCCAGCGTCATCAGGTTGAAGGACGCGCCCATGAGCTTCATCACGAAGACCGTGATGGCCATGGTCAGGGGGATGGAGGAGGCGCTGATGGCCGTGATGCGCGCGTTGCGCAGGAAGAGCAGCAGGATGATGACGGCCAGCACGGCCCCGATGATCATGGCGTCGCGCACGGAGCCGACGGCCTCGCGCACGAGCAGCGCCTGGTCGTAGACGGGCTGGATGTGGACGCCCCGGGGCATGGTCTTCTGCATGGTCGCCATGACGTGGGCCACGCTGTCGGCCACCTCGAGGGTGTTGCCCCCGGCCTGCCGGGCGACGTTGATCAGGGCGGCGGGCCGGCCATCGCCGCGGATCAGGCGCACGCGGTCCTCGGTGCCCACCCGCACCTGCGCCACGTCCTTCACCCGCAGCGTGCCCTTGAGCACCACGTTGGCGACGTCGTCGGGCGACTGCGCCTCGTTCTGCATGAGCACGAGGTACTGCCGGTAGTCGGCCTCGGCGCGGCCCACGGCCTGGACGCCGCGGGCGGTCCGGATGGCATCGGCCAGGTCGGCGTAGCTGAGCCCGGCCGTGGCCAGCCGCGCCGGGTCCGCCACCACCTCGATCTGGCGGATCTCGCTGCCCTGCACCTCGATGCGGCCCACGCCCGGGATGCCCGCCAGCGCGGGCCGGATCTGGTAGAGCGCCAGGTCGTAGAGCTGCGCCGGGTCGTTGCCCATGACGTTGTACGTCAGGATGGGAAACACCGAGGGCAGCAGGCGCTCGGTCTCGATCTGCAGCTCGGGCGGCAGGTCGGCGCGGATCTCGGCCACGTGCGACTGCACCTGCTGCAGCGCCTGCTGCATGTCGGTCTTGGGCGCGAAGTAGAGCGACAGCTCGCTGGCGCCGCGAATGCTGCGGGAGCGCACGCGCTCGAGCCCCGGCACCACGCTGACCGCTTCCTCGATGGCGCGCGTCACCGTGAAGAGCTGCTGGCGCGCGCCCAGCGCCGTGCCCTGGGCCACGATGGTGATGCGGGGGAAGTTCAGCTCGGGGTAGATGGACGAGGGCAGTCCCAGCGCCGCCGCGATGCCGGCCACCGTGAGCAGCGCCACCAGCAGGTAGACGACCCGCCGTTGCCGGGTGAGCAGGCCAAAGATGTTCATCCTGGCGCCGCCATCTTCCGGAACCACTTCTCACCGCCGAGTGCGCCGAGGACGCCGAGGGACGGACCGCCGAGGGGCGTACCGAACGATCCGTGTAAGGCAACGGCCATTTTGTTGGTTCTACCGGGCGCGGCGGGATTCCGGTGCGCGACCATCTGCCGGCGGCCGCGGGCGCCCGGGACAGACAACAAAAACCAGCCGCTTGCGATGCCCGGGAATCCGAGGGTCCACGCCGGCGACCCTCGGCGGCGTTCTTGGCGTCCTCGGTGCGCTCGGTGGTGATTGCTGTTCAGGTGATTGCTGTTCATTTGTCGGGCCCTGCGGGCTTCGCCGGCGCCGCGCCCGGCGGTTTGATCGTGGCACTGTCGGTGACGCCGTAGGCGCCGCCCGTCACCACGGTCTCGCCGCCCCGCAGCCCGGAGACGATCTCGGCCTCGAGGTCGCTGCGGGCACCCACCGCGACCCGTGTGACGTGGGCGATGCGCTGCGCGTCCACCACGAACACCGTGAGCGTGTCGCCGTTGGGGACGAGCGCGCTCACGGGCACGATCACGGCCCGCGGGTGATGCGCCACCACCAGGTGCCCGGCCACGGTCTGGCCCGCCTTCAGCGGCACCACCGGGCTGGTCACCGTGGCGCGCACATCCACGCTGCCCGTGGCCGAGTCCACCGCCGCACTCACGCCCGTGATCACGCCCCGCCCGAGGAAGCGGCGCGCACCGGCGCCGCTCACCCCGGCCGGCGTGGCCGAGCCTACGCCCTCGCCCGCGGCACTCAGCTCGATGGCCGCACCGGGGGCCAGGCGCGCGGCGTCGTTGGGCGAGAGGTGAAAGAGCACCTCGAGCCCGGCCGGGTCCACCACCTCGACCAGCGGCTGGTTCACGTCCACGGGCTGGGAGAGCGAGGCCTTCATCTCCGTGACCACGCCCGCGATGGGCGAGCGGAGCGTGCCCAGCGCCTGGGTGCGCTGCGCCGCCTCCAGCTCCGCCCGCGCCCTGGCCAGGTCGGACGCGGCGGCCTCCACGTCCTTGCGGGGCGAGATGCCCTCATCGAACAGCCGCTGGGCCCGGTCGAAGGCTCTCTGCGCCGCGTCCATGCCCACGCGAGCCTGCTGCGCCTGCAGCGCCCAGACGCTCTCGTCCAGCTGCACGAGCGCCTGACCCGCCCGCACGCGGTCGCCCGTGGCCACCAGGATGCTGGCGACGCGGCTGGCTGCCGGCGCCGCCACCTGCGCGAAGGAGCCAGCACGCGGCTGGACCTTGCCCAACGCCTCGATGGTCACGGCGAAATCGCCCACGCGGGCGATGGCCGTCTGCGCGCTCACCACGGCGGGCGCGGCCTCGTCCTCTGCCGCAGCCGGCCGGCGCAGGAAGCGGACGGCCAGCACCAGCACGACGAGCAGCCCGACCAGCGTGAGCAGCCAGTGCTTGCGGAGGGAGCCGGCGACGTGGCCCACGTTCCAGCGGCGTTCGTTCACGGCGTTCCCCCTCCGGCGGGTGTGGGCGCGCTGGCCGGGGCGCCGCCCGTGTCCGCCCCCGCGGTGCGGGCGAGCACGTAATCGGCCTCGGCGGTGCGCGCCTGGGACAGATCCTGAACGAACTGGCGCAGTGCGTCGCGCGCGCTGCGCTGGGCCTCGAGCACGGCGGCGAGGGGGTACGCGCCCTCGTGATAGGCGGTGAGCGAGAGCTGCGCCACACGCTCCGCGTCGCCCACCATGCTCCGGTCGCGCTGGACCTTGTCGCGCGCCAGCTCACGCGTCCGGTCGGCGCGCGCAATGGCGGTGCGCGTC
>JADGQX010000114.1 GCA_017881445.1 Gemmatimonadota bacterium | reverse complement strand
AAAAAATCGCTCACACGGCTGGGCGATGGCACCGTGAAGCAGCTGGAGGCGGTGCGCGCCGTCATCGAGCAGCGGCTGCAGGCGCTGCAGGCGGACAACGCCCAGAAGCTGGAGTCCATGCGCCAGACCGTGGACGAGAAGCTGCAAGGGACGCTGGAGCGCCGGCTCACCGAGAGCTTCAAGCTGGTCAGCCAGAGCCTGGAGCAGGTGCAGAAGGGGCTGGGCGAGATGCAGACGCTCGCCTCGGGCGTGGGCGACCTGAAGAAGGTGCTGACCAACGTGAAGACACGCGGCACCTGGGGCGAGATCCAGCTGGGCGCGCTGCTCGAGGACTGCTTCATCCCCGGCCAATACGCGGCCAACGTGGCCACGCGAGGCGAGGGCGGCGAGCGGGTGGAGTTCGCCATCAAGCTGCCCGGGCGCGGCGACGACGAGAGCGCTGTGGTCTGGCTGCCGATCGACGCCAAGTTCCCGCAGGAGGACTACCTGCGCCTGCTGGACGCGCAGGAGGCGGGCGACCTCGCGGGCATGGAGGCCGCCGGCAAGCAGCTGGAGACCCGGATCAAGGGGTGCGCCCGTGACATCGGCGAGAAGTACGTCGCCCCGCCCGCGACCACCGACTTCGGCATCATGTTCCTGCCCACCGAGGGGCTCTACGCCGAGGTGTTACGACGGCCCGGCCTGGCCGAGACGCTGCGCCGCGAGCTGAACGTCGTCGTCGCCGGGCCGACCACGCTCATGGCGCTGCTCAACTCGCTGCAGATGGGGTTCCGCACGCTGGCCATCCAGAAGCGCTCGAGCGAGGTCTGGAAGGTGCTGGGCGCGGTGAAGACCGAGTTCGAGAGGTTCGGGGTCGTGCTCGATCGCGTGAAGAAGAAGCTGGACGAGGCCAGCAACGTGGTGGAGAAGGCATCCTCCCGCTCGCGGGTGCTGCAGCGCAAGCTCAAGGACGTGCAGGCGCTGCCCACGCCGGACGGTCCGGCCGCCCTGCCGCCGGCCGCCATCGACCCGGAAGAGGTGCTGGAGCTGGTGCCGGAAGGGGCCGATTAGGCGACATCGTCCGGCCGGCGCCTGGCCGCCGCGCGGCCGCGTTCGCAGCCACGTCCGTTGACACTCCGTCGCAGGAGGTCGCTGTGGGGAACCTGTTGATCCTCCTAGTGTGGCTGGTGCCGATCGTCGTGGTCATCGGCGCTTTCCTGGCGCTCTGGCGCATTGTGAAAGCGCAGGAGGAGATCGCCCGCCAGCTCGCGGCCATCGCGCACAAGATGGGCGGAGCCGCCTGACCGTGCGGCCTTGCCCGGGGCGTTGGCGTGCGCGGGGGGCGCTGGCCCTGCCGGCGCTGCTGGCGCTGGCGCTGGCCGCCTGCACGCCGGCCCGCGGCCGCATGCTCGAGGGGGAGATCACTCAGGCCGCCCAGACGGGCGGGCGCATCGACCTGGCCAGGCTGTACCGAGCGCCCTGGGACCGGGTCTGCGTGCTGCTGCCGTACATCCGCCCCGCCATGGCCGACAGCCTGCTGGGCTTCCACTTTTCCGGCGCGGGCGAGCTTGCCGACGACGAGCGCATCGCCGGCGTGGTGTTCGTGCGCGCGGGCCGCGTGGCGGCGTTCGCCCGCGTCGCCCGCGACGGCGCCGACTTCGCCGCCGACCCCCGGCTCACCGGTCGCGGGTACTGCCTCCCCCGCGACCGGGCGGTCTTCCGGTCCACCTCCACCCCCGGCACGCCGGGACGGCGGGCGGTGCTGCCGCTCTCCGCCCGCGAGCCGTGATCGAGGACCGCGCTACCAGCCGCTCCACCCGCTCGTACAGCGCGCGCTCCGCCTTCATGCGCTCGCGCAGCCGCTCCAGGTGCGCCCGCAGCACCCGCTCCAGCGTCCAGGCCGAGCCCGCCAGGCTCTCCCGCACCTGCTCCAGGGAGAGACCCAGCTGTCGCAGCACCACGATCTGGTGCAGCCTGGCCACGTCGGCGTCGTCGTACAGCCGGTAACCGGCCGCGCTCCGACCCGAGGGCGACAGCAGTCCGATGCGGTCGTAATGGTGCAAAGTCCGGACGGTCAGCCCGGTCCTGCGCCCCAGCTCTCCCACCTTCCACGTGCTCATGGCCAGGAGGATAAACCATGACGTTGCGTCAGGGTCAAGGGGGGACGGCCGAGGTCGAGCGGAGCGTCGAGCGCTGCTCCGCGGCCGAGGTCGGAGAACGGAGGCCGGCGGTCGGGAATGTCCCGACAGCGCGCTGCGCCGCGCCGGCTAGCATTCCGGTAATCGACACCCGAGGATGCTGAAAGGAGCGGCGGTGCAGCGGCAGGCGAGATGGGCGGGCGGCGAGGCCGCGCGCCTGTACCTGGTCTACGGTGCGCTCTTCCTGGGCGCGGCGCTGGGGATCGGGGTCTGGCTGCGGGCGGTCTATGTCTGGCCGGTGCTGAAGGGGCCGTTCACCTTCCAGTACCTGGTGCACGCGCACTCGCACGTGGCGTTCTTCGGCTGGGTGACGCCAGCGCTGTTCGGGGTGATGGCGGCGGCGGCGCGACCGGACCGGGTGCTGGAGGCGCGGCTGCGGGTTCACGCCCACGCGCTGGGGGCGCTGAGCGCCGCCGCCCTGGTCGCCTTCACGCTCACCGGCTACGGCGCGGTGTCCATCGCGATATCGGCTCTGCACGTAGTGCTCTGGTGGGCGTTCGCGCTGCTGGTGCTGGGCGGCCTGCGCTCTCCGGGCGTGGCGACCAGCCTGACTCTGGAGCGGCGCTTCTACGCGACCGCGCTCCTGCTGCTGCTGCTGGCGGGCAGCGCGACCCTGCTCCCGGGCATCCTGATGGTTCGGGGAGTTCAGAACGCGTGGCTGAAGGAGCTGGGGATCAAGCTGTTCCTGACGCCGTTCATCGGCGGCTGGCTGGGGCTGGGCGCCATGGGGGCGGTGTACGGCCGCATCGGCGGGCGACGTTTCGGCGTCTGGGCCCTGCGCCTCACCGCCGCGGGCGTGGTTCCGTCCGCGCTCCTCTTCGTGGGTGCACCGGCGCCCTGGCCCTGGCTGGTGGGGATCGGCCGCGCCGGGTCGCTGCTGCTGGGGCTGGGAGGGCTGGCCTTCGCCCTGGATGCGCTGGGCGCGTGGCAGCGCACGGGCGCGCTCCTGCGGCTGGCGGGCACGGCGGCGGCGCTCAAAGGCGGACTGGAGCTGGCGGCGGGGCTGGGCGCCGGCGGGGCCCTGCTGCACGATCGCTCCATCACGCTGGCCTACCTGCACCTGGCCCTGCTCGGACTGGTGACGCCGGCGCTGATCGACGTGGCCTATGGGCACGGGCGGCGCCGCGCCGCCGCCCAGGGCGCATCCGCGCGGGCAGGCACGCTCGCGGGCACGCTGGCGCACGGCCTGGGCCTCGCCCTCATGGGCGGCGCGCTGCTCGGCCTGGGCTGGCCCCTCGCCGCCCGCGCGCTGGCCGCCCTCGGCCTCGGGACCGGCGCGCTCTTCCCGCTGGCCTTCGCGGGAGGCACGCTCAGCGCCCTCGCCCTCGCCGCCCTGCTGCTGCGCGGTCCGTCGGCGCGCGCGCCGGCCGTCGCCCGCGCTCCTTCATCCGACCTGCCCGCCGAGGTCTCGTGACCGCCCTGGCACTGCTCCCCGTCGCCCTCAGCCTGCTGCTGCTGGCCGCGCATTTCCTGCGGGTCGGCGCGTACCCCGCGGTCGCGGCGCTGCTCTGCCTCATCCCGCTGCTGGCGCTCCGGCGACGCTGGGTCCCGCGCGTGGAACAGTCGGTCCTGTGGCTGGGCGCCGCCTTCTGGCTCTATACCATCCTGCGCTTCACGGCCGAGCGGCTCCGCTTCGGCCAGCCGTGGTTGCGCATGGCGCTGATCCTGGGCGGCGTCGCCAGCTTCACCGCGCTCTCTTCCCTCGTCTTCCGGTCCAACGGGCTGCGCGCGTGGTACGGCCGCGTCGCGGCGGACGGCGCGGTGGACGGGCCGCCGCCGGCCGAACCGGAGCGCGGGTCGTAGCCAAACGTCCCCGGTGGGGGTGTTGGAGGGCAAGGCGCGACAGGCTGCGGCGTATCGCCCGATCCACGGGGCATGTGCGCTCTTGCCTGAGCGGCGGCGCCGGACGCATATACGCCATATGACGTTCGTGCAGGTGCCGCCCGTCCTGGGCAACGAATACGACGACGACGTGCTGCTGCGCGCCTATCTGCGGCGAACGCTGCCGGCGGAGGTGCGGGCGGAGATCGAGCCGGCGCTGCGGGAGCTGGGTCGCCTGTCGGGCGGGCCGCTTTACGAGCTGCAGCAGGCGGATCGGTCGAGCGAGCCGGTGCACGTGCCGTGGGATGCGTGGGGCAACCGTGTGGACCGGGTGGAGCTGACGGCGGTCTGGCGGGAGGCGGAGCGGCTGGCGGCGGAGCTAGGGGTGGTGGCGACGGCGTACGAGCGCCGGCACGGTCGCTTCTCCCGGGTGCACGGTTTCGCGCTGGCGCACCTGTTCACGCCCTCCACGGACATCTACGGCTGTCCGCTGGCGATGACCGATGGGGCGGCGGGGGCGCTGCTGGCGGCGGGGGACGCGGCGCTGATCGCGCGGGCGGTGCCGCGGCTGACGTCGCGGGACCCCGCCAGCTTCTGGACGAGCGGGCAGTGGATGACCGAGCTGCCGGGCGGGTCGGACGTGTCGGGGACGGAGACGGAGGCGCGCCGGGACGGGGACGGGGAGGGGGCGACCGGCAGCTGGCGGCTCTACGGGCGGAAGTGGTTCACCTCCGCGGTGTCGAGTCAGATGGCGCTGGCGCTGGCGCGGCCGGCGGGCAACCCGGCGGGGAGCAGGGGTCTGGCGCTCTTCTACGTGGAGACGCGGGATGCGGATGGCCGGCCGAACCACCTGGTGGTGAACCGGCTGAAGGACAAGCTGGGCACGCGCAAGCTGCCGACGGCGGAGCTATCGCTGGAGGGGGTGCCGGCGCTGCCGGTAGGCGGGCTGACGGGGGGCGTGAAGCGGATCGCCCCCATGCTGAACCTGACCCGGACCTGGAACACGGTGACGGCGGCGTCGCTGCTGGGGCGGGGCCTGCGACTGGCGCGGAGCTACGCGGAGAAGCGGGAGGCGTTCGGGCGGCCGCTGGCGCGGCTGCCGCTGCACGCGGACACGCTGCTGGGCGTGGAGGCGGAAGCGGCGGGGGCGACGCTGCTGGCCTTCCGGCTGGCGGAGTCGCTGGGGTTGGTGGAGGCCGGCGCGGGCGACGCCGTCGCCGACGGCGCGGGGTCGCCGCCGCGGGACCCGGCGGACGAGGCGCTGCTGCTGCGGCTGCTCACGCCGCTGGCCAAGCTGACCACGGGGCGGCAGGCGGTGGCGGGCGCGAGCGAGGTGGTGGAGTCGTTCGGGGGGGCGGGCTACGTGGAGGACACCGGCATCCCGGTGCTGCTGCGTGACGCCCAGGTGCTCTCGATCTGGGAGGGCACCACCAACGTGCTGGCGCTCGATGCGCTGAAGGCGCTCGACGACGCGGGCGGCATCGCGCCGCTGCGGCGGGAGGCGGTCCGGCTGTTCGCGCGGGTGCGCGACCCGGCGCTGGCGGCGCTCTGCGGCCAGGCCTGCTCGGCGCTGGAAGGCGCGGAGCGCTGGCTGGAGGCCAGCGCCGGCAGTGGGGGGGGGGACGCGCAGCAGGCGGGCGCGCGCCGGCTGGCGCTTCAGCTCGGGCGGGCGCTGGAGTTGGCGCTGCTGGCACAGCACGCCCAGTGGGCGCTGGAGACGGAGGCGGATGCGAGGCCCGCGCTGCTGGCACGGCGTTTTGCGGCGCACGGCGTCGCCAGCATCTTCCAGGAGGAAGCCGGCGGCCGTTCGAGGGCGGCCGCTGCGGAGCAGGTACCCCTCGAGAGCTGAGCGCGCGCCGTCAGGGCGGCGGCCGCGAACGGCGCCGGGGCTCCGGAGGGAGCGTACCCGGCGTACGGAAGTCCCCGACTGCGCGCGGCGCACGGGGCCACATAGATTCGGATCATGAACGTACTCGTGCTGAACGCCGGCTCGGCGACGCTGAAGTTCCAGTTGATCCGCACGGACGCGGACCGCATCGCGAACGACCAGGACGAGCGCCTGGCCAAGGGGCTCGTGGAGCGGATCGGAGGCGAGGCGCTGCTGCGCTTCGAGAGCCAGGGCAAGCCTCCGAAGCGGAGCAGCGCGCCCATTCGCGACCACCGGGCCGCAGTGGACGTGGTGCTGCGCTGGCTGGTGAGCGACGAGGCCGACACCGGCCTTCGTTCGCTGGCCGACATCGAGGGGGTCGGCCACCGCGTGGCCCACGGCGGCGAGCGCTTCACGCGCTCGGTGCTGATCACGCCGGACGTGGTGCGCGGCATCGAGGACATGATCGACCTGGCCCCGCTGCACAACCCGCACGCGCTCAAGGGGATCACGGCGGCGCGCGAGGTGCTCGGCCGCGATATCCCGCAGGCGGCTGTCTTCGACACCTCGTTCCACCACACCCTGCCGGAGCAGGCGTACCTGTACGCGATTCCGTACTCGCTGTATCGCCGCTACCGGATCCGCCGCTACGGCTTCCACGGCACGTCATACCGCTACATGGCGTACCGCTACCGCAAGCTGGCGGGGAAGACGCGCGAGGACACGAACCTGGTCTGCCTGCACATGGGCAACGGCTCGTCGGCCTGCGCCATCAAGGGCGGGATCTCCGTCGACACCTCCATGGGCTTCACCCCGCTGGAGGGGCTGGTCATGGGGACGCGCTCCGGGGATATCGATCCGGCGGTCATGGACTTCATCGCGGCCAAGGAAGGCCTCTCGATCCACGATGTGGACCTGCTGCTCAACAAGCAGTCCGGCCTGCTGGGCGTATCGGGGCTGACCAACGACATGCGCGAGCTGCTCGCCGAGGAGCTCGAGCACGAGGACCGCAGGGCGCGCCTGGCCATCGAGCTCTTCTGCTACCGCGCCCGCAAGTACATCGGCAGCTACCTCGCCGCCATGAACGGCACGGATGCCATCGTCTTCGCGGGCGGGATCGGCGAGAACTCGCCCGAGGTCCGCGCCCGCATCCTGGACGGCCTCCAGTGGATGGGCGTCGAGCTGAACGCGGAGCGCAACGAGTCCATGACCCGCGGCCGCGAGGGCGTGATCAGCACCGACGACTCCCGCCTCACCGCGTGGGTCATTCCCACGGACGAGGAGCTGCTCATCGCGCGGGATACCATGCGGTTAGTGCATGGATTGGAGCTACCTCACTAGGCGCCCGGGCGCTGGCAGGCGGAGGGGGGGCAACATCGATGGCGGGGACCGGGCGCGGATGCGCGTGCCTGTCCCCGCCTTCGTGATGAGGGGGCGCGACATCAGGCGGGGCGGCCCGGCGTTTCCTCGGGTGGCCGGCATGGCAGCGCCCATCCTGCCACATCGCCGGGATCGCGCCATCGCCTGGTCCATTGGCCCCATCGGCCCGCCGCCCACGCTCCCGCTCGCTCCCGCCGGGGTCTCCCCGTCCGGCCCGCGATGCCGCGCCGTGGCGCCAACCTTTCCTTTGCGGGACGCCCCGCGCATCTTGAGCGGCGCGACCCTGACGCGCGGCAAGGAGGTGTAGGTGACTCTCGTACGCAAGCTCGTGCACTTCGGCCTGCCCCTGCTCGGCCTGGTTGTGGTGGTGGTGGGCGCTCTGCTCGGGACGGGCGTGATGCTGCGTCTGGCGCTGGTGCTCGTCGGCGTGGTGCTGATCCAGCTGCCGGCGTTGAAGGTGCCGTACAACCTGATGCACAACGAACGGCGCTTCCGGCAGCTGCGGGGGGAGCTGGACGAGTTCGTGTGGCTAGTGCGCGAGCTGAACGCAGCGGCGGTGGAGGCGCGCGGTAACCCGTTGGCGGAAGGCCGGTTCGAGGACCTGCACACGGCCATGCAGGAATCGCTGGAGCGGATGGCGATCTACGCGGGCCGGACGGACGAGGAGCTGCTGCGGGAGCAGCCCGAGCTGCAGTCCCACTGACGCCGCCATGCGCCAGGTCTGGATTCCGAGGACCGGGGCGCCCGAAGTCCTGGAGCTACGCCAGGCGTCGGACCCGGAGCCGGGTCCGCGGGAGGTCCGGGTCCGCGTGGCGGCGGCCGGCGTCAACTTCGCCGACATCCTGGCCCGCATGGGCCTGTACCCGGACGCGCCGCCGCTCCCGGCGGTGGTGGGGTACGAGGTCGCCGGCACGGTGGACGCTGTGGGAGCCGGCGTTGGCGACGTCGCACTCGGGTCGCGCGTGGCGGCTCTCGTGCATTTCGGCGGCTACAGCGACACGATTCTGGTCCCGGCCGAACAGGTCATTCCCCTTCCGGCGGATCTCTCCTTCGAGAAAGCGGCGGCGATCCCGGTCAACTACGTGACCGCGTGGATCATGCTGGTGCACCTGGCCAACGTGCAGGCGGGGCAGCGGGTGCTGGTGCATGCAGTGGCAGGCGGCGTGGGGCAGGCGGCGCTGCAGATCTGTCGCTGGCGCGGGGCCGAGGTGATCGGCACGGCCAGCGCGTCCAAGCACGAGCGACTGCGCGCCGCCGGCGTGGCCCACGCCATCGACTACACCCGGGAGGATTTCGTCGCGGCGGTGAAGCGGGTGACGGGCGGGCGGGGTGTGGACGTGGCGCTGGACGCCGTGGGCGGCTCGTCCTTCCGCCGCAGCTTCCGCTGCCTGGCGCCCCTGGGCCGCCTCTACATGTTCGGTGTGTCCAGCCTGGCGCCGGGGAAGAAGCGCAGCGTGCTGCGGGCGGCGCTCGGCCTCGCCTCCATGGGCGCATTCCTGCCCGTAGGGCTCATGAACCGCAACCGCGGTGTCATGGGCGTGAACGTGGGGCATCTCTGGTCGGAGACCCGCTTGCTCCGGGGCATGCTGGAGGACATCCTCCGGCTCGTCGGCGCGGGTGTGCTCGATCCCGTAGTCGACCGAGGCTTTCCGCTGGAGGAGGCGGCAGCGGCCCACACCTACATCCAGGACCGGAAGAACTTCGGGAAGGTGCTGCTACTGCCGTGAATGAGCGCGAACAGACCGGCGCCATTGCCGTGGCCGATGCGGCCGCCGGCAGCCGTCCCATCATCCTGGGTGTCGCCGGCGGCAGCGGTTCGGGCAAGACGACGGTCGTGAAGGAGATGATCCGCGGCCTGGGCCGCGGCCAGGTCACGGTCCTGCACCACGACTCCTATTACCGCGATGCCGGGCACATGCTGCTGGAGGAGCGGGCCCGCATCAACTACGACCATCCGGATTCCCTGGAAACGCCGCTGCTGGTCGCGCACCTGAACCTGCTGCTGAGCGGACACAGCGTAGAGGTGCCGGTCTACGATTTCGCGCAGCACGCGCGCCGGCCGGAGACCGAGACGGCGCTGCCCCGCAAGGTGGTCATCCTGGACGGGCTGCTCGTGCTCTGGGCGCGCGAGCTGCGCGAGCTGATGGCCATCAAGGTCTTCGTCGATACCGACGCGGATATCCGCTTCATCCGTCGCCTCAACCGGGACATGGCCGAGCGCGGCCGCAGCGCCGAGTCCGTCGTCGAGCAGTACATGGCCACGGTCCGGCCGATGCACCTCGAGTTCGTCGAGCCCAGCAAGCGCTACGCGGACCTGATCGTGCCCGAAGGTGGCTTCAACCGCGTCGCCGTGGACATGCTGCTGACCAAGGTAAAGAGCATCCTCAACGACCACTGACGCCGGCGCAGCGGCCCGGCGGCGCGAACCGCGGGCGAGGAGGCCACGTGAACAGCTTCAGGGTTTTCCTGGCGGAGGCCATCGGGACCTTCACCCTCATCTTCATCGGCGTGCTGTCGATCACGGCGGGAGCCATCGCGGGGCCGAACGCGGCCACGCTCGCCAGCATCGCCCTGGCCCACGGCCTCGCCATCGGCGTCATGGTGGCGGCGCTGGGCGCCGTCTCCGGCGGGCACTTCAATCCCGCCGTCACCTTCGGCTTCGTGGCCACCGGCCGCATGGGTCTGGCCCGGGGGCTGATGTACTGGGTCGCCCAGCTATTCGGCGCCGCCCTGGCCGCCGCGGTGATCCGTGCCACCGTCGGCGGGGCCGCGGTCTTCGCCGGCACTCCGGACCTCGCCCCCACGATCACGCCGCTCGCGGCCGTCGCCCTCGAGGCCGTGGGGACCTTCTTCCTGGTCCTGGTCGTCTTCGGCACCGCCGTGGACGAGCGCGCCCCGAAATCGGTGTATCCTTTCGCCATCGGGCTGACCATCGCCATCGACATCATGGCCTTCGGGCCGCTCACCGGCGGAGCGGTGAACCCCGCCCGCGCCTTCGGCCCCGCACTCCTCTCCGGCCACTGGAGCAACCACCTGGTCTACTGGGCGGGTCCGCTCCTGGGCGGTGCCGTCGCGGCCTGGGTGGCCAATGGCGTGTTCCTGCCGAAGGCGCCGACGTCCGCGGCAGCCGAGGAGCAAGCCTAGGCGCTCGTCGGCGGGCGGGCAGGGAACGGGCCAGGCGCTGGATTGCGGAGCGGGAGAGCGGGAGAGCGGGAGAGCGGGAGACGGGCGGCCGCAGGTCCCGGCCTCCCTCCACCTTCTTCGCTACCGAACGCGAGGGAGCCCGGGTGTCTCAGACGCCCGGGCTCGCCGCATTCTCCCGCTCTCCCGCTCTCGCTCTGCCGTCTCGCGCTATCCCTTGAACTCGCCCAGCACCTTCAGGACGCTGTCGATGTCCCCCTCGGTGTGGTCGGCGTTGATCTGGAATCTGATTTCGTCATCTCCTTTTGGCACAACGGGATAGGCCAGGCCGGTGGCGAGGATGCCGCGGTCGAACAGGTGCTGGACCAGGGCGCGGGTCCGGGCGGTGTCGCGCACCACCAGGGGCACGATCGGGTGCTCGCCGGGGAGCGTCTCGAAGCCGAGGCGGACCAGCCCCTCCTTGAAGCGGGCGGTGAGCGCGCGCAGCCGCTGCAGCAGGCCGACGCCGACGTCGCCATCGAGGAGGTCCAGCGAGCGCAGCGCCGCCATAGCCTCGCCCGGGGTGATCGGGTTGGAGTAGATGTACATGGGCGAGGTTTCGCGCAGGAACTGCACGACGGCGGAGGCCGAGGCCACGTAGCCGCCATTGACGCCGAAGGCCTTGCCCAGGGTCCCGACCAGCACGTCGGTCGCCGGAGCGCCGGTGAACTCCTCGGTGCCGCGGCCGGTCCGGCCGAAGGCGCCGACGCCGTGGGAGTCGTCCATGACCACGACGACGCCCTCGGGGAAGCGGTCGTCCCACTGGCGGGCAATGGCGGTGACGCGGTCGATGGGGGCGTGGTCGCCGCGCATGCTGAAGATGCCGTCGGTGATGACGAGAACGCGGCGAGCGCGGCCGGCGGCCTTTTCCAGCTCGGCCTCGAGGCCGGCCAGGTCGAGGTGCTTGTAGACGGCCTTGTCGAGGGGGCGGGAGAGCCGGATCGCGTTGATGATGCAGTTGTGATTCAGCTCGTCGCTGATGACGATGGTGTCGGCGGTGACGAGCGGCACGATGACGCTGACGATGGTCGCATAGGCGGAGGAGAAGATCATGGCGGCCTCGCGCCCGTGGAAGCGGGCGAGGCGGGCTTCCAGCTGGACGTGGGGGGCATAGCTGCCGCTGATGAAGCGGACGGCGCCCGGGCCGGCGCCGTAGAGCCTGCTGCCGGTCTCCTCGGCCTCGATCACGGCGGGCCGGAGTCCCATCCCGAGATAGGAGTTGGAGTTCATGCGGATGAACTCCTTCTCGCCCTGGCCCTGCAGCAGGAAGCGCGGCCCGCGCTCGGCGTCCGGTAGCCGGACGGTGACGACCACCTTCTCCGCCCCCTTGGCCGTGCCCCTTTCCTCGAGTCCAGCGACGTGAGCCCGCAGCGCTACGTTGACACGATCGAGCGGCATGGTCTCTCCTCGTCGGAATGGGTGAGGGGTCGTCAGCGGTGAGCGGCGGGCAGCGGCCGCCCGAGCCGGGCGGAGAGGTGCTCGAGCATGTCCACGGTCATGGTCTCGGCATCGTATTCGGGCCGCCAGCCCCATTCCTGGCGAGCGGCGGAGTCGTCCAGTCGCCGTGGCCAGGACTCGGCGATGGCCTGGCGCGCGGGATCGACATCGTAGTCGATGGTGAAGCCGGGCAGGTGGCGGGCGATGATGTCGGCCAGACGCGCGGGCGTGAGCTGCATGGCCGCGATGTTGAAGGCATTGCGATGTTTCAGCGAGGCCGGGTCCGCCTCCATCAGCTCCATGGCGGCGCGGATCGCGTCCGGCATGTACATCATGTCGAGCTGGGTGTCGGCGGCGAGAAAGCAGGTATAGGCGTTGTGCTCCAGGGCGCCGTAGAAGATGTCGACGGCATAGTCGGTGGTGCCGCCGCCCGGGGGCGAGACGTACGAGATCAGCCCCGGGTAGCGGACGCCGCGCGCATCCACGCCGAAGCGCCGGAAGTAATAGTCGCAGAGCAGCTCGCCGGCCACCTTGGTCACGCCGTACATGGTGGTGGGGCGCTGGATGGTGTCCTGCGGTGCGGGGTCACCGGGGGTGGTGGGTCCGAATGCCCCGATCGAGCTGGGCGTGAAAACGGCACAGCCGCTCTCGCGCGCCACCTCGAGAACGTTGACCAGGGAGCCGAGGTTGACGGCGTACGCCTTCTGAGGCGCCTTCTCGGCGGTGGCGGACAGCAGGGCGGCCAGATGGTAGATGATGTCCACCCGCCCCTCGCGCACTATGCGACCCAGCGCGGCGCCATCGGTGCAGTCGAGAGTAATGAAGCGGCCGGCCTCGGTTCCCTCCGTCGCCGGCCGCAGGTCGGACGCGATCACCGCGTCCGCACCGTATGTCTGACGTAGCGCGGGCACCAGCTCCGAGCCGATCTGGCCCAGCGCGCCCGTCACCAGGATGCGCTTCATCGAATCTCCTCGTTCGCGCCCGTCGGGAGCGCGCCGTGTACAGGGTTTTCCTCGTTGAAAGTGCACAGCGGGCTGGGACCGGGCAAGCGCGCCAGTGACCGTCAAGGTGGCAGGCGCGCACTTGCGGCGTCACCCCTTCTGGATCGACATTGAGGCCTCCCCGACAACCGAATTGGACGAAGAATGTCCGAGAACGACGGCCGGAGTATCTTCGATGCAGTGATTGCGCAGGAGCATGAGCTGGTGCTCGGCGCCCGGAACATGGAGGCGATCGCCAAGC
>JADGQX010000332.1 GCA_017881445.1 Gemmatimonadota bacterium | reverse complement strand
GCTATCGCCGAACGATTGGAGCGCCTCGCGCGCCGCCGCCTCGTAGGCGGCGCGCAGCTCCGCCGGCGCGCGCACGACCCGCATCCCCTTCCCGCCCCCGCCCGCCGCCGCCTTGAGCAGCACGGGCCATCCGATCTCCGCGGCGGCGCGGGCGGCGTCCTCCGCGTCGGCGAGGGGCTCGGTCGTGCCGGGGACGACGGGCACGCCGGCGTCGCGCATGCGGCGCCGGGCCTCGGTCTTGTCGCCCATGGCGGCAATGGCCGAGGCCGGCGGGCCCACGAACACCAGCCCGGCGTCTTCGACCGCCTGCGCGAAGGGCGCCCGCTCGGAGAGGAAGCCGTAGCCGGGGTGTACGGCGTCGCAGCCCGCGGTGCGGGCCGCGTCCAGCAGGCGGTCCACGCGCAGGTAGCTCTGCGCGGAGGGCGGCGGCCCGATGAGGTAGGCTTCGTCCGCGGCCAGTACGTGGGGGGCGAGACGGTCGGCGTCGGAGAAGACGGCGACCGCCTCCATGCCCAGCTCGTGACAGGCGCGGACGATGCGCAGCGCGATCTCGCCCCGGTTGGCGACCAGAACCTTCCTCAGCATGCCGCCCCCGCGGCCCGCGCCATCAGTTGTTGTCCCGGCCGCCCAGGATGTTGCCCAGCATGGCGCCGCCGATGGCCGCGCCGCCCAGCCCGCTCACCACGCCGCCCACGCCGCGGCTCTCGTCACGCTTGCCGAAGTTGGCGGCAGCCACGATGCGATCGGCGAGCCGGGAGAAGGGCAGGCTCTGGAGGTAGACGAGCCCGGGGCCGCGCAGCGTCGCCAGGAAGAGGCCCTCCCCGCCGAAGAGCGCGTTCTGGAAGCCGCCCACGAACTGGATGTCGTAGTCCACGCTGGGGGCGAAGCCGACGATGCAGCCGGTATCCACGCGCAGTTTCTCGCCCGGCTTCAGCTCGCGCCTGAGAATGGTGCCGCCCGCGTGCAGGAAGGCCAGCCCATCGCCCTGCAGCCGCTGCAGGATGAAGCCCTCGCCTCCGAACAGCCCGGCGCCCAGCTTCTTGGTGAAGGCGATCTCGATCTCGGTGCCCGACGCCGCGCACAGGAACGCGTGCTTCTGGCAGATGAACTCGCCGCCCAGCTTGCCCAGCTCGAGGGGCACGATCTTGCCGGGGAACGGCGCCGAGAAGCCGACGTGGCTCTTGCCCCCGCCGTCGTTGACGAAGTTGGAGATGAAGAAGCCCGCCCCGCTCAACATGCGCTTGAAGCCGGAGAAGAGCCCGCCGCCCGTGGACGTCTGCATCTGGATGCCGTCCTCCATGTACAGCATGGCGCCCACCTCCGCCCGCACGCCCTCCCCCGGGTCGAGCTCGACCTCCACCACCTGCATTTCCTCGCCGTAGATCTTGTAGTCGATGACGTCAGCCATGATTGCTCCGCAAGGTGAAGGTGGAGGTGTTGTCCCCCTCCTCTCGAGGGTTCTTACAACGGCAGATTCCCGTGTTTCCGTGGCGGATTCTGATCCTTCTTGTTGCGCAGCATGTCCAGCGCGCCGATGAGGCGCGGGCGCGTGTCGCGCGGGTCGATGACGTCGTCGATATAGCCGCGGGCGGCGGCGACGAAGGGGTGCGCCATCCGGTGGCGGTAGTCCTGCTCCAGGCGGCGGGTCTCCGCCTCGGGGTCGTCCGCCGCCGCGATCTCCTTGCGGAACAGGATCTCCACCGCGCCCTTGGGTCCCATGACCGCGATCTCGGCGGTGGGCCAGGCCAGGTTGATGTCGCCGCGGATGTGCTTGGAATTCATGACGTCGTAGGCGCCGCCGTAGGCCTTGCGGGTGATGACCGTGACGCGCGGGACCGTGGCCTCGCAGAAGGCGTAGAGCAGCTTGGCGCCGTGCTTGATGATGCCGCCGTGCTCCTGGGCGACGCCCGGCAGGAAGCCCGGCACGTCCTCGAAGACGACCAGCGGGATGTTGAAGGCATCGCAGAAGCGCACGAAGCGCGCGCCCTTGAGCGAGCAGGCGATGTCCAGCACGCCCGCCAGCACCGCCGGCTGGTTGGCCACCACGCCCACGGCGCGGCCGCCCAGGTGGGCGAAGCCGACCAGCAGGTTGCCGGCGTAGTCGCGGTGCACCTCGTAGAAGTCGCCGTCGTCCACGACGCGCCGGATGACGTCGTGCATGTCGTAGGGCCGGGTGGGCTCCTCGGGCACGATGTCCAGCAGCTCAGGGTCGCGCCGGTCGAAGGGGTCGGTCGTATCCCGGCGCGGCGGGTCCTCGCGGTTGTTCTGGGGGATGTAGTCGAAGAGCCGGCGCAGCTGCTCCAGGCACTCCACCTCGCTATCGTGGGCGAAGTGGGCGACGCCGGAGATCGAGGCATGCACGTCGGCGCCGCCCAGCCCCTCCATGTCGATGTCCTCGTGCGTCACCGTCTTCACCACGTTCGGCCCGGTCACGAACATGTAGCTCGTGCCCCGGACCATGTAGATGAAGTCGGTGATGGCGGGGGAGTACACCGCCCCGCCCGCGCACGGCCCCAGGATGGCGCTGATCTGCGGCACGACGCCCGAAGCCAGGGTGTTGCGCAGGAAGATGTCGGCGTAGCCGCCCAGCGAGACCACGCCCTCCTGGATGCGGGCGCCGCCGGAGTCGTTCAGCCCGATGACCGGCGCGCCGTTCTCCAGCGCCAGGTCCATGATCTTCACGATCTTGGCCGCGTGCGCCTCCGAGAGCGACCCGCCCACCACCGTGAAGTCCTGGCTGAAGACGTAGACCAGCCGGCCGGCGATGGTGCCGTAGCCCGTGACCACGCCGGCGTCGAAGGCGGCATCGCCGGCGCCGCTGACGCTGGCGACGTCGCCCGTCACGAAGCGGCCGAGCTCCACGAAGCTGGCCTCGTCCAGCAGCAGGTCCAACCGCTCCCGGGCCGAGAGCTTGCCCCGCTCGTGCTGCGCTTGCAGCCGGGCCTCGCCTCCGCCGGCCTCCGTCGCGCGCCGCAGCGCGTCCAGGTGCTGCAGCTGCTCGTGGATCCCCATCAGCGTGTCGCTCCAGGAGTCTGCACCGGTACCAGCTTGCCCTCCTCGATACGCACCAGGAACGGCTCGCGCCGCAGACCGCCGCGACCCAGCGACAGCACGCCCGTCGCGGCACGGAAGCCGCGCACGGTCGCCAGCTGCCGGGCCACGTCCTCCCGGCGCGGTCGCCCGCGACCCAGCGCCGAGAGCACCAGGCGCGCGGCGTCGTAGCCCAGGGCCGGGAAGGGCGTGTCCAGCGTGCGCCGGTTGGCGCTCTCGTACAGCTTGGCGAAGTCCTGCCACGCCGCCGCCGGGCTCTCCCGAACCAGCGGCGTGGAGGCGATCACGCCGTTCGTGTACCGGGGCGACACCTGCCTCAGGATCTCCTCGCCCGTCCAGCTCTCGCCCCCGAACAGCCGGGGTCCCTTCCCTGCCACACCGTAGTAGGAGATCTGGGGCGCAATCTGCTGCACGTCCCGCTCGGGCGCGAAGATCACGAGCGCGTCCGGTGTCAGGGTCGCGATGCGCCGAAGAGGCGTCCGGAAGGTGGTCGTGCCCGAGTCGTAGGGCACGTCGGCCACGATGGCGCCGCCCGCGGAGCGGAAGGCCGATCCGAAGGCCGCCGCCTTGTCGGCGTATTCCCCGGTGCGCGGGTAAAGCAGCGCCGCTCGCCGCAGCCCCTCGTGGGCCGCGTAGCGCGCGAGCGCGGCCGAGCCTTCCGTGTCCGGCTCGTTCAGCGTGTAGACGTTGGGCAGCCCCGCCGGCACCGTGGACGCCGTGGGGCTGATCAACGCCAGGGTGGTGTCGCGCCGAGCCCGGGCCGCGCCCGCCACTCCCGGCGAGAGCAGCGGCCCGATCACGGCCACGGCGCCGCGGGACTCGAGCTGCTGCACCAGCACCGGATCGCGCTCGGCGTCCCCCGCGTCGTCCAGCACCACCAGCTCCGGCGCCGCGGCGCCCGCGCCCGCCAGCGCCAGGCGCACGCCCTCCAGCACCAGCTGGCCGTACTGCTCCAGCGCCGCCGAGCCGCTCTGCGGCACGATCACGCCCAGCAGCGCCCGGGCCGGCGGC
>JADGQX010000024.1 GCA_017881445.1 Gemmatimonadota bacterium | reverse complement strand
CGGCGGCCGGCGGAGCGGCGCCCGTGGGCGCCGCGACCGGGGCGGCCGGGGCGGCCGGGGCGGCGGCCGTCACGGCGGCGGCTCCCGCCGCCCGGAACGACGGGTCCACGGGCGAGGCTAGCTCGCCCTCCGGGCGGGAAAAGGCGGCGAGCCGGGCGCCAATGGCGTCCTCCACCCGTTTGGCCTTCCAGGTGGAAGGGTCTCCGTTGCTGATGATGCTGAAGGCGAGGCGCTCGCCGTCGGCCGCGCGCACGTAGCCGGAGAGCGCGGACACGTTGTCGATGGTCCCCGTCTTGGCCCGCAGGTTGTTGTAGGCGGGCGTGTTGAACATGCGCGTCAGGTGGCGGTGCCCCGCCTCCGGCAGCGTTTGCCAGAGGGCGGGGAAGAAGGGTGCGCCCGCCGCCACGGTCAGCAGGCGGATCATGGTGCGGGTGGTGGTCCGGTTCTCGGGCGAGAGGCCGGAGCCGTCGACCTGGTGCAGCATCAGCCGGGTGGTGTCCAGCCCGGTCTCGCAGCTCAGCATTTCCATGATCGCCCGGTGACCGCCAGGCGCCGAGCCCTCTCCCAGGGCGACCCGGCCCACCGTCCGCAGCGTCTGTTCCGCGAACATGTTGTGCGAGAGGTGCATCAGGATGTCCAGGATGTTGAGCAGCGGCGGCGACTGGTACACCATCATCACGTGCAGCGGAGCCCCACGTCCGAAAGCCGGCGCGAATACCGCCCGCCCCGTCACCGGCGACTGAGCCGAGTCGTGCACCGCCCGCACGGCGCCGGAGACGCGGATGCCCCGCTCCTCCAGCGCCTGCCGGAACGCCGCCGCCGTGTACTGCGCCGGATCCGCCGCCACCACCAGGCGCGTGATGGCACCGGCGCCTCGACTGATGCGCCCCTTCACCACGATCGGGCCATCGTAGCTCCAACGCCGGACGTCGATGCCGCTCCGCCCGCCGGCCGTGGTCACCGCCTCGTTCTGCACCGCCAGCCAGCTGCCGCCGGGCATCCCCTCCACGACCGCCGGTGCGCCCGCCGACGCTCCGGGCGAGATGCGCAGCGTGACGAGGTTCTCGTTCAGCGAAAGTGCGCCCGAGGGCACCGCGTAGGACGCGTTCATGTAGTTCTGGTCCCAGGCGTAGCCCGCTGCATAGCCGCGGAAGTACGAGCCGTCCCCGACGATGTCGCCCCGGATCTCCTTCACGCCCCGCGCGACCATGGAGTCCGCGAACTCGCGCATCGACGCACTGCTGTTGCCGTGGAACCGGAAGGAGAGCGAGGGGTCGCCGGTGCCGTAGAGGACGACGTCGCCGTCCAGGACACCATCCTTCAGCTCGCCGCGGGTGAGCACGTACGTGCTGTAGCGGAAATCGGCGCCCAGGTAGTAGAGCGCAGCCGTGGTCGTGTACAGCTTCATGTCCGACGCCGGCGCCAGCGGCAGGTCGGGGTTCTGCGTGAAGAGCGTGTCCCCCCGGTCCAGCGAGACCACCGTGACGCTGAACTCCGCCCGCCAGCCCGGGACGTCCACGTAGCGCGCGAGGTCCTCCTGCAACGCCCGCGTCGCCGGGCCCGCCCCTGGCCGCCGCGCCGAAGGGGAAGCGGCCGCGCGCGCCGGTGAAGCGCTGGCACGGGAAGGCGGCGGCACCGCCGCCGCCAGGCTCAGCAGCGCGGCCCACGCCAGGGCGACCAGAGTCAGCAAGGAACCCATCGTGCTCCATCGGCAGGGATGCCGCGCGTCCCGCGGCCTGGCCTGAACATCCATTCTGGCACGCCGAAAGTGCAAGAGGGGGGCCATGTCGCATCGCCCCGCGGCGGACCTTGCGTCCCGGCGCGGCCGCCTCCAAGTTGCCCCCGTCGCCCGCCGAAGCCGGACGACGAGGTCACGGCGCGCCTCAACTCGCAGGGGGTCGAGCGCGCCGCGTCGCGTCTGGCTTGACCCTTGCGGGAACCACCAGGCATCCGCGCAACCCCATCGGACGAGGTTCGTCCTCTGCAAGGAGTCCCCAATGGCCACCGCCCTGCGCGTGCTGATCGCCGATGACGAGGCGCTGCACAATCTGGCCCTGACGAGCCAGCTCGAGACGCTGGGCCACACGGTCGTCGCGACCGCGACCAACGGCAAGGAAGCGGTGCAGCTCGCCCGCGAAACCAAGCCCGACATCGCGTTCCTCGACATCCGCATGCCGGTCATGACCGGCCCCGAGGCCGCCCACGAGATCACCGCGGAGCGGCCCATGCCCATCATCATACTCTCCGCCTATAGCGATTCGCGGACGGTCGAGGAGGCGACGCGGGCTCCCATCTTCCACTACCTGGTCAAGCCCGTGGACCCGGATGATCTGGCACCCGCGATCGCCGTCGCCCGCGCCCGCTTCGACGAGTGGCTCGATGCCCGGCACCAGCGCGACATGCTGGAACTGAAGCTCGAGGAGAGGAAGATCATCGAGCGCGCCAAGGGGCTGCTCATGGACACCCGCGGACTCACGGAGCGGGAGGCGTACCGCTTCCTCCAGAAGACCAGCCAGGACAAGAACACGCCCATGGTCGAGCTCGCTCGAAAGATCCTGCTCGCTGCGCCCCTGCTGCAGAAGGAGTAGCCGGTGCGCGAGAGTTCTTCCTCGCGAACGGTGATGTCAACGCAGAGCCCGGGCGGCGCCGGCGCCGAGAGCGGCGCCGCCCTCCTGCCGCCTACCGATCCGGACGAGCGGCCGGCCCGCATTCTCGTCGTCGATGACGAGCCCCTCGCCCGGCAGATGTTCCAGGATCTGCTGGAGGCCCACGGCTTCGAGGTGGTGGCCGTCGCACGTGGAGAGGAGGGGTTCCGCTTCCTGGGGGAGGTCGATCTCGTCCTCCTCGACGCCATGCTCCCCGGCCGCGACGGCTGGTCCATCTGCCGGGAGATCAAGGCGGGACCCGACCCGCTCTTCCCCGTCATCATGGTCACGGCCCGGACCTCCACCGAGGATGTGATCCGGACCTTCGACGCCGGCGCCGACGACTACGTGGCCAAGCCGTTCCACGTAGCGGAGCTGACCGCCCGCATAAGGAGCCGCCTGCGCGCCCATCGCGCCGAGCGCGAGCTGCGGGACACCAACCGCCGGCTCGCCGAGCTCGCCCAGCAGAACTACGACCTCTACGAGCAGGCCAAGAAGGACGCCGAGGAGCGGGCCAGGCTGCTGCGCGAGATCGACCACCGCGTCCGCAACAACCTGTCCGTCATCATGGGCCTGCTCGGCATGGAGCGGAACCGCCGCCCGCCCCGCAGCACCGACCAGGCACTCTCCTCCCTCGAGAACCGGCTCCGCTCCTTCCTGCTGGTCTACGAGTCGCTGCGCCGCCGCAACTACACCGGGATACCGATCAAGGAGATCGCCGAGAAGATGGCCCAGCGGCTGCGCAACGTCGCCGATCCCGAGCAGCGCATCTCACTCGACGTCACCGGCCCCCCCGTGCTCATCGAGGAGCCCCAGGGCTTCGCCGTCGCCCTCACACTCAACGAGCTACTCACCAACGCCATGCGACACGCCTTCCCCGAAGGCCGCGCCGGCCGCGTCGAAGTCCACGTCTCCGAAAGCGAGGCCACTATCAGCCTCGAGGTCGAGGACGACGGCGTCGGCTACGAGCACGTCGAGGGCGCCTACGTCCTCGGCAGTGGCCGCAGCATCGTGGACGCGCTCGTCCAGAGCGAGCTCGGTGGCTCCGTCGAGCACCACACCGGATCCACTGGGACCCGCGTGCTCGTGAGCTTCCCCCGCGTCCGCGCCCCCGCGGCGCCTCGCGCCGGCTGAGGTGCGTCCGCCCCCGTATGCCAGAGCGGCGGCGGGCTCTCGCCCGCCGCCGCTCTCCACGGCCGCGCCTGAATCAGGCAGCCCGGCACCTCGCGCATCGGCCCACGAGCTCCAGCCGGTAGCCCTCCACCAGGAAGCCCCGGATGTCCCCCAGGCCGTCCAGCGCCTGCGCCGCCAGCTCGACCGGCATGTCCACCACCGCGCCGCAGCGCTTGCAGCGCGCGTGAGGGTGCGGGTCCGTCCGGCCGTCATACCTCGCCGCGGCGTCGCCGTACGTCAGCTTCACCGCCAGGCCGCAGCCCACCAGCGCTTCCAGCGACTTGTACACGGTCGCCAGCGAGATGTCCGGGATCTCCCGCCGCACCGCCGTGAAGACCTCGTCCGCGGTCGGATGGCTCCGGCTGTGCAGCAGGAGGCGGTACACGGCCGCGCGCTGCCCCGTGTATCTCTGCCCCTTCGCCTCCAGCGCCTCCCTCAGCACGGCCTCGGGAGCGCTGGGCGCCCGCACGCCAAGAGCCCAGTCCCTGCTCGCCATCGCGTCTCCGGCCTGGATGATCCTCTTCGGCAACAATGAAAGTGGGCTGTTTTGTTAGTTTAACCCGGCCGCCGGAGCCGAGTCAATAGTAATTCTCCGTTTGTGCGCCCGCCGCTCGCGTGCGGGCCTGGGACAGGGAGCGCTGAGATGCGGGACTACGTGCTGGCCTGGGCAGCCGATCTCATGGCGGCGGCGCGCATACGCGGCGCGGCCCAGGCCGGCGGCATCGAGCTGCGGCTGGTGCGCGGGGCCGACGAGCTGCTGGCGACCGCGGCGGCCGACCCGCCGCGCCTGGTGGTCGTGGACCTGGAAGCACGGGGTGAGCCGGCGGTCGCCATCGCGCGGCTGAAGGCGGATGCGGCCACGGCCGCGGTGCCGGTGGTCGCGTATGCGCCGCACGTGCGGGAGGACGCGATCCGCGCGGCGCGCGCGGCTGGTGCCGAGCGCGTGCTGGCGCGCGGCGCCTTCGTCCGGGATCTGGCGGCCATCCTGAGACGCACGGAGCACACGGAGTGAACGGAGGGCACGGAGGCTGAGCCACGGGGCGGGGAACGGGCCGAGAAAGAGAACCGCGCCGCGGCGGAGAGGCCGGGGCGCGGTCGGGAGCAGGGAAGCGCGAGCGAGCTAGGCCGCGTCCTGCTCTTCCTTCAGCTTGCAGTCGAGGCAATAGCGCGCATGGGGCAGCGCATCCAGGCGCTCGAAGTCGATGGGATTGCCGCAGTTGTGGCACATGCCGAACGTCTTGGGCTCCTTGTAGAGGCGCCGCAGCGCCTCCTCGACCCGGTAGAGGTAGCGGCCTTCCTTGCTGGCGAAGAGCAGCATCTTCTCGCGCTCCATGGCATCGGTGCCGAGGTCGGCGATGTGGTCCGAATAGGAGTAGAGGTCGGAATCATTCTGCTCGGCCGACATCTTGGCCAGCTCGTCGAACTGGCCGAGAGAGCGGAGCGCGCGCTCGCGTTCGCGCAGGAGGCGCTGCAGGATATGGTCGACCTGCTTCTTCGTGAGTTTCTTGGCCATCACCTTCGCCTCCATCGGCTGCTTGCGCCGTGGGCAGCCCGGTTGCGGACGGTGCCGCTTAATGCCAGAAATGGACAGGCCCGCAAGATATTCGGAAACGCCGATAAATTCAAGCCGCCATCGGCGTTTTCGGCCACCCGTGGCGGCGGCCGGCCGGGGCCGCCGGCGTTTGGCCGGGCGGTTGCGGTGGCGTTGCTGGCGGCGAGTCGGCGTGGTACAATCCCCGGCCGCAAATCCCGATCGTGATCCAGGAGGAGCCCATGTCGAGCGTTCCCGAGCAGGCCTTCGAAGCGCTGCTGGCTGAGGACCGGCTGTTCCCGCCCGGCGAAGCGCTCCGGGGGCAGGCGAACGTCTCGGATGCCGGCGTCTATGCCCGGGCGGCGGCGGACCCGGAGGCGTTCTGGGCCGAGGCCGCACGGGAGCTGCACTGGTTCCGGGGCTGGGATCGGGTGCTGGACTGGACGCCGCCGCATGCGCGCTGGTTCGTGGGTGGGCAGCTGAACGCGGCGTACAACTGCCTGGACCGGCACCTTTCGAGCGCCCGGCGGAACAAGGCTGCGCTGATCTGGGAGGGGGAACCGGGGGACGAGCGGGTGCTGACCTACTGGGACCTGCACCGGGAGGTCTCCAAGTTCGGCAACGTGCTGAAGGGGCTGGGCGTGGTGAAGGGCGACCGGGTGGCGATCTACCTTCCCATGATCCCCGAGGCGGTGATCGCGATGCTCGCCTGCGCGCGCATCGGGGCCGCGCATTCCGTGGTCTTCGGCGGCTTCTCGGCGGAGAGCCTGCGCGACCGGATCAACGACGCCCAGGCGAAGGTGCTGGTGACGGCGGACGGCGGTTACCGGCGCGGGCGCGTGGTGCACCTCAAGGCGGCCGTGGACGAAGCCGTGAAGGACACGCCCTCGATCCGCCACGTCGTCGTCGTCCGCCGGGGTGGTGGGCTGGAAGTGCCGGCATCCGCGACGGATGGACGTGACCACTGGTACGACGACCTGATGAGGCAGGCGTCCGCGGACTGCCCGGCCGAGCCCATGGACGCGGAGGACCTGCTCTACATCCTGTACACGTCGGGCACCACGGGGAAGCCCAAGGGCGTCGTCCACACCACGGGCGGCTACCTGACACAGGTCCAGGCCACCGCGCGCTGGGTGTTCGACCTGAAGGAGAACGACGTCTACTGGTGCACGGCCGATGTCGGCTGGGTCACGGGTCACAGCTACATCGTCTACGGGCCCCTGGCCAATGGCGCCACCGTCTTCATGTATGAGGGCGCGCCGGACTGGCCGCATCGGGGGCGCTTCTGGGAGCTGATCCAGAAGTACGGCGTCACCATCCTCTACACCGCGCCCACGGCGATCCGGGCCTTCATGCGCTGGGGCCCGAGCTGGCCGGACCAGTTCGACCTCTCCTCGCTCCGCCTGTTGGGCAGCGTGGGCGAGCCCATCAACCCCGAGGCCTGGATGTGGTATGCGGAGCACATCGGCCACGGCCGCTGCCCCGTGGTGGACACCTGGTGGCAGACCGAGACCGGCGGCATCATGATCTCCCCCCTACCCGGGATCACTTCCACCAAACCCGGCAGCGCCACCCGACCGCTCCCCGGCATCACCGCCTCCGTGCTCAACGGCGAAGGCAGCGACGTCCGCGCCGGCTTCCTGGCCATTCCCAAGCCCTGGCCCGGCATGCTGCGCACCATCTGGGGCGACGACGAGCGCTACCGGCAGACCTACTGGTCCAAGTGGCCCAACGTCTACTTCCCCGGCGACGGTGCCAAGATCGACGACGACGGCTACCTCTGGCTCCTCGGCCGCGTCGACGACGTGCTCAACGTCGCCGGCCACCGCATCGGCACCATGGAGGTCGAGAGCGCCCTGGTCGACCACCCCGCGGTCGCCGAGGCCGCCGTGGTGGGCAAGGCCGACGAGATCAAGGGCCAGGCCATCGCCGCCTTCGTCACCGTCAAGGAAGGCATCCTCATCACCGACGCCCTCAAGGCCGAGCTGCGCCAGCATGTCGCCGACAAGATCGGCGCCATCGCGCGCCCTGACGCCATCCTGTTCGCCGCCGACTTGCCCAAGACCCGCTCGGGCAAGATCATGCGCCGCCTGCTCCGCGACATCGCCGAGGGCCGCGCCATGGGCGACACCACCACCCTGGCGGACCCGGCCGTCGTGGCGAGACTGAAGACGGAATACGAGGGAAAGGAAAGCTGAACCAACGGCCGCAAGCGCAAGCGGGCATGTTCCCGTGCACGATCGTGAACGTGAACGCTCGCGCTTGCGCTTGCGGCCGTTGATAATGAGACCCGGGTACGGGGAGCCGCGCCCGGCCTTCACTCCGCCAGCGGGTCCCGCGTCGCCGGGTGCGCCGGGCGTTCCTCCATGGGCGGTTTCTTCAGACGCGGCTGCGCCGGGATCCCCAGGGCCACTTCGCCCGCGGGAACGTCCTTCGTCGCCACCGCCAGCGCTCCGATCATGGAGTCGGGCGCCATGTGGACGCCGGCGAGCACCGTCGCGTGGTAGGTGATGCGTACGCCATTGCCCAGGACCGTCATGGGCGTTTCCACGTCCCGGCCGTCGGCGAGGGAATGCGTGTGGCTGTAGACGTTGGAGAAGTCGGCGATCGAGACGCCATGGCCGAGGATGATGCCGCCGCGATCGTCCAGCAGCACGTGCCGGTGGACCACCACGTTGTCGCCCACTTCCAGGTTGTAGCCGAAGGACAGCTTCACGAAGTGGAAGCACTTGAAGTTGGCGCCGCAGCGGGCGAAGATGTGCCGCGCCAGCAGCCTCCGCAGCTTCACGCCCAGGTGTACGTTCTCTCCCAGCGGGCTCTTGTCGAACATCTCCCAGAGCCAGATGAGCGGCTTCACCCGGTAGTAGCGCTCCGGGTCGAGCTCGGCGTAGTACTCGGGCTCCAGCGTGACGTTGCGCGGATCCATCTGCAGCAGCGCCACTTGCGTCGCCAATGGCAGCGACGACGGGTCCGAGTCGAGAAGCTGCGGGTAGTACAGCTCCGTCAGCACCCGGCGACAGAGCTCGTTGCGATCCGTTCCCGGGTTCGACAGCGACGCCTCCAGCTCCGCCAGCCAGCGCTCGTACACCTCGGCTGCCACCTCACCCACACCCACAGCCCGCAACGGCAGGAACACCATCGTAGCCCCCCGGTCTCTCGGAACCTCTGCTGCGGCGCAAAGCAACAGCTTAGAGGTGCGCGTGGTCGGGGTCAACGCGGCCTGGGCCGGGTCGGGCAGGGCGGGGAATGTGAGGCTGAGTCTCATTCCCGCCAGGGCGACCCCCGCCGCGGCGCGCACCCGCGCAACACGCGAGCCCTGTCCTGCGTAGGGAGGTGGGCGGGCGTGTCGGCTCTCCCGGCCGGCGAGCGGGCATCGTACATTCCGGCGGCGCCGGTTGGGGCGCGGACCGTCAAGGAGAGGAACACGACCATGGACGACATCACGCGCGAGCGCGTCTGGCGCAAGCTGCAGGTTCTCCCGGACGGGCAGCTGTTCCAGGTGCTGGACTTCATCGAGTTCCTGGAGGGCAAGTACGCGGCAGGGCAAGCCTCGGAACCGTCGGGAATCCAACGGTTTGCGGAGCGGCTGCAGGACCGGCTGCGTGGCCGGTCGGTCGCGCCGGAGTACATCACCGGCGCCGTGAGCATGCTGGGCATGGCGCGGCGCGCGCTGGAGACCGGTCGCGACGTCGTCTCGGGCGTGGTGCAGACGGGCCTGGGCGTGGTGGACGAGGTGGTGGAGGCGGGGAAGGGCATGCTCGCCGAGGCGACGCCGCCCGCGCCGCACCCGGGCGAGGCCACGCTTCCGGCCGGCGTGGAGGTGGTGGATGGCACGCCGGTGCTGCCACACGCGGAGGCCGCCCCCGCTGCGCCGGCGCCGGCGGACGACGTCGTCGCCCCGGCGGAGCCGGCGTCCGCGCCGCCCGCGGCGCCCCCGGGCCGGGATGCCGCCGGAGAGGACGGCGCCGTGCCCTAGGCCGGGCGGGCTGGCGGCGAGCGCTTGACAGCGCCGCGCGCGGATGCCTATCCTACGCCATGGAAGGCCAGAACTTTTCAGAGGTCCATGCCCGCGGGTCGGGATGCGCGCCAGCGCGTCCCCGGCCGGCGGGCTTCTCGTTCAGGGTGAGCCCATGACTGAGAGTGAGAATCCCCGCATCCTGGGCGAGGCGCTGACCTTCGACGACGTGCTGCTGGTGCCGCAGTACTCGGCCACCCACCCCCGCGACACCCGTGTCGCCACGCGCGTGACGCGCCTCCTGGAGCTGCCCATACCGCTGCTCTCCGCCGCCATGGACACCGTGACGGAGTCGAAGATGGCCATGGCCATGGCCCGGGAAGGCGGGCTGGGCATCATCCACAAGAACATGTCTGTGGAGCGGCAGGCCGCGGAGGTGGACCGGGTGAAGCGGTCGGAGAGTGGAATGATTCTCAACCCGATCACGCTCACCCCCGAGCGGCCGATCCGCGATGCCCTGCGGCTGATGGAGCAGTTCGCCATCAGCGGCGTACCCGTGGTGGACGACCTGGGCCGGCTGGTGGGCATCATCACGAACCGGGACATGACCTTCGAGCAGGAGATGGACCGCCCGATCCGGGAGGTGATGACGCGAGAGAACCTGGTGACGGCGCCGGTGGGCACGTCGCTGGAGGAGGCCGAGCGCACCCTGCACCGGCACCGGATCGAGAAGCTGCCGGTGGTGGACGAGCAGGGGAAGCTGCGGGGGCTGATCACCGTGAAGGACATCTTCAAGCGCCGGCAGTATCCGAACGCGTGCAAGGACGAGCATGGCCGGCTGCGGGTGGGTGCCGCGGTGGGCACGTCCATGGCGGACCTGGAGCGGGCGGCGGAGCTGGTGGCCGCGGGCTGCGACGTGCTGGTGATCGACACCGCTCACGGCCACTCGGCCGGGGTGCTGGAGGCGCTCTCGCGCACGCGCGAGCGCTTTCCGGATGCTCAGATCGTCGCGGGCAACATCGCCACGGCCGCGGGGGCGGCGGCCCTGGTGGAGCGTGGCGCCGACGCGGTGAAGGTGGGAATCGGCCCCGGCAGCATCTGCACGACGCGGGTGGTCGCCGGGATCGGCGTACCGCAGCTGACGGCGGTGATGGACGCGGCGCGGGGCGTGGAGGGGAAGGTGCCCGTGATCGCCGACGGCGGCATCCGCTTCTCGGGCGACATCGTCAAGGCCCTCGCCGCCGGCGCCGACGCCTGCATGATGGGCTCGCTGCTGGCGGGAACGGAGGAGAGCCCGGGGGAGAGCTTCCTGCTGGAGGGGCGCCGGTACAAGATGGTGCGTGGGATGGGCTCCCTCGCGGCCATGGAGGAAGGCTCAGCGGACCGCTATTTCCAGGAGGGCCAGGAAACGCGCAAGCTCGTGCCCGAGGGGATCGAGGGGCGCGTGCCGTACAAAGGCCCGGCCTCGGACGTGATCTACCAGCTCATCGGCGGGCTGCGCAGCGGCATGGGGTATTGCGGCAGCGCGGACCTGGCCGAGCTGCGCAGCCGCACCCGCTTCGTGCGCATCACCAGCGGCGGCCTGCGCGAGTCCCATCCCCACGACGTCGCCATCACGCGCGAGGCGCCGAACTACCACCTGTAGGCCGGTGCGCGGCCCGCCTGGAATCACGACCCGGGGGGAACGGCCAGCCCGCCGTGCCCTGCGTCCGTCGTCCCCTCCCGACGAGAGCTTCCGCCCTCGGCCCTCCTCCGCTGTGCGCCCTGGCCATGGCCCTCGCCCCTGCGTTCGCTGAAGGGGGGCACGGCCATTGCACCCTGGACGGTGGGTGGCGCGACCCCCTCGCGCCGGCTGGCGAACCCGAACCCCCGGCTGAGCTCATGGCTTCTCGCGAGGACATCCACCGACTCATCCACCGGCCCTTCACGGGCAAGCAGGTCCTCTCACTCTTCCTGGACATGTCGGTGAACTCGGACAACAAGCGCACGCATGGCGTCTTCCTCTCCAAGCAGAAGGGTCGGTTCTCGGAGCTGGACAGTGATCGGGAGGGTCATCACAGGGAGGCTCTGGGGGCGGCATTCTCGCGGGTGGAACAGTGGCTGGAGGAGCGCTTCGAGGAGGCGAACAAGGGCATCGCGCTGTACGCGGAGATCGGCAGCGACTGGATGGAAGGGTACCAGGTGGCGGTGCCGCTGCAGAACCGCCTGGAGATCGCGGAGCGCCCGATCATCGGTCCGCTCGCGGAGGTGGTCGAGAGCCACCCGCTATACGGCGTCGCCATCGTGGACCGGACCTCACTCTGGCTGCTGACGCTGCGCTCCGGTCAGGTGCAGAGCGAGCAGCGGCTCGCGGCCGAGAGCCATCCCGCGCCCCACGAGGTGCAGGCGAGCGGGTCGTCGCACGAAGAGTACCAGAATCGCAAGGAACAGGAGCGGCGGAACTTCTTCAAGGAAGCCGTGCGGGAACTCGAGGAGTTCGATCGCCGACACCGTCCCGAGTACCTGATCGTCCTGGGCACCGAGGAGAACGTGAAGCTCTTCACGTCCGACCTGGGCCCGAGTGTCCAGGAGAAGTTGGTCTACACCGCCGCGGGGCCGGGCGAGGCTCGCGCGGCCGAGGTCGTAGAGCGGTTGCTGCCGTTCTTCGGCCGGCGAAAGCAGGAGAAGGAGACTCGTGCGCTCGAGCAGCTGCACGACCGGGTGCGGCAGCGGCACTTCGCCGCCGCCGGTGTGCAGCAGACGCTGGAGCAGCTTCAGGAAGGCAAGGTGGACACCCTGGTGCTCGCTCGCGACCTGCGAAACGCCGGTGGGCAGTGCCAGCAGTGCGGCTTCTTCCTTTCCCGTCACGACGGCGCCTGTCCCTATTGCGGCGGTGAGATCCGGGATGGCGTGGACATCGCCGAGGTGATGATCCGGATGGCGGAGGAGCAGGAGATTCCGGTGGAATTCGTTAGCCAGCAAGCACTTGCGGACATGAACGGTGCGGGTGCGCTGCTCAAGTTCCAGCCGCACAGTGGGTTAGGTTAGGGGGCTGCCAAGGCAGGCACGCCCGGCGGCGCCGGCCGCCGGGCGCGACCATTTGCTTGACACCGCCTTTTGTTCCGGCCTATCTTCGCGCCAGATCCAACTTTGTCCTACCTCCACTCAACTCTTTCCGCGAGTCGGCATCGTGGCCAGCCTATCCGCTCTGCGCGCGAGCACGGTGCAAGCGCTGCGCACGCGGCTCGAAGTGCTCGACGCCGTGGAGCGCGTCCTGGTGGACGAGGAGAGAGGTAGTGTCTGGATCGTGGCCGGAGGTGACGTGGACCACGCGATGCTGGAGGAGCAGGCGCGCGCGATCCTGACGGCGGAGGGGGAGGAAGCGGACACCATCCCGGTGGAGGTGGCGGCGACGCTGGGGGCACACGCGCGGCACCGGGTGCGATTCGTGGGAGTTCAGCGGTTTCCTGCGCCGGAAGGTCACGTGCGGATGCGCGTGACTCTGGAGTGGGACGGGGTGCTGCACACGGGCGAGGAGCTGGGCGAGACGAGCGCGGCGCTGGAGATGCGGACGGCGGCGCTGGCGACGGTTCGCGCAGTGCAGGCGCTCTCGCCGGACGAGCTCCGGCTTCGGCTGATCGGGGTCAAGCAGATCCGGGCTTTCGACCAGGAGATCACTGTGGTGTCGATCTTCCGGGAGAGCGGCGGTCCGCTGCGCCTGGTCGGTGCCGTCCTGACCACGGAGGACCCGTTGAAGACGGCGGCGCTGGCCGTGCTGAGTGCGCTCAACCGGATCCTGGGGAACTACCTGAGCACGATTGGCTAGCCGGTGATGAGAAGGGCAGTCGAGATCACGCTGCTGGCGTTGGTCGCGTCGGGCTGCGCCGGACGGGTGCGGCCCGCGGGGGTGGGCGATGCGGTGGTCGTAGAAGAGCCGCGGGCGCAGCCGCAGACCGGGGTGGATACGATGAACGCGGCCGTGCCGGGCGGGGCCGGCCGCGAGGTGACGCGCCAGGACCTGGAGCCGCTGCCGCTTCCCGAGGGCGTGAGCCCGGACAGCTTCGACATCTCCCTGCAGTACAACGGCCGCGTCGAGTACTGGCTGCGGTACTTCCAGCGCTATCGCGGCACCTTCGCCGGCTGGCTCGAGCGGATGGCGCGCTACGAGCCCTACATCCGGCGGCAGCTCACCTCGGCGGGTCTCCCGGGCGACCTCGTCTACCTGGCGCTCATCGAGAGCGGCTTCGTGACCGGCGCCACCTCCAGCGCGCACGCCGTGGGCATCTGGCAGTTCATGGCCGGGACCGCGCGCATGGAGGGGATGGAGGTCTCCACCTACGTCGACGAGCGGCGCGATCCCATTCGCGCCACGGACGCGGCCGTCCACCACCTGCGTTCCCTTCACCGGGAGCTCGGGAGCTGGTACCTGGTGGCGGCGGCGTACAACGCGGGCTCCGGCCGCGTCGCTCGCGCGCTCGACTCCATGGCCGGGGGCGCTCGCGGCGCCGATTCGCTCTTCTGGCGCATCGAGCCCGTGCTTCCCGGCGAGACCCGGGACTACGTGCCGAAGTTCCTGGCGGCCTCCATGCTCGCCAAGTACCCGGCTCTCTTCGGCGTCACCGCGGACAAGCTGCCGTCCGCCGACGACTTCGAGGTCGTGCACGTCCGGCGCCCAACGGACATGGCCGCCCTGGCCCGTGCCGCCCGCACCTCCGAGGACGTCATCCGCCACTTGAACCCCGAGTTCTACCTGGGCGTGACTCCCCCCGGCCGCACCGTGGCCGTGCGGGTGCCGGCGGGCCATGCCGGCAAGGTCCTCGCGCGCCTGACAGCCATGTCGCGCGCCGAGCGCGCCCACGACCTGCACTACACCGCCTCGGCCGGGGAGACGCCCGCGAGCGTGGCCGAAAGGTACGGCGTCAGCCTGCCGGCGCTGCGCAAGGCCAACCACCTGAAGAAGAAGAACAGGGTGCTCGCGGAAGGGCGTGAGCTCATCATCCCCATGGTGCCGGCCGGCGCTCTCGCCACCGCCGAGGGAGACGCCCACACCAAGACCGCTGCGGCGCGCCCGGTCCGGTCCACGGTGGCGGATGCCGGCCCGAAGGCCGGTACCTCGCACGCCCCGGGGGAATCGGCCCATCCGGCCGGATCATCCGCTCGCGCCCAAGCTCCCGAGCCGGCCGCGAAGGCGGCGCCCAGGGTCCAGGAGTCGCCGGGCCGGACCGGCGGGCGCTACCGCGTTCGCCCGGGTGACACTCTGGCCGGCATCGCCGGCAAGCACGGCCTCACCCTGGCCCAGCTCCTGGAGCTGAACGGCCTGCGCAAGGGCAGCGTCATCCAGCCGGGACAGGAGATCGTCGTCTCCCGCCGGAAGCTGGTGCTGTACCGGGTGCGGGACGGGGACACGCTCTTCCGCATCGCCCGGGAACACGGCGTCACCGTGGAGCGCGTGCGCGAGTGGAACAGCCTGCCCGATGACGCGGTACTGCACCCGGGCGACCGGGTGGAGCTGCTGCTCGACCGCGGGACGGGGCGTGACGCCCCACTTCCGTAAATCTAGCCATTACAACAGGTTCCCGGGTTGACCGGCGAGCCGCTTTCCGTTATCTTCCTCTTAGACTCCTGACACAATACGGGCTGGACCGGCGGGACGCATTCCGGTGGGATGCGTCGGCACGCGCCTGCGCGCGCTCGAATGCGCGGGTCGTACGGCGGGTAGCTCACTCGTGGAGGTGGGATGAAGGGCGCAACGAAAGAGCTCCGGACGCTGTTGTTGGGGAGCGTGCTGGCGGGCTCCGCGCTGCTGACGGCCTATGCGATCGGGCGGCCGTCGCACGAGGCGACGCCCCCCGGGGCAACGAGCGCGGCAGCGGTCGAGGCCTCGGGGGTCGGCGCGAGCTGGGACCTGCCGTTGAAGCGGACGGACCGTGTCGCCTACTTCGAGGATCTGCTGAGCGGCGCGAGGCGCGGGAAGATGCGGCTCTGGCTGGAGCAGTCCGGGCGGTATGTGCCCATGATCCGGCGGGAGCTGCGTGCCCGGGGGATGCCCGAGGACCTGGTGTACCTGGCGTTCATCGAGAGCGGCTTTTCGCCGGACGCGCTCTCGCGCACGCGGGCCGTGGGGCTGTGGCAGTTCATGGAGTCGACGGGCAAGGAGCTGGGCCTGAAGGTGACGCCGTACGTGGACCAGCGGCGTGACCCGGTGGCGGCGACGGATGCGGCGCTGGACTTCCTGCGGGACCTGCATCGGCAGTTCGGCAGCTGGTGGCTGGCGGCGGCGGCGTACAACTGCGGCCCGGGCCGGGTCGCGCGGGTGCTGCGGCAGGAGACGGGGCGCTCGCAGGGTGACGACGAGACGTACTGGGCGATCGCGCCCCACCTGCCGAAGGAGACGCAGGACTACGTGCCGCTCATCCTGGCGGCGGGTGAGATCGCGAAGAATCCTGAAAAGTACGGCTTCAACGACCTCAGCTACCACGAGCCGCTGAGCTTCGATACGGTGCAGGTGCCGGGTGGTACGCGGCTCGCGACGATCTCGCAGGCCACGGGGGCCGACTCCACGGTGGTCGACCAGCTCAACCCGCACTACCTGAAGAACGTGACGCCGCCGGTGAAGGCGAGCGCGTGGGCGGTCCGGATCCCGCAGGGCCTGACGCGGGCGTTCGTGGCGAACTTCCCGCACCTGTTCGCGCTGCAGAAGCAGGCGGACGTGGTGGCCGGGGCCTCGGCGCGCGAGCGGGCGGCGGACCGGCACCGGCTGGCGAAGGCGAGCCGACGGCACGGCAGCGCCAAGCGCGCCGCGAAGAGCGAACATTCGCGCCTCGCGGCGAGCGCATCCGCCGGCTCGCGCTCGCACGACCGGTAGTCGCGGCACGGAATGGCCTGGCTCCTGCACTGGCGTGCTGGACCGCAAGGCAGCAGCGCCAGCAGGAGCGAGTTCATGCACTGGGTCAGAGTCACCAACCCGCAGTACGAGCAGTCCCGGCGCTACGCGGGGCAGGTCGGTGAGGTCGTCGGCGGTTGGGGGCCCGAGAACAGCGCGGATGCCCGCTCGGGGTACCTGGTGGAGTTCGCGGACGGCGAGGTCGTGGGGGTGACGGAAGAGGAGCTGGAGACCGTGGACCCCGAGTCCCCCGACGACGGGGGCATCCAGTACGGCTGAAGCGGCGCCGGCGGGCGACACACGACCGCCCGCGGCGGCGGCCGGGTCAGCGGTCGCGCTCGACGCCGTCGCTCAGGACGGCACCGGCATAGCCGTTGTCGGGGTTGCGTCCCCGCTTGCGGAGGGCGTCCACCACGGCGGGGCCGCGGTTGTATGCCAGCAGCGCCAGCCGCAGGTTGCCATCGTAGGTGCGGATCAGGTCGCGCAGGTAGGAGAAACCGAGCCGCAGATTGGTTTCCCGGTGGAACAGGTCATCGCGGGTGAGGCGCGGGTTCATCTCGCGGGCGGTGCTCGGCATGACCTGGGTGAGGCCGATGGCCCCCTTGGGGCTGACGGCGGAGCCGGTGAACTCGCTCTCCACGGCCACCAGGTGGAAGGCGACGTCCGGGTCGATCCCCTCGGAGAGCGCCACATCGTAGATCTGGCCCGACAGGTCCGCGGGGATGCGATACCGCGCCGAGTTGGCCATGACGACGTTCATGTGGGCAAGCTGCAGCCGCACCAGCTCCAGCTCGCCTTCCCGCGCCTCCAGCCGACGCTCGGCCGTGCCCAGCTGATGACGCAGCTGCCAGCTCACGGCCGTGGAATCCGGGCCTGCGCCCAGCAGCATGCCCACGCTGAACGCGCCCACGGCCACCAGCACGCCCGGCAGCGGCTTGCTGGCGATGCGCCAGATCGCCAGCAGCGCGCGCCGGCCCGGGCTCATCCAGCCGTACTCCCACTGCCAGAGCACCGACGGCACCTCCGTCGGCTGCATGGGCCGGCTGGCCCGCCCCTTGGCGTAGCCCCGCTTCCAGAGTGACATCCTTCACTCCTCTCGCTGCGCCGCTTCCCTCGCGTCCGAGCCGGAGCCCGCGACCCACTCGCCGCTCCGCCCGCCCGCCTTACGCATCAGTCGTACGCCCCGGATCTCCATCCCCCGGTCAATGCCCTTGAGCATGTCGTAGGCGGTCAGCAGGGCCACGCTCACCGCCGTGAGCGCTTCCATCTCCACCCCCGTCCGCCCCCGTACCCGCGCCGTCGCCGTCGCCCGGACGCCCGGCAGCGCGTCCTCGGCCTCCAGGACCACATCCACGGAGGTGAGCGCCAGCGGGTGGCAGAGCGGGATCAGCTCGCTGGTGCGCTTGGCGGCCTGGATCCCCGCCACCTGCGCCACGACCAGCGGATCCCCTTTCGGGGTCTTTCCCGCCCGCATCGCCGCCAGCGTCGCGGCGGCCATGACCAGGACGCCCTCGGCCACCGCCACGCGCTCGGTCTCGAGCTTGGCGCCCACGTCCACCATGCGGGGCCGGCCTGCCTCATCCTGGTGCGGAAGCATCGCGCAAGATAAAGGCAGCGTCGGCGGCGCGGTAGCTTGACAGATGTACGATGGGGCGCAACTCCCTACGAGGAAAGAGCTTCGGACAGGCCGCGCAGCAGGTTGGCCAGGGTCAGCTGGGGGTTCACGTTGCCGTGGGCGAGGGTGCGCGCCTCCTCCACGAGCCGCACCATGCGCGGCGCCGCCGCGCTGGCGTCGGGAAGGCGAGCGGCCAGCGCCTCGAGCTCCGGCAGCGCATCGACGTTGACCACGGTCTCGGCGGCGCCGGCCGCCACGGCTGCGAGGTCGCGCACCCAGACCGCGAGCAGCTCGAGCACGTCACTGAAGACGCCGCGGGCACCGGCCGGCCCGACGCGAAGTGCGGCGGCGAAGCGCGCCTCCGCACGGGGGGAGGCGGCGGCATCCAGCAGTAGGCGGGCGTCGGCGCGGCGCTTCTCGAGGGGTCCGGGCTCGCCCCCGTCGGGGAGGAACCCGAGGGCGTGGCCGATGGAGCCCTGGGCAAGGCGAGCCACGCGGTTGGCCGCGTCGGCGGAAATGCCGCGCTGCTCGACGAGGAAGCGGGCGACATCGTCCGCCGGGAGCGCCCGCACGCGGATGGGCAGCAGGCGCGAGCGGATCGTGGGGAGGAGCTCGTCGGGATCGCTGGCCGTGAGCAGCACCGTGGTGTCGGCGGGGGGCTCCTCCAGCAGCTTGAGCAGCACGTTGGCCGCGTCCGGGCTGGACTCCTGCGGCACGAGCAGCTCGGCGTCGCCGATGACGAAGACCTTGCGACTGCCCATGGCCGGGCGGCTGGCGGTGACGCGCCGCAGCGTCTGCATCTGCTGGATGAAGAAGCCGATGGGCTTGTCGGAGACCAGCGTGCGCAGCGGCTGCTCCCGGATCTGCGCCAGCTGTCGGGCGCGCTCCTCTTCCATGCCCTCGGCGAGCTTCTCCGGGGAGCCGCCACCCTTGGGCCGCTCGATGGGGAAGAACCAGTGCAGGTCCGGGTGCTGGAGATGGAGCGAGAGGCGGCAGGAGCGGCACTCGCCGCAAGGCTCCACCCCCGGCCTCTCGCAGAGCAGGAGCTGGCCCAGCCAGAGCGCGAGCCGCTGCTTGCCCACGCCCGGGGGGCCGTGCAGCAGGAGCGATCCCGGCAGCTCCCCGGCCCTGACCGCGCGGGCGAGGGCGCTGCGCACGTCCTCGTGGCCGCGCAGCGGCGCGAGCCCGCTCACCGAGTGCCCCGGCTGCGCAGCCAGTCGAGGGGATCCATCGGCTCCGGCACCTGGCCGCCGCGCAGCGGGGCCCTCACCTGGAACTCGATGTGGGCGCCCTCGGGCGTGCGGTCGCCGCCCACCGTGCCCACGACCTGCCCGGCCAGCACGCGCTGGCCCTGCCGCACGGCCACCGAGCCGAGGTAGAGGTAGAGCGTGTAGTAACCGCCACCGTGGCTGACCATGACCGTGGGGCCGTAGCCCTCGAACGGCCGCGCCATGACGATCGTGCCGCTTTCCACCGCGCGCACGCTGGTGCCCGCCCGTGCGGCGATGCCGATGCCGTTGTTTCGCAGCACCACGCCATTGGGCTTCCGGTCCGCGCCGAAGCGGTAGATCACATCGCCGTCCACGGGCCAGCTCAGGGACCCGAGCGCGCGGGTGGACAGTCCCTTGTCCAGGGAGGCCGGCGCGCCGGCCACGGCGCGGCGGCGCTCGTCCTCGCGACGGCGGCGCTCGAGATCGGCGAGGGCGCCGGTGAGGCGCGCCTCGTCGCGGGCGAGCTGCGCCATCCGCCCCTCGGCCACGCGCACGCGTCCCCGGAACTGCGTCACCGTCCGCTGCTGCTGCTGTTGCAGGACCTGCAGCTGCGCGAACTCCTCCAGCTTCTGCTGCCGCAGGCGGTCGAGCTGGTCCAGGCTGCTGGCGAGCTCCTGGTCCTGGGCGACGAGGTCGCCCTCCAGGTTCCGGACCTCGTCTACCAGCAGCCGGTCGTACACCGTGATCAGATGCAGGTACTTGTAGCGGTTCAGCAGGTCGCTGAAGCTCTCGGCCGAGAGCATCACCCGCACCGGGTTGAGCGCGCCCCGCTTGTAGATCGAGCGCAGCCGCTGGTGCAGCACCGCACCGCGCTCCTGCAGCCGGTCACGCGTGAGCAGGAGCTGGCGAGTCGTCGCCGCCACGTTGGCGTTCAGCGCCCGGGACTGGAAATCCAACTCCTTGAGCGCGCTGGCGGAGACGTTCACCTGGCGTTGGATATTGCTCAGCTCGCCCGTGGCGTCGTGGACCCGGGAGCGGAGCAGCTCCATCTGCCGCTGCAGCTCGGCGCGCTCCTGCCGGATCTGCTCGAGGCGGGACTGGCTCTCCCGCAGCTCGCGGCGGAGGCTTTCCGGGGTCGCCGCCGGGGGCGGCTGCTGGGGCTGCTGCCCGGCGACGCCGCCGGCCGCGAGCAGGAGCAGCGCCGCGGCGGCCAGGGTGCGCGCCATGCGCGGCATCAGATCTCCCGCAGGTGGCGGCGCACCGCGAGCGCGCTGGCGGCGAAGCCGAGGAACGCCCCCACGGCGAGCCCGAGCGCGAGCCAGGTGGCGGGTATCCACTCGAGCTGCACCACGGCGCCGGAAAGCACCCGGAAGAGCCCGTAGGTGGCGACCAGCGCCAGAATGGAGCCAGCCAGGCCCGTGAACAGCCCCTCCAGGAGGAAGGGGCGGCGGACGAACGACTCCGTGGCGCCTACCAGGCGCATGACGGCGATCTCGTCCTTGCGGGCGAAGACGGCCATGCGCACGGCCGTGGCGATGATGAGCGCCGCCACCACCGCGAAAGCCCCGCCCAGGAGCAGCGTAGCGGCCCCTGCCACGCGGCGCAGCAGGAACACCTTGTCCAGCCACTCGGAGCCGAAGCGTACATCCTCGACGAAGGGGTAGGATCCGATCCTGCGCGCCACCGCCTTGACGGCGTCGGCGCCGCGTTGGCCGGGCCGGAGCCGGACCTCGAAGGAGGCCGGGAGCGGATTGACGTCCAGGTCGTCGAAGACGGCCCGGAACTCCACCAGGTCCCGGCGGGCGAGCTCGAGGGCCTCGTCACGGGAGACGTAGTAGACGCGCTGGACCTCGGGGAACGCGGCGATCTCCCGCTGTGCCAGCTCGACCGCGTTGGGCGAGGCGTCGTCGCGCAGGTAGGCCACCACCTCGACGCGGCTCTCCACCCGCTCGATCGTGCGCCGGATGTTGTAGGCGACGATGCCGAACAGCCCCACGATGAAGAGGGAGAGCGCGATCATGGCGCAGGAGAGCCCGGTCAGGGCCGGGGAGCGGCGGAACGCGGCCAGGGCCTCGCGCAGTGCGTAAGGCATCTCAGGCGGCCACGGCGGCGGAGTCGTAGACCAGGCGCCCGTGGTCGAGCTCCAGCAGCCGCACGCCCGGGCTCTTCCGCACCAGGTCCAGGTCGTGCGTCGCCAGCAGCACGGCGGTGCCCGAGGCGTTGATGCCGCGGAACAGCTCGAAGATCCCCCAGCTCGCCCGCTCGTCCAGGTTGCCCGTGGGCTCGTCCGCCAGCAGCACGAGTGGCTCGTGCGCGAGCGCGCGCGCCACGGCGACCCGCTGCTGCTCGCCCCCGGAAAGCTCCCCCGGCAGCGCCTCGGCCTTGCTCGCCAGCCCCACATGCCCCAGCAGGCGCGCCACCTTGCTGCGGATCACGTTGGAGCGAGCACCCGTGACCTCCAGGGCGAAGGCCACGTTCTCCGCCGCCGTGCGGTTGGCCAGCAGCCGGAAATCCTGGAAGATGTAGCCTATCTTGCGGCGGAGCATGGCCACGTCCTTCTCCCGTATGCGCGTCGAGGAGTAGCCACTGACCCGGACCTCGCCCCCGGTGGGGCGCTCCGCCATGTGAATCAGCCGCAGGACCGTGGATTTGCCCGCGCCGCTATGTCCCGTGAGGAAGCAGAACTCGCCCTTCTTCAGCATGAAGGTGACGTCATCCAGCGCGAGCCCCGTGCGCGGGTACTCCATGCAGACGTGGCTGAGACGGATCATGGCCTGGCCGATTTCCTTCCCGCCGCGAGGCGCGCAGCCAGCCGGACGGCCTCGATCATCGAGCCCGCGTCGGCGATGTCCCGCCCCGCAATGTCCAGCGCCGTCCCGTGGTCCGGCGACGTGCGCACGAACGGCAGCCCCAGCGTCACGTTGACGCCGCTGCCGAACGCCGCGGTCTTGAATGCGGCCATACCCACGTCGTGGTAGGGCGCGATGACGGCATCGAACTCGCCGCGGATCGCCCGGACGAACACCGTGTCCGCCGGGATCGGTCCCGCCGCGTCCACCCCCTGCGCGAGCAGGCGTTCGCGCGCCGGCTCGAGGATGCGGGCCTCGTCGTCGCCGAAGAGCCCACCATCGGACGCATGCGGGTTCACGGCGCACAGGGCGAGGCGAGGCCGGGGAATCCCCCAGCCGTGGCGCAAACCCTCGGCGGTGATCCGGCTCTGTTGCACGATGAGATCGATCGAGAGGGCCGCGGGCACCCCCGCCAGCGGAAGGTGCGTCGTGGCCAGCACGACGCGCAAGGGACCGCCCAGTGCGGTCCGCTCCGCATCCATCAACATTACAACATGTTGCGCTCCGGCGAGATGCGCCAGCATCTCCGTGTGACCCGGGAACGCGCGCCCGCCGGCGTGCAGCGCCGCCTTGTCGATGGGCGCCGTGACCAGCCCGTCCACTTCCCCCGCCAGGCACATGGCGGCGGCGCGCTCGATGGCTTCACCCGCCAATGCGCCGGCCCGGGCCGCGGATCCCCCCGCCCGCCATTCGCCGGTGGCGACGAAGCGACCGGCGGCGGACTCCGCGCCGGTGCCGGTCGGTCCGACGAAGACGAGGCGGATGGGGTCGCCGGCGTCGCGCAGCGCGATCGCGGCCTTGCGCGCCACCTCGGGGCCGATGCCCCGAGGGTCGCCGACCGTGACCGCGAGGGTGACGTCGCCGCGCCGCGACAAGGGGACCTCGTCGCTAGGAACGGATGTCCACGAAGGTACGGCGCTTGAGGTCGCCGATGATCTCGTCCATCAGCAGCTGGCGCTGCACCTGGTCGCGGACCTGCTCGCGCGTGGCCGGATCCTCCAGCGAGTACTCGCCCGCCGCCTTGACCTCGTCCACCTTGACCACGGCCCACTTCACGGGATCCGCGCCGCTGAGGCGGAACGGTCCGAGGACCTGCCCCGACTTGGCTTTGGCCAGCTCGGTGTCGTAGGGCGGCGGCAGCTTGGCCGTGGGATAGGGACCGACCCGCGTCTGCGTCTCGCTCGGATCGTTGTAGCGGGCGACGAGGGTGTCGAAGGGTACCGTGCCATCCTTCAGCTTCGCGGCCACGTTGTCGGCCGTGCGGCGGGCCCGGACCGTGTCCTCGGGCGTGACCGCAGCCTTGATCAGGATGTGGCGGGCGGAGCGTTCGGCGCCGCGGACCTTCTCCAGCTTGATGATGTGGTAGCCGAACGGGCTCTCGACCACGCCGCTGACCTGGCCGGGCGCCATGCTGTAGGCGGCATTCTCGAAGGCCTCGACCATCTGGCCGCGGCGGAACCAGCCGAGATCGCCGCCCTTCTCCTTGCTGCCGGGATCGTCCGAAAAGCGCTTGGCCAGGGCGCCGAAGTCGTCGCCCGAACGGATCCGCCCGAGGATCGAGTCGGCCTGGGCCAGGGCGGCCCTCTTGGCCGAGTCACCTGGGGTGGGCGCGACCACGACCTGCTCGAAGGTGACCGTCGCCGGCCGCTCCCCCAGCTGGGCCTTCTGCTCGTCGAAGAAGCTGCGGATCTGCGTCTCGGTGGGCGTGGGCGGCTTGCGATCGCGCTGCACCTTCTCCAGGTACCGCTGCACCAGGGCGGCGCGGCGCGCGTCGCTCTCGAGCTGCTGGCGATACTCGGAGAGCGTGAGCGCCTGGGCCGCCAGCGCCTGGTTGAACGCGTCCGTCGAGGGGAAGTTGTGCTGCATGGCATCGAGCTGCTGCTGCGCCTTGGACGTGACCTCTTCGGGCGGGACCTTGAGGGTGGTGTCGCGCGCGGCCGCCTCGAGCAGCACGAGATCGTTCACCCGACCGTCCAGCAGCTGGTGCCGGACGGTCGCGATCTGCGCGGGCGTGGCGTCCTTGGGAAGCTGCCCCTGCGCCTGGAGGCGCAGCAGGTCCTCCTCGATGTTCATCTCGGTGATGACGCTGTCGCCCACCACCGCGAGTATGCGATCGAGCGACTCCGAGTTGACGGGCGCGGTTTCCTGCGCGGCAGCGGGCCGGGCACCGAGTGGGACGAGCGCCGCCAGTGCCAGCAAGGCCACGCAGATACGAGAGTGAATCATGCGCACCACAGTACCGAAAAAGGGATGGGGCCGGCGCGAGCACCGGCCCCGGTCTAATATCCCTCCGCCGCGCCGGTGTTCCTGGCGCGGCGCACTCACTTCTTGGCCGGAGGCGCGGCCGGAGTCGTGGTCGGCGTCGTCGTCGGCACGGGCGCCGGGTTCGGCAGCTGCAGCCCCTGCGGCGGAACGGGCGGCCGCGTCGCCTGCACCTTGGCGACCACGTTGGGGAAGGACCGGTCGTACACCTGGCCGCTGAACTGCTCGCGCAGCGCGTAGGCCAGCGGGCCGAGCGGGATGATGTTCTGCTCGCCCTTGACCACGGCCTCCACCAGCGAGCGCACCTTGCGCTCCACCGCCTGCTCGTCGTTCTCGCCACTCTGCGGCTTGATGCCGATGAGACCGGCGCTGCGGACCACGCCCATCAGCTGCTGGCGCGCCACGTTGGTGAGCGAGTCCTGCTGCTGCTTGGAGGCCGCGAACCCCTGCCGCCGCGCCTCGGCAATCAGCACCTGGTTGCGAGCGAGCCCCAGCAGCACGTTCTTCAGCTGGTCGTCGGTCGCGCTGCCGAACTGCGTGCGCTGCTGCGCCGGCAGCGAGCGAAGGACGTCCATGAGCGTCCCGGCCGCGAGCGAGCCGCCCTTGTACGTCACCAGCGCCCGGTCGCCTGCGCGCCCGCCCAGCTTCATCTCCGGCTTCTTGGCGATGTCACGCACCACGTCGAAGGCGCCATCGGCCACCTTCAGGCCGAGCGTGTCCGTGAGGCGCGCCACGTACTGCGTTTCCGCCTGCTGGACGCGGTCCTGCACCGCCTTCTGCCGGAACTGCACCTTCACCGTCTCGAAGGGCGTCTGCTTGCGCTCCTCGACCTGGATGATGTGCAGACCGAAGGGGGTCTCCACCGGCGCGCTCACTTCCCCCGGCTGGAGCTTGAAGGCCGCCGCGTCGAAGGGTGCCACCATCTGACCCTTGGCGAAGAAGCCCAGCTCGCCACCCTGCGCCTTGGAGCCGGGGTCCTCGCTGTACTTCCGCGCCAGCTCGCCGAAGTTCTTGCCCGCCGAGGCCACGACCTGCGCGCGCACCGACTGCGCCAGCTTGAGGATGCTGTCCCGCTGCACCGGCGTCGCGTCCGGCGGCAGCCGGAACAGGATGTGCCTGGCCCGCACCTGCGTACCCGGCGACTGCTCCTGGTACAGCTTCTGAAGGTCCGCGTCGGAGATCATCGTGTCGAAGTGGATCACCTTGTCCCGGAGCTTCCACACCATCCCCTGCTCCAGCGCGGGCTTGACCAGCGGCTCCAGGTTGACCGACTTCAGCGTGGAGTCCTTCTGCGCCGCCGCGGCCAGCAGCGTGTAGTCCACCCAGAGGTTGGCCAGCGCGTTGACCAGGTCGGGCTGGTTCGGCAGACGCGGGTTCTGGTTCATGAGCGCGACCGCCTGGTCCACGGTCAGGTCATGGCCGGCGGCACGTGCCACCACGTTCTTGTGGGCGCCGAGCGCCTGGCCGAAGCTCTCGCATGCCGGGAACGACAGCGCGCCGGCCAGCGCGAGCAGCGGGATGAGCTTCCTCATTGTCTCTCCTTCGAGACCTGCTAGGGCGGAGTGGGCTGCACCAACCAAGTGCACAGCCGATCAGTCTAGGGCATTCGCCAGCGCCTCGCCAGCGCCCCCTGTTGTACCGCCGGGGGGCGGCGCGGGTCCCGCGCGGGCTACGCGGCCTGGGCGCGCGCCGCGGCGGCGAGCAGCTCGAAGGCGCCGGCGAGGGTCTCGGTGAGAGCCTCGGCGCCGTAGCGGCGGAGCACGATGGAGAGGGGCGCCGCCCGGCGCACCTCGACCTCGAGCTGGCGGTCGCGGAACGCGCCCTGGAGCGCGGTCAGGCGGGGGCTGACGTCGGGGCGGAAGTTGACGCGCGCCTCGTGCTCGCGCAGGAGCACGCGCTCGACGCCGAGCTGCGCGCCCAGCAGGCGGAGCGCGGCCGCGTCCAGCAGGCGTCCCACCTCCGGCGGGAGGGGTCCGTAGCGGTCGCGCAGCTCGGCGCGGATCGCCGCCACCTGGCCGGCGCTCTCCATGCGGGAGATGCGACGATAGAGGTGCAGCTTCTGCGAGGCGTCGGGGATGTAGGCGTCGGGCAGGAACGCGGCGCCCTCCATGGACACGTCCGGTGGCGGCCAGAGCTCCTTCTTCTCGCCCTTGAGACGCCCGATGGTATCCTCGAGCAGCCGGGTGTAGGTGTCGAGGCCGACGGCGTGGACGAAGCCGGACTGCTCGCCGCCCAGGATGTTGCCGGCGCCCCGTAGCTCCAGGTCCTTGAGGGCGATGGCGTAGCCGCTGCCGAGCTCGGTGAAGTGCTCCAGGATGCGGAGGCGGCGCTCGGCCTCCTCGTTCACACCCTCGGGGACGAGGAGGTAGCAGTAGGCGCGGTGATGCGACCGGCCGACGCGGCCGCGCAGCTGGTAGAGCTGGGCCAGCCCGAACTGGTCGGCGCGGTCCACGACCATGGTATTGGCCGTGGGCACGTCCATGCCGTTCTCGATGATGGCCGTGGTGACGAGCACCTGGACGTGGCCCTCGATGAAGCGGCCGACGACGTCGTCCAGCTCCGCCGGCGCCATCTGGCCGTGGGCCACGGCCAGGCTGGCGTCCGGGATGAGGTAGCGCACGGCCTCGGCCACGTTCTGGATGGTCTGCACGCGGTTGTGGACGAAGAAGACCTGCCCACCCCGGTCCAGCTCGCGCCGGATCGCGTCCTCCAGCACCTCGTCCACCCAGGGCAGTACGTGGGTGATGATCGGCATCCGGTCCCGCGGCGGCGTCTGCAGCAGCGAGAGGTCGCGCAGACCGGTGAGCGAGAAGTGGAGCGTGCGGGGGATCGGCGTCGCCGTCATGGAGAGCACGTCGATGTTGTGCTTGAGCTCCTTGAGGCGCTCCTTCTGCTTGACGCCGAAGCGCTGTTCCTCGTCCACCACGAGGAAGCCGATGTCCTTGAAGACGACGTCCTTCTCCAGCAGCCGGTGGGTACCCACGACGATGTCCACCGCGCCGCCGGCCAGGGCGGCGAGGATGCCTTCCTGCTCCCTGGGCGTGCGGAAGCGGGAGAGCGCCTCGATGCGCACGGGGAATCCCGCCAGGCGCTGGCGGAAGGTGTGGAGGTGCTGCTCGGCCAGGATGGTGGTGGGGGCGAGCACGGCCACCTGCTTCCCCGCCTGCACCACCTTGAAGGCGGCCCGGATGGCGATCTCGGTCTTGCCGTAGCCCACGTCGCCGCAGAGCAGGCGGTCCATGGGGTGGCGGCCCTGGAGGTCGCGCTTCACATCCGCGGTCGCCTGGCGCTGGTCGGGCGTGTCCTCGTAGAGGAAGGAGGACTCCATCTCCTTCTGCCAGCGGGTGTCCGCCTCGAAGGCCGGGCGCTCCGCCAGCTGGCGGGTGGCGTAGAGCTGGAGCAGCTCGAGCGCCATCTCCTGGATGGCCTTCTCGGTCTTGCCCTTCAGCGTCTTCCAGGCCTTGCCGCCGATCTTGTGCAGGCGGGGCGCCTCGCCCTCCTCCCGGTCGGGGACCCAGCGCTCGATCAGGTCCAGGCGGTAGACGGGGACCCGCAGGATCTCGCCGCCGGCGTACTCCAGCACCAGCGCCTCGATCTCTTGCTCGCCCACGCGCACGCGCTCGAGCCGGAGGAAGCGGCCGACGCCGTGATCCATATGCACCACGTAGTCGCCGGGTTTGAGCTGCGACAGCGACTCCAGGGCGACGGCGCCGCGGAAGCGGCGTCCCCGCCGCAGGCGCCGGTCGCGCTGGAAGATCTCGTGGTCGGTCAGCACCCGGATGAAGGGCTCAGCGCCCTCCAGCACGAAGCCGTGGGAGACCGGCCCCAGGGCCAGGGTCGTACCGGGCGGGAGCCCCTCGACGCCGCGCCTGCCGCCGATGAGCTCCTCCAGCCGCTCCATCTGCCCCGAGTTGTCGCAGAGGATCAGCGTCTGCTCCCGCCGCGCGGCGCCGACCCGTAGCAGCGCGCCCAGCGCCTCCATGTCCCGCTCGACCGCCTCGGCCTCCCGGACGCGGAAGCGCACGGTCGCGTCTCCGTGCGCCAGCACGCGGATGCGGCCGAAGCCGTCCAGGCGCTGGCCGGCCTGCGCGGGCATGAGGAAGAGCTCCTGCGGCGCCTCGGGGTGGCCGCCCCGGCGCGTCTCCGCGTCGTGCAGGTGCACCACCTGCGACCAGACGTGGGCGAACTCCTGCTCGGCCTGCCCGGCCACGATCTCCACCAGCAGCGTGTCCCGGGGGAGGACGTCGAGCAGGGAGCGACGGAGAGTGGAGTCGTGCGAATCCGAATCCAGCGCAGCGGAATCCAGCGCCGCAGGCGCGGAATCCGAATCCGGGTGTTCACGGGGACTGCCGGATTCGGATTCCGGCGCTACGCGCCTGGATTCGGATTCGGATTCGGGACGGCTGGTCGGCCGCGCGAAGTCCACCGGCAGCACGTCGGCGGCGGGCAGCTCGCCGGTGCTGCGCTGGTCGAGGATGTCGAAGGCCCGGATGCTGGCGATCTCGTCGCCCCAGAACTCGACCCGGATCGGCTCGGGCGCGCCGAAGCCGAAGAGGTCGACGATGCCGCCGCGCTGGGCGTACTCGCCCACGCCCTCGACCAGAGCGACGCGCACGAAGCCGAGGGCCTCGAGCCGGGCGGCCATGGTCGCCGGGGCGATGGTCTGCCCCAGCGCCAGGGAGAGACGCATCTCCGCCAGGGCGGACGGAATCTCGGCCCGCTCCTGCAGGGCGCGCGGGGTGGTGACGAGCAGGCGGATGCGACCGGCGAGAACGGACTCCAGCGCCTCCACCCGCAGGCCGCTCACCTCCAGGTGGTGCTCGGCGGCCTCGTAGGGGAGCGTCTCCCGCTGGGGATAGTAGGCAGCCCGGCCGGGGTTGAGCAGCGCTTCCAGGTCGGCGTGGACGGCCTCGGCCGCGGGCGGATCGGGCGCCACCACGACCCAGAGCCGGTTGGGCTCGTCCTCCGCCAGCGCCGCGACGACCAGGGCGGGGGCGGAGCCGGCGAGCCCGGCGATGCCGAGGGCGGAGCCGGGCACGGGCAGGCGGCCGCGCAGCTCGCCGTACTGGGGCTGTCGGCGTATGGAGCCGAGGAGGACCGGGTGCATGGCGATTAGGCTACCGTGCTTCCGGCGGCGCCCGCTACCCCCCCGGCGGTCCGCAACGGCGCAGCCCGCGCGGCCGGGGCCCGCCCCCGCCCCCGCCCCCGCCCGGCGCTCGCGGCCAGCGCCTCCACCAGGAGGACGACCAGCAGGAGCAGCAGCAGCGGCCGCCAGATCTCGTGACCGAGGCGATGGCGGAACACATCGCGGGCCCACTCGCGGGGGGAGTTCGCGGTCTCCAGCGCCCAGTCGGGGAGCTGCGCCGCCAGCCGCCGCCCCGAGAGGCGGACCGGGTCCGACTCCGCGGCTGGCGGGTTGACCGCGAAGGCGCCGATCGGTCGCTGGCCGGCGGTGATCCTGTAGATGCCGGCGACGCCGGGGGCGCGATAGCCGGCACCGGTCACCTGCTCGCGGCCGCCGTCCGGCCGCCCGACGCCATCGGCGCCGGGGGGCAGCGGGACCAACTGTCCCGGGAGCGCCTCGGTGCGCGTGGGCGCGGAGGACGCCCAGGCGCCGGTCAGCCGGTCCAGCAGCGGGACCATGGCGGACGAGGTGGGCAGCGTCGTCGCCTCGGCGGAGAGCGGCGATGCCAGCAACAGGTAGTGGCCACCGGAGGGCAGCGAGCCCCGGACCGCCCAGGGCGAGCCGTCGCTCAGGCGGAGCAGCACCGTGTCCCCCGCGGCGGCGCCCTGGCGCTGCAGGGGATAGAGCTGGCGGACGCGGGCCCCCGCCAGGGCGCGGACCAGGTCGTCGGCCGTGTCGCGGGCGTCGAAGCGCGCCTCACCCGCTCCCTGGGGCTCGCCCAGGCGCCAGGGTGCGCCCATCAGCGCCAGCCGCTGGTTCACGCCCGCCAGTTGCAGCGGCGATTCGGGCGCGACGATCACCACCGTACGCCCCGGCGGGGAGCCCGCGACGCCCGCGGCGCCGGGGGCGATGACCACGTCGGCGCCGGTGGCCTCGCCGCGCCGGATCCGTCCGGCATCGGTCAGCACGGCGAGCGCGGCCTCGGCGAAAGGCATGGGCTGCGTCAGGGCGACCAGCGGCGGCGGCTGCACATCGGCGACGAAGTAGCGCCGGTCGTCGCCGCGCAGGGCGTCGGGGTCGACCTCGACGAAGCCGGTGGCGATGCCGGCGGCGCGGGCGGGGAAGGGCAGCACGGTCGTGGAGCCCGGCGCCCCGTGGGCGGCGGCGCTGGTGCGGCCATCGAGGGTCAGCCGGATGCCGACGGAATCGCGCCGGGATCCCGAAATGAGCACGTCCACCACGGAGCGGACGCCCGCACGCGGTGCCAGTCCCCCGCCCACTTCCACGTCCGCCACGCCCGCGTTGGGGGGCATAGTCGGGTGGGGCAGCCAGGCCACCAGCGGCGGCGCGCCTCGCCCGGCCGGTACCGGCGCGGGGAGTCCGGACCCCTGCAGATCGCTCAGCAGGTCGATCTCGGGGGCGCGCCGCTCCGCCCCGGCGGCCAGGAGCGAGCGCGCCCGGTCCAGGGCGGCGCCCAGGTCGGCCGCGCCCGCCGACACCTCGGTGGTGCGGATCCGCTCGGCCGCCTGCGCGCCATCCCCCGGCACCGCCGGGTCCCAGGGCGCGCCCGCGCGGATCACCCAGAAGCGGTCGTCCGGCGCCGCCTGCGCCACCAGCTCCAGCCCCCGCCGCTTCAGCTCGTCCAGGACCCGCCGGTCGTTCACCACCAGCCCGGTGGAGAGCGAGTTGTCCAGCACGATGACGGCGGCCGTGGGCTCGTGACCGGCGCCGCCCGCCCGCACGTAGGGGCGCGCCGCCGCCAGCGCCAGCAGCAGCAGGACGGCCAGGCGCAGCGCCAGCAGCAGGATCTGGCGCAGGCGGATCCGGCGCGCGCTCTCCTTCTCCGCGCGCCGCAGGTAGCGGAGCGCGGGGAAGATCATGCGTGGGCCCTGATGCCGCTGGAACAGGTGCAGCACCAGTGGGATGGCGACCGCGGCGGCCAGCGCCAGCAGCAGGGGGCTCAGGAATCCCATGTCAACCCAGCCGCTCGCGCTTGGCCATATACGCGCGCAGCGCGTGCACCATGGGCTGGTCCGTCTCCACCACGGTATAGTCCACGCCCTGGGGCACGAGGGCGAGGCGCCACTCCTCCAGTGCCCGCGTCACGGCCTCGCGGTACTCGACCCGCAGGTCCGCCACGCTCACCGGGATCTCCTCGCCCGTCTCCGGGTCCACGAAGCGCGCGTCGCGCACGGTGGGCAGCTCGCGCTCGCCCGGGTCGAGCAGATGGAACACCAGCACCTCGTGGCCGCGGTGCCGCAGGAACTGGATCGCCAGGCGCGTGGACTCCGGGTCCACCAGCAGGTCCGACAGCAGCACGACCAGCCCCCGGCGACGCAGCCGCCCCGCGATGTCGCGCAGCGCGTTCCCGGCCTCCGTCTTCCCCGACGCCTCCACCCCCTGCAGCGCCGCGACCAGGTGGCTGAAGCGCAGCCGCCCGCCCCGCGGCGGCATGTGGGCCCGCACCGCTTCGTCGAAGGCCAGCAGCCCCACCGCGTCCCCCTGGCGCAGCAGCAGCAGCGCGAGGCAGGCCGCGAGCTGGCGCGCGTACCAGAGCTTGGGCGGCAGTCCCGCCGAGCTCCAGGCCATGGACGCGCTGGCATCGACCAGGATGTAGCAGCGCAGGTTGGTCTCTTCCTCGAACTGCTTGATGTAGTAGCGGTCGGACCGGCCGTAGACGCGCCAGTCCACGTAGCGCAGGTCGTCGCCCGGCTGGTACATGCGATGCTCCGCGAACTCCACGGAGAAGCCGCGGTGCGGGGAGCGGTGCAGCCCGGCCAGGAAGCCCTCCACCACCACCCGCGACACGAACTCCAGCCCGCCCAGGGCCGCGAGCTCCCGCGGGGAGAGAAGGTCCGGTCGATCGCCCCGCTCTGTGGCGGGT
>JADGQX010000113.1 GCA_017881445.1 Gemmatimonadota bacterium | reverse complement strand
CGGCGCGACGGCGGCACGCGGCGCCCTTCGGCTCCCTGGCCTATGGCCACACGGCGGACCCGGTGGTCGCCAAGGCGGCGCCGGCCGCGGACTGCTGCAAGGGGTTCCTGCCGCCGCCGCCGCCGCGGCGCGACACGCTGCGGGGCAAGAACCTGGTGCCGGGCGCGATCGCGGATTACGCGGACCTGGGGATGCGCGTGAAGGGCCGGGGTGAGATGGGCACCCTGTGGACGCGCTACTACCCCTGTGACCCGAGCACGCCCATCCTGTGCAATCCGTCGGCGTTCCCGCAGATCAAGCCCGATGTCCAGTTCGGCCTCCTGATCGGTGGCACCATCTCGGATCGGGTGCACGTGAACGTGGACTTCGACCAGCGCCGCGAGTTCGACGCGGCCAACAACCTGAACGTCTACTACCAGGGATTCGACGACGAAGTTCTCCAGCGGCTGGAAGTGGGCGACGTCTCGATCCGCCTGCCCCAGTCCCGCTACCTGACGCAGGGCATTCCAGCGGGCAATTTCGGCTTCAAGGCCACGGGCCAGCTCGGGCCCATGGACTTCCAGGCGGTGTTCGCCCAGCAGAAGGGCGACGTCACCAAGCGCGAGTTCAAGCTGAACGGCGGCGCCGGTCAGGCGTCGGGACTGGTGCAGGACGCCAGCCTGGTGCTGGACGACGGCAGCTACGTGAAGGGCCAGTTCTTCTTCGTGGTCCACCCCGACTCGCTGCGGGGCGCGCCGCAGGTGAACGTGCTGCAGCTGCGGGTGGACGACGCCCCGCCCAAGCTGCGCCCCGCGCCGGGCACGCTGGTCCTCTACCGCGACGAGCGCATCTCCCCTTCGAGCCAGGCGCAGATCGGGCAGCTCGGCTACTTCCTGGCGGACGCGGTCCCGCCCGGCAGCACCATCAAGCACACGGGGTTCTTCCGCCGGCTGCAGGCGGGCGTGGACTACATCGCGCACTCCAGCGGGCTGTGGATCGTGCTGCGCTCGCCGCTGCGCCAGGACGAGGCGCTGGCGGTGGGCTACATCAATCAGCAAGGCGACACCGTGGGCAGCGTCAACGCCGACGCGCAGCGCACGGGAACGCCCACGCTCCGCCTCCTGCGCGGTCCCACGAGCATACACCAGCCGGGGCAGCCGACCTGGCTCTACGAGATGCACCAGGTCTACCGCCTGGACGCCTCCAGCGGCGTGGACGTCTCGACGGTGGCGTTGCAGATCTCGCTCGGGCAGCTCTCGGGAGGCAAGACCTTCACGCAGGCGACGGGGAAGCAGATCACTTTCCTGAAGCTGCTGGGGCTGGACGAGCTGCCGCCGGCCGATCAGCTGGACGGGGTTCAGATCTTCCAGCCCTCGCCCGCGGGCGCGACGGCCGCCGTCGGGAGCGTGGGAGGCACCTTCCTCGTCTTCCCCACGCTGCAGCCGTTCGAGACGCCGCCACCGGTGCCCAGCGCGGGCCTGTCGGCCCCGGCGGCGGCCGACGCCCTGGGGTCGGACGCGAACCACGACATCTACGAGAACCAGGACCCGGTCGCGCGCGACGCGGCCGGGCGGTTCCGCCTGAACTTCACCTACCGGGTGAAGGTGGACGGGCTGGTCTCGACCCTGAACCTGGGCGCCCTCGGCATCCGGGAGGGCAGCGAGAAGATCTACATCGGCGACAAGCAGCTGGAGAGCGGCAAGGACTACACGATCGACTACGACATCGGCGCCGTCACCCTGCTCAGTCCGCAGACCGTGTTCGGCGGCAATCCGAGTGCGGACATCCGCGCGACCTGGGAGCAGAAGGCGATGTTCCAGCTCGCGCCCACCAGCATCTTCGGCCTGAACACACGCTACAAGCTGGGCTCCCGGGGGGAGCTGAACCTGATCGGCCTCTACCAGGCCGAGAAGAGCATCATGGCCCGGCCGCAGCTGGGCAACGAGCCATCGTCGATCTTCTTGGGCGGCGCCAGCGGCCGGCTGGACCTGGGCGGCCGCGCGCTGGATGCGCTCCTGGCCCACATCCCGGGCATGCACGCCAGCAGCACGCCCTCCGCGCTCAGCATCAGCGGCGAGGCGGCGTTGTCGTCGCCCAACCCCAACCGCCAGGGCGCGACCTACGTCGACGACTTCGAGGCGGGCGACGAAACCCCCATCGCGCTCAACCGCCAGTCGTGGCACCTGGGCTCCAGGCCGGACGACCCGGCCGGCGCCACGGACGTGCTGCCCTCGGTGCTCGACGTCCGCAGCGCCATGCGGCTCGTCTGGCAGCACGACGTGCTGCTCAACGGCCAGATCGTGGGCGGGCTCACGCTGTCGGCCATCGACAAGACCTTCAACACGAATTCCACCGTAGCCGGCTCGGAGTTCGGCGAGACCGCGCTCTGGCTGACGCTGGGCGGCGACTCCGTCCTGGCCCACAACACGACGCCGGCGCGCCGCTGGCGCTCCATCACCACCGTGCTCTCCACCACGGGGCGGGATCTCAGCCGGAGCGAGTTCCTGGAGCTGTACGTCGAGCCACCGGCGGACAATGCCGAGGCCGCACTCGTGCTGGACCTGGGGCAGGTGGGCGAGGATGCGTTCTACTACAACTCGAAGGGCCAGACCTCAGGTTCCTACCCGGATGGAACGCAATGGGGGCTGGGCATCCTGGACGAGGAGGCCAGCCTGGCGAAGCACCAGATCTGGGGCACGGCCGCCGACACCGCCGGCCTCTGGAACCAGGAATGCCGTGCCGAGCGCGGCGCCACCTACCCCCTGGGCGACGTGCGCTCCAACTGCACGCGCGGCAACGGCCTCATCGACACGGAGGACCTGAACGGCGATGGCGCGCCGGAGCTCAACGACGGCCAGTACTTCCGCTTCGTCATCAAGCTGGGCACGGCCTCGCAATACCTGGTCCGGGACGAGAACGGCACCGGCTCGAAGTTCCGCCTCTACCGCATCCCGCTGCGGGGCACGGGCGGGACTCCCGTGGGCGGCGCCGGCCAGGGCACCTGGAGCTCGATCCAGCACCTGCGCATTACGGTGGTGGACAGCGTGGGTGATTCGCGAAAGAACATGAAGATCGCGCACATGAGCATCATCGGCTCCCGCTGGGCCAAGCGCGACCTCGCGGGGCTGGAGGGCGGACTGGTCGGCAGCACGCCGCTGGCGGGAGACACGGCCGCCTTCCAGGTGGGGCCCGCCAGCACGCTGACGGACGGCAACTACGAGTCCCCGCCCGGCATCGGCGACCAGCTGCAGGACCCCACCGCCCAGTTCAACCTGGGCGCGCCGCCGGTCATCAACGAGAAGTCGCTGCGGCTGGCGGTGGACCGGCTGTCGGCGGGGACGCGGGCCGAGGTCTACTACCGCTACCCGCAGCAGCCGCGCAGCTTCCTGAACTACCGGCAGATGAGGTTGTTCGCGCTGGCACGCAAAGGGAACTGGGGCGCGAACGGCGACCTGCACCTGCTGGTGAAGCTGGGCAACGACCCGAGCAACTATTACCTGTACCAGGCGCGCCTCAATCCGACGCAGGCCGGGAAGGCTACGCCGGCGCAGTGGCTGCCCGAGCTGGTCATCGACTTCAACCAGTGGTTCACGCTGCGCGCGCAGGCGGAGCAGCAACTGGCTGTCGCGCCCTCGGGCTCGGCCCCCATCGCCATCTGGAGCAAGGACTCGAGTTACGCCATCGTGCTGCAGGATCGGGCGCGAGCGCCCAACCTGGCGGCGGTGCGGGAGCTTTCCTTTGCCGTGTACAACGGCGGGCTGAGCGGCGAGGCGACGGAGGTCTGGATCGATGACCTGCGGCTCTCCAACGCCCTGACCGATCCGGGCTTCGCCGGCAACCTGACCGTGGACCTGCGCGCGGGGGACTTCCTGAATGCCAGCGCATCCTGGGCGAGCCAGGGCGCTGTGTTCCACCAGCTCAACCAGGACGCGAGCTACCAGCGCCAGGGCGACGCCTCCCTGAACGGCACGGCCCAGCTGGGGATGCTCGCGCCGGGGACCTGGGACCTGGACGCGCCCCTGACCTTCTCCTGGGGCAAGACCGGGCTGACGCCGCGCTTCCTGTCCGGCACCGACGTCCCCGCCGACCAGCTGCAGGGCCTCCGCTCCGCCGGGTCCAACCGGCTGCGCCTGGGGTTCTCCCTGCGACGTCGTACGCCGGCGCCCAATCGTCTGCTGGGGGTCCTCGTGGACGGCATGAGCCTGCGCCTGGGCTACACCGGGTCGGGCACGGGGACCGAGACGTCGCTGACGCAGACCTCCGGCCTGGATGGCGCGCTGGCGTACGACCGGCGCCCCTCCGTCCGCGACTTCGGCGTGGTGCCGTCCTTCGTGCAGGCCGCGATCAAAGCGCTATTCCCGAAGCGGCTGGAGCAGAGCGACCTGTTCCGCCGGCTCACCACCGCCAAGCTGCGCTGGACGCCGGAAGCCATCTCCTTCTCCTCCTCGTACTACAACCAGCGCAGTGATGCATTCCGCTACGACCAGATCCTGCGCTCGGCGGCGGACACGCTGCCACCGATCACCTCGGCCCGGCTGGGGCTCGACAACGATGCGCGCGTGGCGCTGCACCCGTTCGAGTCGCTGACCGCCGAGCTGTCCATCAGCTCCACCCGCGACCTGCTGCCGGCCGCGCGCGCCAGCGACCAGCTCCGGGTGCAGCAGGCCATCAACGGGGCGCGGGGCGGCATCGGCGGGCTGGACCTGGGGTACGAGGCGGACCGCTCCCTCACTACGCAGCTCGACTGGCGCCCCAAGCTGGCGGCGTGGCTGCGGCCCGGCGTCAACTTCAGCGGCCGGTACCACGCCAACCGCAGCCCCTCCTACCTGGAGGTGATCCCCCTGAACGGCGATTCGGCCGCGACGGATTCCATCGCGCGCATGCAGCGGCAGTTCCAGGGCGACCGCCAGCTGACCCGCTCACTGCAGCTGGACCCGAACGGCATGTTGGGCGCCATCTTCGATGTGAAGAAGCTGCCGCGGCTGCTGCGGGGCGCGGCCAAGGCCGTGCAGCCGTTCGACCTCAGCTGGACCACGGCGCTGGGCTCGCAGTTCGATCGCGTCGCCCTCTCGCCCGGCGCGGGCTACCAGCTCGGGCTCGGCGGTCTCACCGGCTGGCGCTTCCTGGGCAGCGACACCGCCTCCGTCGCCAATACGCGCAGCTCGGTACGGGGCCGGACGTCCGTCACGATGCCGTTCGGCACCGAGCTGGCCACCAGCTACGACGGCACGCGCACGGACCTGCTCGACCTGCGCGGCGGCGAGCGGCGGGACGACAACCACACCTGGCCCTCGCTGCAGCTCACCTGGTCGGCCATCCCGCTGCCGCACCGGGTGAAATCGGTCGTGACCCAGGCCGCCATCAGCGCCGGCTACCAGCACACGAAGCGCACCAGTGCCTTCGGCTCTCTCGGCCTGGGCCTGCTGGGAGGCGGGGGCGACGTCCGCGGAGGCGGCAGCGTTGGCGGCGGGCCCGCGGTCGCCTCGATCCTGGGCCAGGGCGCGGGCGAGGAGACCAGCATCCCGGTCCAGCTTTCGCTCGGATTGCTGGGCAGCCTGAGCGCCAGCTACAACGGCAGCGTGAGCCGGGGCACGTCGTCGGACCCCACCGGTGCCGCGCAGAAGAGCTCCACCAGCAACGCGGTGACGGCCTCCGGTTTCTTCAAGGCGCCGCGGGCGCTCCGGTCGCGCTTCCCCAACCCGGTCCAGGCCACGCTCGGCCTTTCGCAGCAGGCCGACCGGCAGTGCCGCGTGGAGCCGGTCACCGTCGATGGCGTGATCACCTGCACGCCCTTCATCGACTACTCCAGCCGGCGCCTGAACCTCTCCCTCGACACCGAGCTGAGCCAGCTCACGGTGGGCTTCCAGATGAGCTACAACGCACGCAACAGCAACGTCGGCACGCTGAACGGCAGCAGTCAGTTCCAGCTCGGCATCTTCGGCCAGTTCAACATCAACGCAGGCCAGATCCCGGGAGTCGGACGATGAGACGAACGCTCGCCGTCGCCGCGCTTGCCGCCGTCGCAGTCGTCGCCTGTCCGGCATGCGGCAAAGGCAAGGACGCAGCCCAGGGGGCGCAGGGATTCGAATCCCCGGCGCCCCCCTTCAACGCCGACGCCGCCTTCGCGCTGCTGAAGCAGCAGGTCGCCTTCGGCCCCCGTGTGCCGGGCACCCCCGGCCACCAGCTGCAGCTCGACTGGATGGTGAAATACCTCAGGCAGCGCGCGGATACGGTCATCCTGCAGTCCTTCACCACCGTCGCCCCCAACGGCGACACGCTGCACCTGACCAACGTCTTCGCCCGCTTCAAGCCGGCCAACGCCGACCACGTGCTGCTCCTGGCCCACTGGGACACGCGCCCGACCGCCGACAACGAGACCAACCTGGCGCTCAAGAGGCAGCCGATCCTCGGAGCCAACGACGGGGCCAGCGGCGTGGCTGTCCTGATGCAGCTGGCCGATGACCTGAAACGCCATTCTCCTCCCCTGGGCGTGGACCTACTCTTCGTCGACGGCGAGGACTACACGGGCGACATGTACCTGGGCTCCGAGGAGTTCGCGGCGAAGTTCGCCCCCACATACCACCCGCTCTATGGCGTCCTGCTCGACATGGTGGGCGACCAGAACCCGTCCTATCCCGTCGAGCCCTCGTCGCAGCAGTACGCGCCCGAGGTGGTGCAGCGCGTCTACGACATGGCCGAGAAGCTCGGGCTGGGGCAGTATTTCCCCCGCTCCCCCGGCATCGAGATCCAGGACGACCACATCCCCCTGAACAAGGCGGGCATCCACACGGTGGACCTCATCGACTTCGCCTACGGCCCCGACGGCGTCTCCAACGAGTACTGGCACACGCTGCAGGATACCGTCGCCCATTGCAGCCCGGCGGGGCTGGCGGCCGTGGCGCGCGTGGTGGGGGCGTTGATTTACACGGGCGGCTAGGCGTTGGGGGTGGGACCGGCCGAGACGCGTGGGCGCGTGACAGCGGACGCGGCGACCCGGCACGACGATGGGGAGATGGGGAGATGGGGAGCAACGACTCCCGGCTCGTTCGAGATCACCGGAATCTGCGCGTTTTCGGCTCCGCCCGCGATGCGGCCATGCGCATCTACGAGTTGTCGGAAGAATTCCCCATCGAGGAACGCTATTCGCTCACGGCGCAGATCCGGCGTTCGTCCAGATCAGTATGCGCGAACATCGCCGAGGGGTGGCAAAAACGGCGATATCCCGCCTCGTTCGTGGCAAAGCTCGTGGACGCGGCTGGAGAGGCGGACGAAACACGCGTGTGGATCGACTTCGCGAGGCGGTGCGGTTTCCTCGAGCCGCAGGATGCCGCCGTACTGGAGACCTCCTACGACGGCGTGCTTGCGAGTCTCGTTGCCATGCAGAGGCGCCCGAGGGACTGGCACGTGCGATGATTCCCCCCATCTCCCCATCCCCCTATCGCCGTTCCACGAAGAGGGCGCAGTGAGGCTCTCCAAGGACGAGTCCCGGGCCATCGCCTTCGTGCTGGGGCTGGTCGCGCTGGCGGCCATCGCGCGCGTGGCGGCGAGACCCCGGGCGGCGGACATCCCGCCCGCGGCCGAGCTGGACGCGGCCGCGCTGGAGCTGGAGAGCGGGGCGGCGCTGGAGCGGGAGCAGGCCAGGGCGCGGCCGCTCGGGGCGGAGGAACGCATTGACGTGAACGGCGCCGGCGCCGAGGAGCTGGACCGGCTGCCGGGCGTGGGGGCCGGACTGGCTGAGCGGATCATCGCCGAGCGGGAGCGCGCCGGCGCCTTCGACTCGGCGGCGGACCTGCGCGCCGTCGCGGGCCTCGGCGGCGCGCTGCTGTCGCGCCTCGAGCCGCACCTCGCCTTCGGCCCGGGTACGGGTCTGGCCCGGCGGGAGCACCCGGCCCTGCCAGCCCCGGCTGCGGAGAGGGAGAGGGCGGGAGGGCGGGACGGCGCCGTCGCTTCGGAGGGCGGCGAGCGGTCTCCGCAGACCCGGGCCCGTGAGCTCGCCGGAAGCCCATCCCGCCGTCCCGCCGTCCCGCCATCCCCGCTGGACCCCGACCGCGCCACGGCCGCCGAGCTGGAGGCGTTGCCCGGGATCGGGCCGGCGCTGGCGGCGCGAATCGTGGCGAAACGCGACTCGCTGCACGGCTTCCGCGGCGTGGACGACCTGCGGAAGGTGCGCGGCATCGGTCCCGCCACCCTCGAGCGCCTGCGGCCGTTCTTCCGCGACTGACCGGGGTTTGGGGCCGGCGTCCGGGCATCATTCGAAGTACCCAGGCGCGGCCCAAGTACTTGATTCCGCTTAAGCTGGCGCCTAAGTTACGGATCCTCTCCCCTTCCCCGAGATCGCGCAGTCCGAAGAAGGACAATGGCGACCGCCACTACGACCACAGCCGATCGCATCGGTGACCTCCTCGTGCGGGAAGGCCTGATCACCTCCGAGCAGCTCGCGAAGGCGCTGGAGGATGCTCGGCAGGGCCGCAACCGTGTGGGCTACTCGCTGATCAAGCTCGGCTTCGTGGAGGAAGAGGTGCTGACGCGCATGCTCGCGCGCCAGCTGCGGGTGCCCGCCGTCGACCTGAACCGCGTCGTCATCGATCCCAAGATCATCAAGCTGGTGCCCGCGGACCTGGCGCAGAAGCGGCAGGTGCTGCCGCTCAGGCGCGTGGGCCGCACGCTCACCGTCGCCATGGCGAACCCGACGGACGCGGGCGCGATCGACGATCTGAAGTTCATCACGCGCCACGACATCGAGCCGGTGGTCGTGGGCGAGTATACGCTGCGGAAGCAGCTCGAGAAGTACTACGACATCAAGGAGGACGACCACCTCGCGGACCTGCTGGACGAGATCGGCGGCAGCGACGATGACGTGGAGGTGCTGGACGCGAGCGAGGAGGAGGTCAACGTCGCCGCGTTGCAGGCGCAGGTGGAGGAGGCGCCCGTCGTCAAGTTGATCAATGGCATCCTGACGGACGCGGTCATGCGGGGGGCGTCGGACATCCACATCGAGCCGTTCGAGAAGGAAATGCGGATCCGCTTCCGCATCGACGGCTCGCTGATGGAGGTGATGAAGCCGCCCATGCGCATGAAGGCGGCGCTGACCTCGCGCGTCAAGATCATGTCGCAGCTGAACATCGCGGAGCGGCGCGTACCGCAGGACGGCCGCATCAAGCTGAAGATCAAGAACAAGGTCATCGATTTCCGCGTCTCCACGCTGCCCGTGATCTTCGGCGAGAAGATCGTGCTGCGTATCCTGGACAAGAGCAACCTGACGCTGGACCTGGAGAAGTTCGGGCTGGAGCCGAAGGCGGAGCGGGATTTCATGAGTGCCATCATGAGTCCCTACGGCATGGTCCTGGTCACGGGGCCGACCGGCTCGGGCAAGACGACGACGCTGTACTCGGCCCTGTCCAAGGTGAACAACATCGACGTCAACATCATGACGGCCGAGGACCCGGTCGAGTACAACCTCTTCGGCATCAACCAGGTGCTGGTGCGCAACGAGATCGGGATGACGTTCGCCGCAGCGCTGAGGGCGTTCCTGCGCCAGGACCCGAACATCATCATGGTGGGTGAGATCCGCGACATCGAGACGGGCGGCACCGCCATCAAGGCCGCGCTCACGGGCCACCTGGTGCTCTCCACGCTGCACACCAACGATGCGCCCTCCACGATCACGCGTCTCATCGACATGGGGCTGGAGCCGTTCAACGTGGCGGCGGCGCTCAACTGCGTGACCGCGCAGCGGCTGGTGCGGCGCATCTGCAAGGGGTGCAAGGCGGAGGTCACCTACACGCCCGAGGAGCTGGACGCGGGCGGCATCACGGGTGACGACCGCGCCATGAGGTTCTACAAGGGGAAGGGCTGCGACACGTGCGCCGGCTCAGGCTACAAGGGCCGCGCGGGGCTGTACGAGGTCATGTCCATGTCGCCCGAGCTGCGTCGCCTGATCATGCATGGCGCGAGCGGCGACGAGCTGAAGGCGCAGGCGCTCAAGGAAGGCATGCTCACCCTGCGCATGGATGGCATGGTCAAGGTCCGCAAGGGCGTGACCACCCTCGAGGAAGTGATCAAGGAGACGGCCGCAGTATGAGCACCGCGCAGGCCCAGGTCCCGCAGGGCATCAATCTCCGCGCCCTGCTGGACGAGATGGTCAAACGCAACGCCAGCGACCTGCACATCACGGCGGGTGAGAAGCCGAAGCTGCGCATCGACGGGCGACTGGTGGACGCTACCGGCGTCGAGCCGCTGACCGCCCGCGACACGCTCCAGATCGCCTACTCCATCCTGACCGACGCGCAGAAGAAACGCTTCGAGCAGGAGGACGAGCTGGACTTCTCCTTCGGCATCCAGAACCTGTCCCGCTTCCGCGGCAACTGCTTCAAGCAGCGCGGCTGCGTGTCCATGGCCATCCGGCAGATCCCCTTCATGATCAAGGGGTTCAGCGATCTCGGTCTGCCGCCCATCGTGGCCAAGCTGGCCGAGAAGCCCCGCGGTCTCGTCCTCGTCACCGGCCCGACCGGCTCCGGCAAGTCCACGACGCTGGCGGCCATGATCGACAAGATCAACCGCGAGGAGCGCGGTCACATCCTGACGGTCGAGGACCCGATCGAGTTCGTGCACAAGCACCAGGGCTGCATCGTCAACCAGCGGGAGATCGGCGCCGACACCAAGAGCTTCGCCGCCGCCCTCAAGTACGCGCTGCGGCAGGACCCCGATTTCGTGCTCATCGGCGAGATGCGCGACCTGGAGACGATTGCCGCCGCCCTCACCATCGCGGAAACAGGGCACCTGGCCTTCGCCACGCTGCACACCAACTCCGCCGCGGAGACGATCAACCGCATCATCGACGTTTTCCCCGCGAACCAGCAGTCGCAGGTCCGGGCGCAGCTCGCCTTTGTGCTGGAGGGTGTGGTCACGCAGACGCTCGTGCCCCGAGCCAATGGCCGGGGTCGCGTCTGCTGCTGCGAGATCATGGTGTCGACGCCCGCGATCCGCGCCTGCGTGCGCGACGACAAGGTCCACCAGATCTACTCGATCATGCAGGCGGGGAAGAAGTACGGGATGCAGACGCTGAACGATGCCCTGTACCAGCACGTCATGCAGGGGAATATCAAGCTGGAGGAAGCGTTGCAGCACTCGTCCGATCCCAATGAGCTTCTGCGCATGGCCGGCCAGCCCCTGCCGGCCTGAGTCTCCGCCGTTCCCCGATCCGGTCCCGAGGTAGAGGTAGCCGATGCCGACCTTCACGTTCTCCGCCCGCACGACCACCGGCGTCATCCAGGCCGGCGAGATCGAACTCGCCAGCCGGGACGAGGTCATGGGCTATCTGCGAAAGCAGCGGCTGTTCCCCATCAAGATCGAGGAGAAGAAAGCGGCGGGGATCAAGCTCAGCTTCGGCACCGGCATCACGACCCGCGACATCGTCATCTTCACTCGCCAGTTCGCGACCATGATCAACTCGGGGCTTCCGCTCGTGCAGAGCCTCGACATCCTGGCCAAGCAGAGCGAGAACAAGAACCTGCAGAAGATCATCGAGCAGGTGCTCTACGACGTGGAGTCGGGCAAGACGCTGGCCGACGCCCTGCGCCGGCAGAACAAGGTCTTCACCGACCTCTACGTCAACATGGTGGCGGCGGGCGAGGCCGGCGGCATCCTGGACACGATCCTGCTGCGCCTGGCCACCTTCCTGGAGAAGAACGACTCCCTGAAGCGCAAGATCAAGGGCGCCATGGTGTACCCGTCCGTGATCTTCACCGTCGCCTTCGGCGCGGTGACGGCGCTGCTCATCTTCGTGATCCCGACCTTCCAGAAGATGTTCGAGGACGCGGGCGTGCCCCTGCCGCTGCCGACCCAGATCGTCGTCAGCATGTCCAAGTTCCTCATGGCATACTGGTGGGCGGTGTTCGGCAGCATCATCGCGTTCATCGCCGGCCTGCGCGCCTACTATAAGACTCCGAACGGTCAGCTCAACCTCGACCGGCTCAGCCTGAAGGCCCCGGTCTTCGGTCCCATGCTGCGAAAGACCGCGGTCGCTCGCTTCACCCGGACCCTGGGCACGCTGGTCTCCTCCGGCGTTTCCATTCTCGAGGGGCTCGAGATCACCGCCCGTACTTCCGGCAACCGCGTCATTCACGACGCCATCATGGAGTCCCGCACCAGCATTGCCGGCGGTGAGACCATCTCCGAGCCGCTCAAGAGATCGGGCGTCTTCCCGCCGATGGTGGTGCAGATGATCCACGTGGGCGAGCAGACCGGTGGCCTGGACGAGATGCTCACCAAGGTCGCCGACTTCTACGACGAGGAAGTCGATGCCGCGGTGGAGACCATGCTTTCCGCCATGGAGCCCATCATGATCGTGTTCCTGGGCGGAATCGTGGGCGGGATGGTGGTCGCCATGTACCTTCCCATCTTCGACATGATCAACACGGTGAAATAGGCGGCGGTCCGCGCCTGATTGCCTTGCCGCGGACCTGACCGGCCGCTCATTCTTCGGTCATGGAATTCCTCAACTTCCTGATCATCCTCTGCGCCGGCTGGCTGCTGTGGCGGCGGCCCGAGCGCGAGCGGCTGGCCTTCGGGCTGCTGGTGGCGAGCTGTCTCCTCATGGCGCTGCTGTTCCTCATCGGCACGCACACCTCGCTGGTACCGGGGCTGAACCTGTGATCGGGCTGTCCGAGGAGCGCCTGCGGCGGCTTCTCGCCTGGCTGGTGATCGTGCTGCTGGCCGTGCCGGTGGGAGGGGCGCTCTGGCTGGGCGTGGCGCACGGCGAGTCACCGTGCATCCTCTGTTGGGCCGAGCGCACGTCGATGCTACTGGTCGCCCTCGTGGCGCTGTTCGTGGTCCGCTACGGGCCTCGTCCGCGCTACCTGGGCATGCTGGTGCTGCTGGGCGCCTGGGGCACGTTCATGGCGCTGCGCCACTCCGCCCTGCACCTGGCGCGCGACGTGGGGCAGGGCTTCAGCGGCAGCATCCTGGGCGCCCACACCTACGTCTGGTCCTGGGCGGTCCACTTCGTGGTGCTGCTGGTTGCGGGCGCGTTGCTGCTCCTGCTGCGGGGCACATTGTCGGAGAAGGCGAGCACGCAGCCGAGCCGGGCGGGGCGCTTCGCCATGGGACTGCTGGTCGTGATGGCGGCTGCCAACGCGGTGCAGGCGCTGGCCTCGACCGGGCCGCCGCCCTACTTCGGGCAGGGTGACCCGGTCCGGCTCTCGCTGAACCCCCGGCACTGGGTGTGGTCGATGGAGGAGCTCGACGGGCCCGTCTCGTGGCGCGGAGCCTGGACCATCCCGGAGCC
>JADGQX010000331.1 GCA_017881445.1 Gemmatimonadota bacterium | reverse complement strand
TCACCAGCCAGACGTGCCGGTAGATCCCAGCGCCCTCGTAGAACCAGCCCTCGTGCTCCGTGGCGTCCACCCGCAACACCAGGACGTTGCGGCCGCCGTAGTTGGTGTTGTCGCTGACGTCGATGCGGAAGGGGGCGTACCCGCTCAGGTTGCGGGCCATGAAGCTGCCGTTCCAGGCGACGATGGCGTCCCGGAACACGCCGTCGAACTCCAGCGTGATGCGGCGTCCGCGGTCGCTCTCGGGGATCTCCAGCACGCGCCGGTACCAGCCCACCGACGTGGCCGGGAAGGTACGGCCCAGCGGCTTGTAGCCCTGGTCGTGGGCCGCCGGGTCGTTCACGAAGGGCAGCTCCACCGCCCAGTCGTGCGGCAGCTCGACCGGCCGCCAGGCGGAGTCGTCGAAGTCGGGCTTCGACGGCCCGAACAGCTCCCCCGCCTTGCCGTACACCCAGCGCCGCCCGTCGTAGACGAAGTCCTTCGCCGGGTCGTCGGCATGGCCCTGGGCGAAGCGCCAGCCGTCGTCCAGGCGCAGCCGCTCCCGCGGCGCGGGCGCCAGCGGCGGCGGCGGGTCAGCTCCCGCGATTCCCACCGCCCCGTCGATCTCCTGCGCCAGCAGCCTGTCCGCGCCCGCCGCCGCCGCCCCGGCCGCCGCCGCGCCCAGCCCCGTCCGCAGCACGTCCCGCCGTGTCCAGCCGCGCATCGTCGCCGCCGTCGCTTTCCTGGGGGAAGGATTACCGCGCCACTCCAGTCTACAGCGCCCGCGCCGCGCGGCCAGGGCTCTCCGCGAGCCATCGAACGGCATCGTTTCACGCAGAGCCGCCGAGGGGCGGAGTCAGGCCTGCCCGCATGACCGCGGCCATCCGGTCACGGACGCGTTATGTTGTTATTTCTTCAACAACATACAGCCAGAGACCGGCGGTCGGCCGGATCCCGGGGGCCGCCCCCGATCGATGTCTCCGCTCCCCTGCGTCTCGGCGTGGAACGCTTCGCGTGAGATGAGTTCCGGGACGCCCCCGAAGCCGGTAGATCCCGGCTAGCCTTGCCAGCCCTCGTCCGCTGTGGGCCCGTAGATCGACGGCAGCGGCACGTCCAGCAGCCGCAGGTACACCGTCAGCTGCCCCCGGTGGTGCACCAGGTGACTGATGTGGTTGCGCACGATGGCGGCCCGGGGCGCGCTGAACAGCACCTGCTCCCCGTGCTTGAGCGACCAGGGCACGGCGAAGTCCTCGTCCCGGGCCGCCTCCAGCGCCGCGCGCGCGCCCCGCACGTTGGCGTCGAAGCCCGCCAGCAGCGTGTCCGTGCTCTCGAAGGTGTAGCCGGGCGCGCCCGCCAGGTCCAGCGCCGTTTCCCGCAGCGTGTTGGCGATCCAGCCCGGCATCCGGGACACGAGCTGCGCCAGATGCCCCAGCGCGAACGACTTCGGGTGCGGCTTCCACTCGCCCCGCTCCCCCGGCACCCGCGCCAGCAGCCGGCGCGTGCTCGCCATCTCCTGGTCGAACTCCGGCAGCAGCACCCCGCTCATGCTCATGGTGTCCCTCCTCGTCAGCCTGTTCCGGACGATGCCCCCCCGTCCCGTGGCCCTACCCGTGAACGTAAACGCCTGCGCCTGCGCCTGCCCCTCCGGCAGGTGCAGTTCGCAGTTGTAGTTTGTAGTTGCGGTTGCAGTTGCAGTTGCAGTCAGCCCGAGCGATTCGCGTGGATGCGCTCGACCAGCTGCAGGATGTCGCGGTCGCGGGAGTTGGCGCAGCGCCGGTCGCAGGCGCCGTGGTCCTCCAGCGCGAAGCAGTGCCGCGGGCAGGAGTCCGTCCCCCGCAGCGAAGGCCATTCGGGGTGCGGGTCCGGCACCAGGTGGTGCAAGCGCTTGGTCAGAACGGAGATGGAGCTGCCGCACCGGTGCTCGAAGATCAGCACGCTGGCGTCCGGGACGTTGGCTACCGCCTGCAGCCCCAGCAGCCGCACCTGGGGATCGGCGACGAATTCGTCCCAGCTCGGCCAGGGCCGGCCGCAGGAGCCGCACAGCTTGAAAGGGCGAGGATTCGCGGAAACTTCCATGCGAAATGATAGCCGCCGGCCTGGCCCTTCGACACCCGGCCTTCCGGCCGCCGGGCATGCCCGGCCCGCCCCCCGGCGGCGGACCCTACACCGCACCGCGCCTGCACGCCCGGGCGCGCTCCAGCAGCAGCTCGCGCTCCCGGGCGTTGCGCGTGAGCGATGCGGCCCGCTCGAATTCGGCCCGCGCCTCCTCCACCCTCCCGAGCTTCGCCAGGAAGTCGCCCCGCACGCTGGGCAGCAGGTGGTAGCCCTGGAGCGACGGTGCGGCGGCCAGCGCATCGACCAGCTCCAGCCCCGCCGCCGGGCCGAAAGCCATGGCCACCGCCACCGCCCGATTCAGCTCCACCACCGGGGAGGGAGTGAGCTGGACCAGCGCGTCGTAGAGCGCCACGATGCGCGCCCAGTCGGTCTCGGTCGCCGTCCGCGCCCGGGCGTGGCACGCCGCGATGGCGGCCTGCAGCGCGTACGGACCCAGTGCGCCCCCCAGCGACCGGGCCCGCTCCAACGCGGCCAGCCCCCGCCGGATCAGCAGCCGGTCCCAGCGCCCGCGGTCCTGGTCCAGCAGCAGCACGGGCTCTCCCCCCGGCCCCACCCGCGCGTGGCTGCGCGACGCCTGGATCTCCATCAGGGCGACCAGGCCGTGCACCTCCGGCTCCTGCGGCTCCAGCTCGGCCAGGATCCGGCCCAGCCGCAGCGCGTCCTCGCACAGCGCCGGTCGCAGCCAGTCGTCGCCCGCCGTGGCCGAGTAGCCCTCGTTGAACACCAGGTAGATCACCTCCAGCACCGACGACAGCCGCGCTCCCAGCTCGGCGCCGCGCGGCACCTCGTACGGTATCTGCGCCTCCGCCAGCGTGCGCTTGGCCCGCACGATCCGCTGCGCGATGGTCTTCACCGGCACCAGGAACGCCCGCGCGATCTCCTCCGTCGTCAGGCCGCCCAGCAGCCGCAGTGTGAGCGCCACGCGCGCCTCCATGGACAGCACCGGATGGCAGGCCGTGAACATGAGGCGCAGCAGGTCGTCGCCCACGTCGTCGTCCAGCGCCGCATCCAGGTCGGGCGGCTCCAGCCGCTCCTCCAGCTCGCGCCCCAGCTCGGCATGCTTGCGCTCCAGCATGGCATCCCGCCGGAACTGGTCGATGGCCCGCCGCTTGGCCGCCGCCATGAGCCAGGCGCCCGGGTTGTCCGGCACGCCCGACTCCGGCCACTTCTCCAGCGCGGCCACCAGCGCGTCCTGCGCCAGGTCCTCCGCCCGCCCCACGTCGCGCACCATGCAGGCGAGCGCGGCGATGAGCCGCGGCGACTCCATGCGCCAGACCGCGTCGATCGCGCGCTGCGTGGCCGTTTCCGTCATGGCGACGCCGCGCCCGCCTTCACGACTGCCGCGCGGCCACCTGCGCCCGCATCCGCTCCTCGGCTTCCCTCAGCTCCGGCGTGAACTCGGCGCCGAAGTCCTCCGCCTCGAACACCTGCCGGATCTCGATCTCCGAGTCGCCCGGCATGGGATTCGGGCAGCGCTTGACCCACTCGATCGCTTCCTCCATGGACCGCACCTGCCACAGCCAGAAGCCGGCGACCAGCTCCTTGGTCTCGGTGAAGGGCCCGTCGATCACGCTCCGCTTCTCGCCGGAGAACCGGACGCGCGCCCCCTTCGAGCTCGGCTGCAGTCCCTCACCCGCCAGCATGATGCCGGCCTTCACCAGCTCCTCGTTGAATTTCCCCATCGACTCCAGCACCTCCGTGGTCGGCATGAGGCCCGCTTCCGACTCCTTGCTCGCCTTGACCAGCACGATGACGCGCATGGTACGACCTCCTCGGACTATCGGTTCGAAGCCGGGGCACCATCCCTGGCTCTACCATCACGACGAACGGGGACGCCCCCGATCGACATGCTGGCGGCGGCCGGATGTGGCCCCGCTGCCGCCGGGGCGCAAGGGACCGACGGTTCCCGCGCCGCGAGCGCCCCCTGCCTTTCCCGCTCCTCATCCTGTTCCCCCGCCCCTGCCTTTGCCCCTGCCCCTGCCCCT
>JADGQX010000112.1 GCA_017881445.1 Gemmatimonadota bacterium | reverse complement strand
AGCCCGGCCCCGATCGATCGGCGCACGGAAACCGGAAGCCGGAAGCCGGAAACCGGAAGCCGGAAACCGGAAGCCGGAAGCCGGAAACCGGAAACCGGAAACCGGAAACCGGAAACCGGAAGCCGGAAGCCGGATGCCGCATGCCGGAAGCCGGAAGCCGGAAGCCGGAAGCCGGAAGCCGGAAGCCGGAAGCCGGAAGCCGGATGCCGGAAGCCGGTGGCCGGTAACCGGCAGTCGGTGTACGGTGTACGGTGGCCGGTGCACGGTGTACGGTGTACCGTGCCCGGTTGCTGGTGCCCGCTAACCGCCGTTCGCGTCACCCCGCTTGCCCCCGCCGTACGCCCGCGCATCCTTCCGCCCCGTTCCCGCGCAACGCGACCCGGTTCCAGGGGAGGCCCACCATGTATCTCGTCCGCGAAATCATGTACTGCAAGCCCGGCCAGGTCCGCCCGCTGGTGGAGAAGTTCGTCGCCATGGGCAGGCTGGGCGTGAAGCTGGGCATGCCCCCCATGCGCGTGATGACCGACGTCGCCGCCGAGCGCTACTGGACGCTGGTCTCGGAGATGGAGGTCCCCAGCCTGCAGGCCTTCGAGGACATGATGTCGAACCCGCAGGGCTCGGCGGAGGACCTGAAGGAGTTCGAGAACATCATGAAGGGCTACCACGACCTGGTCGTGAAGGGCCGGCGCGAGATCTACAGGATGGAGGGATAGCGGCGAACGGCCAGCCCGCAAACCGCCTGGGGGCGTGCGGCGCCGGCGACGGCCACGCGCTCCCAGGAGCCTGCCTGCCCCCCGCCCCACGGCCTTCCCCTTCCCCCGGCCGCCCCACCCAGCACAAATCTCGTAACTTATTGCCATAAAATGACAAACGAGCCCAGTTGGGCACGCTTGCTGCAGAGGCGCTGCCGGCGAGGTCGCCCGACGTCGTCGGCGCAGACTTCGCCCGCTCGGCGGCAGGATCCGCTCGCGGCGACGGTCACGGGGTGTAGTGGAGGGCAGCATGCAGAACAGAGGTCGACGGTACAGGCAGGGCGTTCCGGGCCGGACGCTGCGAACGAACATGGTGCTCACGGTCGCCGCCGCCGGGGCGTTGCTCGGCGCTTGCGCTCGCGACGTGAGTGGTCCGGGGCCGGCGGTCTCGGTGACGGCGAGCGCCGACGGCGCGGCGAGCGCTCCCACCAGCCAGCACTTCCTCATCTCGGATCAGTACAACAATCGGGTCATCGAGGTGGACGGCAACGGCGCCATCCTCTGGCACTTCGGCGGCGGCCCGGGCAACGTGGGACCGACGGCGATCATCGGGGTCAACGACGCCCAGCGGGTGGGGGCCCTGACGCTCATGGCGGGCACGGGCGCGCCCCCCGGAACGGAGCCCGCGTGTCCCGCCGGCTGCGCCGACAACCGCGTGATGCTCGTGGACCATTCGGGCCACATCGTCTGGCAGTACGGGCAGTTCGGGGTCACCGGCAGCGGCGCGAACCAGCTGAGCGCGCCGGTCCAGAGCACCTATCTGCCCAACGGCCACGTGCTGATCACGGACCAGGGTAACCAGCGGGTGATCGAGGTGGCGCCCCCGTTCAACCGGATCGTCTGGCAGTATGGGGACACGGGCGTGGGCGGCTCCGGGCCGGACCAGCTGCAGGACCCGAACAGCGCGGAGCTGCTCGCCAACGGCCACGTGCTCATCGCGGACGAGAACAACGACCGCGTGATCGAGGTCGCCCGCGACCACCACATCGCGGCCACGTTCACGGCCGGTGGGACGGTGAGCGGGGTCGCTTTCGCCAGTCGCCTTCCCAACGGGAATACACTGATCACCGATTCCAACAACAACCGCATCGTCGAGGTGGACGCGAGCGACCACGTCGTCTGGCAGTACCTCACGAACACGGCGACCGGGAGCAATCCGAGTCCGCTGCCCACGCGGGCGGTCCGGCTCCGCGACGGCACAACGTTGATCAGCGATCAGTTCAACCACCGCGTGATCGTCGTGAACCACGCGGGAACGATCGTGCGCAGCTTCGGCAACCTGAATCACCTGGGGTTCGGCACGAGCAACACCATGCAGGGGTTGAACGGCCCCTACGACGCCAAGGTCATCGGGGACTTCACGGGTCTCACCCCGCCGGACGGCTTCGGCGGCTGACGGACGGGCCGCGCCCAGCGACGCCCTTCCCCGGGCGGCGCGGGCGCGGCATCTTCGGCGACGTCGCCTCGTCCGCAGAAGGAGAGGGCCGTGAAGACGTCGTCCGCAGCGGCATCGAGCGGCGCTGCCTCGCACACGCGCCGCCCGCCCGGCGCCCGCGCCGCGCTCAACGGGCCATCGGCGCTCGCGCTCTGGTTCGCGCTCTGCTTCGCCGTGACCCAGCTGCTACCTCCGTTCCTGAAGCAGCCCTTTCCGCTCTACCCGCCGGCCTCCACCGGCGACTTCGCCGAGCTGCTGACCCCCCTCGTGATGCTGCCGTTGTACTGGCTCATGTTCCGGGGCGAGGAGCGGACGGAGGCCGGTCGGCGCTCGACGCTGCTGTTCGTGGTGCTGGCCGCCACCTGGGTGCAGGGGCACGGCATCCACCTGTCCGCCAACAGCATCGGTCACCTGCCGGCGCCCGAGGCGGCGACGTCGCTCACGTACTTCTACGACGAGGTGCTGGGCCACTACGTCTGGCTGGCGGGGGCCACGGGGTTGGCGGCGCTCTGCGCCTGGCGGGCCTGGCGGCATCCCGGCGGAGCGGAGCGGCGGACGGCGGTGGAGCTGCTGGCGGGGCTCGCGTACGGCTTCACCTACTTCGCGGCGGTGGTGGAGGGAGGGACGGGGCCGCTGGGCGTCCCGTTCGCGCTGCTGGCGGTGGGCGTGGGCGCGTCCTGGCTGTGGGGCCGGCGGCACGCGCCGACGCTGGTCTTCTGGACGGTCGGCCACGCCACGGCGCTCGTCCTTTTCGCCGGCTGGGGCTTCTACTGGAGTGGACTGCCGCAGTTCAGCCAGCTCGGCTGGATCTGATGCGCATCGAGGACGTGCCCTTCAGCGCGGTGGACTGGACGCAGGTTCCCGAGACCGAGCACCCGGGCGAGAGCGGCGCCGCCTTCTGGCGCACGCTCCAGCTCGGCCCCATCCGCGTCCGCCAGGTCCGCTACACCCCCGGCTACCTCGCCGACCACTGGTGCGCCAAGGGCCACATCATCCTGGTGCTCGAGGGTGAGCTGACGACCGAGCTGCAGGACGGCTCGTCGGTCGTCCTGCGGACCGGGATGGGCTACCACGTGGGCGACGACCTGACGCCGCACCGCTCGCGCACCGCCGGCGGCGCCACCCTCTTCATCGTCGATTGACGGAGCTGTCATGCTGCGACATCTGGCCGCAGGGGCCCTGCTGGTCCTGGCCTGCGGCTCGGCGCTGCCGGCCCAGTCGGCCGGGCACGTGTGGGAGCTGCAGGGAATCGAGCTGCGCGCGTCGCGCCCGTACGCCAACCCGTACGTGGACGTGGAGACCTGGATCGAGCTGAAGGGTCCCGGCTTCGCGAAGCGCGTCTACGGCTTCTGGGATGGCGGCGACCTGTACCGGGTTCGTTTCGTGGCGACGTCGCCCGGGGAATGGAGCTGGACCAGCGGCTCGAACCAGCCGGCGGACGCGGGGCTGAACGGCAGGACGGGTCGTCTCACGGCAAGTGAATGGACCGAGGCGGAGAAGCGGGCCAATCCCAACCGGCGCGGTTTCCTGCGCCCGGACGCCAAAGGTCACGCGCTGCAGTACGCGGACGGCACCCCCTTCTTCCTGCTGGGCGACACCTGGCTGGGCGCCGCGACCTGGCGCCTGCCGCTGACCGATGCACCGGCGGACCCCGGCTACCAGGCGCAGCCGGGAGTGACGTTCCAGAGCGCCGTCGCCCTGCGCAAGCGGCAGGGCTTCAACTCCGTGAGCATGATCGCGGCCTTCCCCAGCTGGGCCAGCGACCAGTACCCCAGCACGTACGCGGATCGGAAGGGCGTGTTCTACCGCAATGCCTGGGAGGAGTTCGGCGTCATGGTGCCGGGCGACAAGCCCACGGCCAAGGGCATGACGGACGAGCGCGGCTACCGCCCGTTCGAGATCCTGCCGGACCGTGAGGGACTGCCGGACTACGACCGCATCGTGCCCCAGTTCTTCCGCAGCCTCGACCGCAAGATGCAGCTGCTGAGCGACCAGGGGTTCGTGGCCATGCTGGAGACGGTGCGCCGCGACGTCGCCCCGCCCTGGAAGGCCTACTTCGACTTCGACGAGTCCTACACGCGCTTCCTGCAATACATGGTGGCGCGCTACGGCGCGTACAACATGATCTTCAGCAAGATCCACTTCGACATCTACCTGCCGAACCTCAGCCTGACGGCCGAGGAGTTCAACCAGGCGATCAACTACCACTACCGGAAGTACGGGCCCATGCCCTTCGGCCAGCCGGTGACCTCGCTCATCGACCACGCCACGGACTCGACCTTCGGCACGGGCGACGCCGCGCCCTGGCTCACCATGCACAGCACCGGCAACAAGCCGCGCGACCACGGCATCTACGCCGACATCGAGCGGCAGTTCGGGCTGGTGCCGGCGCTGCCGACCGCGGACATGGAGCCGCACTACACCGGCTGGGTGCACGGCAACAACGTGGTGAACGGGGAGCAGGCGGAGTCCAACTCAGAGCGCGACAACTACTTCTCACGGGCGCAGATGTACGGCTGCGTGCTCTCGGGCGCCCTGGCCGGGCACGTGCACGGCACGGGCGCGTACGACGTCACCAGCGCGTCCGAGCCGCCGGGCGCGCGCCCCTACTTCTGGCAGGCACTGCGCTACAGCTCGGCCGGGTACATGCGCGGGCTGGGCGACTTCATGCTCTCGGAGGGCGCGCGCTACCGCGAGCTGCAGCTCGCCTCCGACGACCTGCAGCCGCGCAAGGCGCGCGGCAGCTCAGAGCAGGGACTGGATGGCTGGTCGTACCTGATGCGCACGCCGGGGCGGGACCTGGGCTTCCTCTACTTCGAGAACCGGGCGGAGCGGGGACGCAGCTCGGGCTGGACGCCCAACGCGCGTTATCGCTTCACCTGGTTCGATCCCCGCACCGGCACCTGGGGAGCTCCCCTCGATCTGAAGGCCGACCGCCGCGGCGTCCTGCGGCTGCCGGCGTTCCCGGGCGGGGAGGACGTCGCCGGCAGTGACTGGGCGGCGAAGGTGGTGGCCCGATGAACCGCACACGGCTCGCCCTGGCCCTCGCCCTGGTCGCGACCGCGGCCGGCTGCGCCCGTCACGCCCCCGCCGGCGCGCCCGGCGCGCGCGCGGGGCTGCCCGCGCCCGCCGCATATCTCGGCCAGACGCCGCCGGGCGAGGTCGCCGTCCCACTCGGCGCGGGCGTGCTGGGCGGCCAGGGCTTCTTCGCGGCGGAGCGGGTGGCCGTGTCGCGGGCTGGCAGCGAGATCTACTTCTGCGAGCTGAAGGGCTACGCCCGCGGCGCGCCCATGCGGGTGCGGGTGGTACGCTACCTGGCGGGGCGCTGGCTCGACCCCGTGCTGGTGGCGGACGGCATGTGCAACCCCGCCCTCACGCCGGACGGCCGGCGGCTGATCGTGCAGGACACGCTGGGCCAGAGCTGGAAGCGGAGCGCAGCGCCGCCGGCCTGGCGCCGTTCGGCAGATTCCTGCAGCGAGCCGTACGCACCCACTACCTGCAGCAGACCCGGCGGGGCTGGTACGCCTCTTCGCCGTCCACGCGCGGAGACATGGACTTCTCCGCCGTCAAAGTCGGCCGCTCCGATACGACGATCGTCAGCCTGGGCGCACCGGTCAACACGGACAAGGCGGACGCCGACTTCTACATCGCTCCCGACGAGTCGTACATGATCCTGGCCTCCCCCAACCGCGGCGGCTTCGGCTCGGGCGACCTGTTCGTGAGCTATCGTTCCAAGGACCGCCGCTGGACCCAGCCGCTCAACCTCGGCCCTGCCGTCAACACCCCCGGCTGGGAGTGGGGGCCGGCGGTCACGCCGGATGGGCGCTACCTGATCTTCTCCCGCATGTCGAGCGCGTCCGATTCCGCCAGCGACCGGCTGTACTGGGTCCGCATCGACCACATGCTCCACAGCCTCCGCGCCACGCCGTAGGCGCAGCCGCGGGCGCCGGCGCGGGCTCTCCTCCCGAGGACTTCACCCTGGAAAGAGCACGCTCACACTCTCGCGGTCGTGAATGCGACGAATGGCCTCGCCAAATAGCGGGGCGACCGAGACCACCTCGATCTTCGGCGAGAACTCCATCGGTGGTGTCTCCACCGTGTCCGTGACCAGCAGGCGTTCGATCAGGCTATCGTCGATTCGGGGCATCACTCCCGGCGCGAACACACCGTGGGTCACCAGGGCGAGCACCCTCGAGGCGCCGCGCTCCACCAGGGCACGGGCGGTCTCCATGAGCGTCCCGGCGGTCAGCGTGAAGTCATCCACGATCAGCGCCGCCCTGCCCTCGACGTCACCGATGATCTCGACGATCTCAGCGCGTTCGTCGTGGCCTTTGCGCTCCTTGTTGCCGATGGCCAGCGACGTACCGAGGTATGCGGCGAACTTGCGTGCCTTCTTCACGAACCCCGCATCCGGCGCCACGACCACGGGCTCAGGAAGGTCCAGCTGCCGTACCCGGTCGCACAGGGCAGGGAGCGCATAAAGGTCGTCGACCGGGATCTTGAAGAACCCCTGGATCTGGGGGGCGTGCAGGTCCATCGTGACCAGGCGGTCCGCACCCGCCGCCTCTATGGCATCGGCGCAGACCCGTGCCCGTACGGAGACGCGCGGCTCGTCCTTCTTGTCGCCCTTGGCGTAGCTGAAGTAGGGCACGACGGCGGTGACGGACTGGGCGCTGGCTCGCTTGAAGGCGTCGATCCAGAACAGCAGCTCCATGAAGTTGTCGTTGGCGGGGAACGACGTCGACTGGATGAGGTAGACGGTCCGTCCGCGTACGTTCTCGAGTATGCGGACGAACAGGTTTCCTTCGGAGAAGTGCAGCACCTCGCTGGCACGCAGCGGAACGCCGAGGTACGTGCAGATCTTCCCGGCGAGCTTCTGGCTGCCCGAACCGGCGAAGACCATGATCTCGTCTGGCTGCATCACACGACCTCGAGGAACGCGAGCAGATCTGCGTTGATCTGCTCCTTGTGGGTCGAGCAAAGACCATGCGGCGCGCCCGGGTATATCTTCAGCGTGGAGCCCTTGACCAGCTTGGACGAGAGCAGGGCCGAGATGCCGATCGGCACGATCTGGTCGTCGTCGCCGTGGATGATCAGTGTCGGCACGTCGAACTTCTTGAGATCCTCGGTGAAGTCCGTCTCGGAGAAGGCCTTGATGCAATCGAGGACGCCTTTGAGACCGGCCTGCATCCCCTGGAGCCAGAACGAGTCTCGCAGACCTTGTGAGACCCTGGCACCGGGCCTATTGCCGCCGTAGAACGACGCCGTGAGGTCCTTGAAGAACTGCGAGCGGTCGGCAAGGACGCCGGCACGGATACCGTCGAACACCTTCATCTCCAGGCCGCCGGGATTGGTGGCCGTCTTCAGCATCAGTGGCGGCACCGCGCCGACCAGCACGGCCTTGGCCACGCGAGTGGTGCCGTGGCGGCCGATGTAGCGGGCAACTTCGCCGCCGCCCATGGAGTGACCAACATGGATCGCGTTGGTCAGGTCGAGTGCTTTCACCAGTGTGGCGAGGTCGTCGGCGAAGGTGTCCATCTCGTTGCCATTCCAGGGCTGGCTCGATCGGCCATGGCCGCGGCGGTCATGCGCGATGCAGCGGTATCCGTTGGCAGCCAGAGACACCATCTGGTCTTCCCAGGCGTCCGCGCTCAGGGGCCAGCCATGGCTGAAGACCACGGGCTGTCCGCGACCCCAGTCCTTGTAGTAGATCTGCGTGCCGTCTTTGGTTGTGATGGTGGGCATGGAGTGCTCTCCTGTGAATCGGGCGAATGAACCGCAACGTTTGGAGGCCCGGCTCCAGGCCCCCCGAAGCGTCGGCGCCAGCGGGAGCGTCACTTCGTGAGGACGGGGGCGACGTCGCGCCTGCGCTGCTCCTCACGGCGCTCCACAGCCACCGTCGACTTCCCGCCCAGAGGCAGGATCTGGTCCAAGAGCATGACGGCGGGCCTCAGGGGGCTCGGGCGGCCTCGCTCAGTACGGGGCGGAGGACACGCTTCGGAAGCTCCGGCCGCCTCGGGAAGCTCCCGCTGAGGTCGGCGCAATTGACGGGCACGCCACCCGCCGCGAATATCCCCGCATGCACGTCCTCTGGTGGGTCCTCGGCGCCTTCGGGGCGGTCCTCGGTCTCTACATCCTGCAGACGATCCACCTGGCGATCGTGCTGCGCTGGGAGGACGAGCAGACCGTCGGCCTGGGCTACTACGGGCTGCCGCCGGCGGAGCGGGAGCGCTTCAAGAAGCGGCTCCGCTTCCACGCCTTCCTGCTCTCGCCCCTGCTGTGGGTGAACGGCCACCTGGCCCGGCTGGATTTCCGCCGCGCCCGCATCCGGTACAAGGGCGTCTCCGCGCCCTCCGGCAGCTGCAGCGAGGAGAGCTTCGCCCGCGCCGAGGCCTACGCGCCGCGGCCGGAAGACGTCTTCGTGGTGACGCAGATGAAGTGCGGCACCACCTGGATGCAGCACGTGGTCTACCAGGTGCTGCAGCGTGGCCGGGGCGACCTGGTCGAGACCGGCACCGCGCTCTACGCCGTCGCCCCCTGGATCGAGGGGCGCAAGAGCGTGCCGGTCGAGCAGGCCCCCCTGCTGGGCGGCGAGCGGCCCTCCCGCCTGATCAAGACCCACCTGCCGGCGCAGCTCTGCCCCTGGGATGAGCGGGCGCGCTACATCTACGTCCTGCGCCACCCGGTGTCCTGCTTCGCCAGCTGCATCGACTTCGTGCGCACCAACGTGGGTCGCATGGCGCCGGAGATGCCCGCCTTCGAGGAGTGGTACTGCTCGCCCGAGCTGATGTGGTGGGGGACCTGGACCGAGCACGCGCGCGGCTGGTGGCAGCGGGCGCGCGAGCCGAACGTGCTCTTCCTGACCTTCGAGGAGATGCGCAAGGACCTGCCCGCGGTCGTGCGGCGGGTGGCGGAGTTCCTGGGCGTCGCGCCGCTCACGGACCCGGAGCTGGCCGACGTCGTGCTCAAGTGCGGCTTCGCCTACATGCAGGAGCACCAGGGCAACTTCGAGATGCACCCCCCGCACATCCTGCAGACCAACGCCGAGCTCTTCGTGCGCGGCACCGCCGACCGCCACAAGGACGTCCCGGACGACGTCCGCCAGCGCATCCTGGCCTGGGCGGCCCGGGAGCTGGCCCCGGGTGACCCGGCCCTGCCCGCCGCCTACCCCGACCTCGCCCTGCCGGGCGGGGGAGTGCTCGAGCCTACCGCGGGCTGAGCGACGGCTCGGCTTAACGTTCGTCGCCCCGAACACCACTGCCGCTTCCGGTGTCGGCGCTCGGGCGAAGGCGCGCGAGCACCGCCCCGGCCATGAGGGCCATGCCCGCGCGGCGCCGCCAGATCCTAGAGCGGTACGGGCTCGCGTAGCTACAAGACGACGCGGGCGGGGATCTCTCCCCGCCCGTGTTCGTTTGCCTCTTGCCCCCGCTGTCGGTTCTGCTGCCGGTAAACCCCGGCAAACCCCTGCATTCGGGCGTTTCAGCTACGGCATCGCAGAGGCCATCATCGTTGTGGTACGTGGATTTGCACGACTTCCGTTCTCGAAACGTCTCCGCTCGTGTTGGACGCTGCCGTCCGCCTTTCCACAGTGTCTACCGCTCCTGTGAAGCAGGAATCTGTGCGTGCGCCTGCAGGTACTCCTTCACCCCTGCCTCGACTGAGAACAGCGCCTCGCCTCGGCCAAAGCGCCCCTGAAGCTCGTACGCGTTCATCTCCAGCGGAATCCTGAAATAATCGCAGCCTGCAGCGGCCCAACCGAGCACGTAGGCGTCCATGAAGGCATCGATTCCGAGGATCGAGTACTGCACTACGTGCACGAGTTCATGAAAGAGGAGCGAGGCAAGTTGGGGTTCGGTCCTCGGCACCGACTTCAGGAGAATGACATTGTCAAAGCTGATCCCCTCCATGTCGCGGAAATCGAGCGGAATCCAGCCGAGCTGCGCGTAGAACGTCGGGTTGGCGATCTCCGGAGTCTCCGAGACGCGCACTGCCTCGAGCACCGGTTCAGCGAAGTACCGGTCGAGTTTCGGTCGGATGGATCTTGGCAGAGGAAGCGCCCGTCCGCGGAGAGCGTCGCGCTGGGACCGAACCCAGGCCGCCCCATTCACTCGCAAGACCTCGAGCAATGGATTCATCGGTCGATCCTCACAGCTGGCGGACTGTGCCGCCTAACGTTCCAGGCTTCACGACACCCCGGAGTCGCCCGCCAGCGCGGCGGACTGGTGTCCGCGGACCGAAGCGGAGCGAGCAGCCGCCGAAGGCCGCGCAGCGAGCACGCTCGCGTTAGGCGAAGGCCCGTTTTCAGGATCATCGATCGATTGCCGAGCGCCAGATAATTCAGTGGCTGCTGCTGAGAAATCCCTCAGAAAAGCCTCTAGGTTCACGCCGAATGCGGCGGCGAAACGAGACGCCGCTTCGGGGGTCAGCCGAGATATGCCCTTTTCGATTCTCCTCACCTGCCGCTCGCTCAGTCCGGGAATGTCCCCTTGCCGGAGATTCTGCCTCTCCCGCATTACCGAAAGTGCGTGTCCCGTCGTGTCAGATGCGTAGCGCGCGATTTCCACATCCGCAAAGAACCCTGGATCAACTTGCTCCAGCAGCTGCGCAGCTCCGAGATGGATGCCTTCGTTCTTCCAGGCGAGGTAGGAACCGCCAGGATCGATCGTGAAGCCCTCGAGTGCGTCTCGTGTCAACCGCTTCAGCTGGGCGATCCGCTTCACGGGGAAGCTGCGAATGCTCATGTCCCCCAAGACAAGGACAAGTGTCCCAGGAAGCAAGTACGCGTCGACAATCCCCTCGAATGGATCCCTTCGACGCTGAGCAACAAGCAGGCGTCTCACAGCGATCCACTCTCGGGAAACGTGTACGCGAATGTCGGGCTTGCGCACGGCGAGGACGCGAGGGAGGTGCATCAGCCCCGGCTCCGGTACGTCCACCACGACTAGGAATCGTGTCTCAAGACCGAGAACCCAGTCTGGGACGTACCGGCGGCTGCTCGGTTTCAGCAGACCAGATGCCGTCACGACTGCGACTGGTCCTTCAGACAGGTTCTCGTGGCCAGCCTGCATGAGCGCATGCGCGTCACGGCGAAGAACTGGTGGGAGCCCGCTGCGGCGGAGGACGTCCTCGGCGAAGAACCAACGACGGTCCGGGCTCATGGCGTTACCTTGCGTGACCACTCGGTGAAAAGGTCCTCGCGGTTCGCTTCCGCGAGCGAGAGAATGGAGCGAAGCATTCGACGAGGCACGCGCCGCACCTCATACCTTATCTCGTACTCGACGGGGCAGCGCAAGAAGAACACCTTGAGTTCCCACTCGCCGGGAGAGGCGCAGTGGAAGTGCTCCGGAGGGTGATCCTTGGAGTAGAACCAGCACTCGCAGCCGGGGACTGCGAGACAGTCAACTTTGCCCATGTCGCAGCCCCGGCCGAAGGACGCGAGCTACCGCTTGTCGCGCGGAGGGAAGGGATCGTTGCCGTAGCTGTTCTTCTCACGGATGCGGCCGTCGCGGCCGTGTATCACCAACTCGGAACCGTCCTTCCTTGCAATCGTACGCCCCGCCTTGATCGCGTCCGCCTGCGTCGCGAACGTCTTGCGAGCCTTCGACTCGCCGCCAGTCTTAACGGCCCATCCGCGGTCGGTCGGGACCACGTGCTGGCTCTTGCCCTTACCCATGCTTTCTCCGAGGTTGACCGGACACGTACGAAAGTAACACTCAGTCAATGTCCGGTCAACTCCTACCCTCCGGCGAAAGGGCTACCGCCCGACCGTTCTAGGCCTGCACGACACCTGCGAAGCTGAGGTGCTAGCGCATGACGTTCTAGGCGTTCACGACGCCCTCAAAGCTCGGCGCAACCGAGCGTAACGGCGCCGGCGGTCAGGGCGAGGTCGAGCGGCCTGCGCCTTCTACCGCCCGGGCCCCGGCGGCAGCTCCCGCGCCACACTGCCCCGGCCTTCACTGCCGATGAAGGCGCGCAGCAGGTTGTAGGAGCGGTGCGGGTTGTTGCGGGACAGCCCGGAGCGGATCCAGGTCTCGTGGTACCAGCGGTCGAAGGGCGGGTACTCGGCGCGCGCGAACTCGGTCTCGAGCTGCTCCAGCGGCTCGCGAGCGGCGAAGACGGCCCACCACATGGCCTGGGCACTCGGGGCGCGCAGCGCTTCCTCCAGGGAGAGCGCCGCCCGCGCCTGCAACCCGGCCACCAGCAGCCCGAGGCCGACGTCCTCGCGGAAGAAGCGCTGCTGCAAGAGCGTCATGCCCTGCTCCGCCTCCGCCTCCGTGGCCAGTGCCGCGCGCAGCCGGTCGTTCGCCGCCTGCAGCGCGGCCAGCGTGTCCGCCTTCATGGGCGCATACGGCTCGCCCGCCACTTTGTGGTACAGGCGGTCGAGCAGGTTCTGGATGGCGTCGGCCGCGTACCAGAGCCGGTCGGGCGACGTCAGGGCGGCGAAGTAGCCGGCGTAGGCGGAATCCGTCGCTGCCATGGATGCCGGCGGCGACGTCGTCGCCTGCGAGAAGTACTCGCGCGTCCACCAGGCGGTGTAGCGGCCGGCCGGGTCGGGCGAGGCGTAGATGGCGGGGGCGTTCCAGGTGATGTCGGCGATCATGCGCGCGCCCATGACGTACTCGCGCAGCTCCGAGACGTTGACCAGCATGAACTCGGTGGCGCCGGCCTTGACGATCCTGTCGAACTGGTCGGCGATCGTCTGCGGTGCGACGATGTGCGTGGTCTGCTTGCTGAGGTTCCCGCCCAGGTAGGCCAGGTGGTAGTAGACGCCGTGCTTGTAGGGCCCCGGGTCCGTGGGCAGGCCGCGCATGTGGCCGTCGTTGTCGTCGGGCCAGACGATGATCACGTCCTTGGGCAGGTCGAACGCCGCCGGGTTCTTGCGGTACTGGTCGAGCATCTCCGTGTACATGGTGAAGTGGAAGAGCGGCGTTTTGTCCTTGGGCAGCTCCTGCCGGACCATCTCGACCTGGTCGTGGATGGCGTCGTGGAAGACCTGCGCCTTCTGCTCGTCCGTGGTGCCGTCGGGGAAGGTGTAGGGCCGGTCGGCGGTGCCGCGCATGCCCACGGGCCAGATCACGTCCAGCGC
>JADGQX010000111.1 GCA_017881445.1 Gemmatimonadota bacterium | reverse complement strand
GGCGAAGGGACAAGACCAGGATAAGCAGGAGCAGGAGCAGGAGGTTAAGGGCTGCCGTTCCCTCCTGCTCCTGCTTCTGCTCCTGCTTTCCCCTGAGCTTCTCCTGCACCCTTTGCCCTGGAGCCCGGAATGCTGAGCTTCCATCACGATCGCCTGATCGTATACCGCAAGAGCATCGAATTCGTGGCGGTCGCAGCCGAGATCGTGCCTACTATCGAGCCCGGCTACGCTCATCTGCGTGATCAGCTCGCTCGCGCCGCGACCTCGATTTCCTTGAACGTGGCGGAGGGAAGCGGCGAGTTCAGCAAACCGGAGAAAGCGCGCTTTTACCGCATGGCGCGGCGTTCTGCGTCCGAATGCGCGGCCATACTCGAGGTGCTCGAGTGCGTGAACTGCCCCGACGCTGGGCGGATCAGCCGCGGAAGGGCGCTCCTCCACGAGATCATCGCGATGCTGACAGTAATGTCCAGGACCGAGGGTAAAGGGTAGAGCGACAAGATCAGGGCAAGTTTAAGCAGGAGCAGGAGGTTAAGGGCCGGTGTTCCTCCTGCTCCTGCTTCTGCTCCTGCTTCCCCTGATCTCGGCCCTTTCCGCTCGACCCTGGAGCACTTCCGAGGATCCTGGGGTAGAGCGACAAGATCAGGGGAAGTTTAAGCAGGAGCAGGAGGTTAAGGGCCGCCGTTCCCTCCTGCTCCTGCTTCTGCTCCTGCTTCCCCTGATCTCGGCCCTTTCCGCTCTACCCTGGAGTACTTCCGAGGATCCTGGGGTAGAGCGACAAGATCAGGGCAAGTCAAAGCAGGAGCAGGAGGTTGAGGGCTGCCGTTCCCTCCTGCTCCTGCTTCTGCTCCTGCTTCCCCTGAGCTTCTCCTGCACCCTTTGCCCTGGAGCCTGCCATGCTGAGCTTCCATCACGATCGCCTGATCGTATACCGCAAGAGCATCGAATTCGTGGCGATTTCGGCCCAGGTCATCCCCATGATCGAGCCGGCGCACGCGCATCTGCGCGACCAGTTGGCGCGGGCGGCCACCTCCATCGCGCTGAACGTCGCGGAGGGCGCGGGCGAGTTCAGCCGGCAGGACAAGCACCGATTCTACCGGATGGCGCGGCGGTCCGCCGCGGAGTGCGCGGCCGTGCTCGAGGTGCTTCGATCGATTGGCTACCCGGACCAGGCGCAGCTCGTCACCGGACGGGAGACACTTCACCAGATCGTAGCGATGCTGACGGCGATGACGCGGCCGGACGCCCTGCGCCCCCAGGCACCAGCGAACGGCAGAGAGGAGAAATGAGAAAGGAGAGAGGAGAGACGAGGGGGGCGGCGGCCTACCAACCTCGTCTCTCCTTTCTCCTCTCTCCTCTCTCATTTCTGCAGTTAGCCCTCCAGGTCCTGTTCCCCCAGATGTTCTCTTCTCTCGACGCTGATCACTCCCTTCACCCTCTTGATGGCCTTCATCACCTTCTTGAGGTGGTTGAGGTCCTGGACCTCGACGGCGAAGGAGCCGTTCATGCCGCCCTCGACAGTATTGATGTCGGCGGCGCGGATGTTGGTGGCGGTCTCGGTGATGGCGGAGGCGATATCGGAGAGCAGGCCGCGCCGGTCGTCGCCTTCGATGACCAGGCGCACGAAGAAGCGGTCGCCCGCCTCGGCCTGCCACTCGATCTCGATGCGGCGCTCGGGGTGCTCGGACAGGTTGAGCACGTTCGGGCAGTCGATGCGGTGCACGCTGATGCCGCGGCCGCGCGTGATGTAGCCGATGACGTCGTCGCCCGGCACCGGCTGGCAGCACTGGGAGTAGCGGACCATCATGTTCTCGAGGCCCTGGATGCGCACGCCGCGGCCGGCACCGCGCATCTTGTCCACCAGCCGCTCGAAGGCGGTGGGCTTGGGCGTGCTCTCGGGCTCGGCGTCGGGCCAGAGCTGCTTCAGGATCGCGGACAGGCCGATGTCGCCGCGGCCCAGGGCGGCGAAAACGTAGTCGCCGTTGGGCTGGCCCAGCTCGCGCGCCGCGCTCTCCATGTCGGCGTCGGCGGGGCGGTCTCTGCGGAGCTTGCGCAGCTCCCGGTCGAACAGCTCCTTCCCCAGCTGCATGGAGGAGGAGAACTCCTCCGAGTTGATCCACTGGCGGATCTTCTGGCGCGCGCGCGCCGTCTTCACGAAGGCGAGCCAGTCGCGCGACGGCCGCTGGCGGGGGTCGGTGATCACCTCGACGGTGTCGCCGTTCTTCAGCTCGCGGGCGAGCGGCACGATGCGCCCGTTCAGCCGTGCGCCGGCGCAGTGCAGCCCGACCTCGGTGTGCACCGCGAAGGCGAAGTCGATGGGCGTCGCGCCCCGGGGAAGCTGCTTGACGTCGCCCTTGGGCGTGAAGACGAAGATCTCGTCCTGGAACAGGTCGATCCGGAGGAATTCCATGAATTCGTCCGGCTCGCGCGTATCCTGCTGCCACTCCAGCACCTGGCGGAACCAGGAGAGCGTCTCGTCCACGTCGTCCGAGGGGCGCGCGGCGCCTTCCTTGTAGCGCCAGTGCGCGGCAATGCCGACCTCCGCCGTGCGGTGCATCTCCGTGGTGCGGATCTGGATCTCGTAGAGCCGGCCGCCCGGTCCGAAGATGGTCGTGTGCAGCGAGCGGTACATGTTGGACTTGGGCGTGGCGATGTAGTCGTGGAACCGCTCCTGCAACGGCGTCCACATGTTGTGGATCACGCCCAGCGCGTGGTAGCAGTTGGCGATGCTGTCGGTCACCACGCGGATGGCCATGAGGTCGTAGATCTCCTCGTACGGCTTGCCGCGCTTCACCATCTTGCGGTGGATCGACCAGAGGTGCTTGGGGCGGCCGTAGACCTCGCAGGGGATCCCGGCCTTCTTCAGCTCCTCCTCCAGCGGGCGACGCAGCGCCTCGATCTGCTCCTCGCGCTCCTTGCGCTTGTCGGCCACCTTGGCGGCCAGGTCCTTGTACGCCTCCGGCTCGAGGAACTTGAACGCCAGGTCCTCCAGCTCCCACTTCACCTTGGCCATGCCCAGCCGGTGGGCCAGCGGGCCGTAGATGTCGCGCGTCTCCTGGGCAATGCGACGCCGCTTGTCCGGCCGCAGGTGCTCCAGCGTGCGCATGTTGTGCAGCCGGTCCGCCAGCTTGATCAGGATGACGCGCGCGTCCTGCGCCATGGAGAGCAGCAGCTTGCGGTAGTTCTCCACCTGCTGCTCGGTGCTCGAGCGGAACTCGACCTTCCCGATCTTGGTGACGCCATCGACGATGTGCGCCACCTCCTCGCCGAACTCCTCCTTCACCCCCTCGACCGTGATCAGCGTGTCCTCGACCACGTCGTGCAGCAGCCCCGCCGCGATGCTGGCCGAGTCCAGGTGCTGCTCGGTCAGGATGCGGGCGACCTCGATGCAGTGGACGACGTACTCCTCCCCCGACGCACGCCGCTGGCCGGCGTGCGCCCGCTCGCTGGTCGCGTACGCCAGGGCGATCAGCTCGACATCGAGCCGGTCGCCCCAGGGCGCGATCACCTCTCGCAGCCGCGGCGGGAGCACGTCCAGCGCGCTCTGCAGCCTCTCGGGGCTTAAGGTCGCCATCCACTCATCCCGGAACCAGATACCCTGCTTCGACGAATGATACGTACCTCGCGTCCCCCACCACCACATGGTCGAGGACGGGGATGCCCACGATCCGGCCCGCGTCCGCCAGTTGGCGCGTGACCTCCCGGTCCTCGGGCGAGGGCGCGGGATCGCCCGAGGGGTGGTTGTGCACCAGGATCAGCGCCGCCGCACTCTCGGCTACCGCTTCCCTGAACACCTCGCGGGGGTGCACCACCGACGCGTCCAGGATCCCGCGCGTGATCAGGATCTCCCGCACGACCGCGTGCTGCGCATTCAGCAGTAGCACCCGGAACTCCTCGTGCAGCAGGTCCCGCAGTGCGGGCGCGCAGCGCTCGAACACGTCGGCGGGGCCGCGGATGCGGCCGCGCTCCAGCGGGCCTTCCCGCGCGAGCCGGCGCCCCAGCTCGAGCGCGGCCGCGATCCGTGCGGCCACCGCCACGCCCACACCCCGCACCTGCAGCAACTCCGCCGACGGCCGCGCCGCCAGCCGGCGCAGTGAACCATCCGCGCGCTGCAACATCTCTTCCGCCACGTCCAGCGCGCTCCGCCCCACCTGACCGCTGCCGATCAACAGCGCCAGCAGCTCCCGGGTGCTGAGGGCGGAGGGCCCGACCGCCTGCAACCGCTCGCGCGGCCGCTCCGCCGGTGCCCATTCCTTGATCGTGTACGCTCCCACGGCGCCTCTCCGCGATGCGCAGCCGGACCGTTCCGGCTGATCACGCGAAGTGTGTGCTCGCGGGCGGGGCGCCAACATACGCGAACGCGCCTCCGCGAGCGTGGAGACGCGTGCGCACGAACCACGTCTTACCGCCGAGGACGCCGAGGTCGCCGAGCCGGCGCCGAGCCGGCGCCGAACGCACCCGGCGGTCCGCCCCGATCCCGGCGTAACAAGCTACAGGTTTTGAATTTAACTACAACAACCGCGGTGTGCGGCGCCGTGAGCCGTGTGTTCCCCCGGACCCGGAGGCCGCCCCGCCTCCGCCGTTTCTCGGCGTCCTCGGCGCACTCGGCGGTAAGATTGGGTTCCGGGCCTGTCCAGGCGCTACGCCTGCCCCGCCCCGTGGCATTTCTTGAACTTCTTGCCCGACCCGCACCAGCAGGGATCGTTGCGCCCGACCTGCTTCTCCTGCGAGACGTGCACGGGCTGCTTCTTCACCAGCGCGCCGCCGTCCTCACCGTGACTGGTGCGCAGCCGGGACAGGTCCGTGTCCTGCGCCGCCGACAGCCCGGCGGCAATGGCGGCGCGGCGCGCGGCCAGCGGGCTGACGCCCGCGTCCATGGCGGCGCCGAAATCGTCCTCCTCCTCCCCCAGCAGCTGGGACGCGGGCTGCGCGCCGTAGTCCCCCGTTTCGGGCACGTCGCTGGGACCGGAGAGGAACATCTGCCGTGGCGGGGGCGGCGGCGCCTCGATGACGATGGCCGCACGGAACACCAGCGACGCCACGTTCTTGCGGATGTCCTTCATCAGGTCCACGAACATCGAGTACGCCTCCTGCTTGTACTCGATGAGCGGGTCCTTCTGCCCCCAGCCGCGGAATTGGATGCTCGCCTTGACGTGGTCCAGGTCGTAGAGGTGGTCGCGCCACTTGTCGTCGATGACCGTCAGCAGGATCCAGGACAGCAGCCGCTCGGAGTTCTCCCCGAACTCACTCACCTTGGCGTGGAACGCCTCGCGCGCCCGCGTGAGGACGAGCTCCCGCACTGCTGCGCGGTCCTCGAACTCGTGCTCCGGCGTGTTTTCCTGCGGCAGGTCCATCACCACGAGGAAGTTGTCCACGGCGAGGTGATGCCGCAGCCCGGCCAGGTCCCAGTTCTCGGGGTGCTCGCCTTCCGGGATGTACTCGTCGAAGGTCTCGTTGACGGCCTGGTCCACCAGCTCCCAGAGCTCGCCCTTCAGGTCCTCGCCGCCCTCCAGCGCGAACAGCCGGCGATCGTAGATCACCTCGCGCTGCTGGTTCATCACGTCGTCGTAATCCAGCAGCCGCTTGCGGGCGTCGAAGTTCTGCAGCTCCACCCGCTGCTGCGCCTTGCCGATCGAGCGCGTCACCAGCGCATGGGTGATGACCTCGCCTTCCTGCGCACCCAGCCGCTCCATGATGCCGGCAATGCGCTCGGAGCCGAACAGCCGCATCAGGTCGTCTTCCAGCGACAGGAAGAACTGGGACGCGCCCGGGTCCCCCTGCCGCCCCGCCCGCCCGCGCAGCTGGCGGTCGATGCGCCGCGACTCGTGCCGCTCGGAGCCGATGATGTGCAGCCCACCCACTTCGACCACGGTCTCGTCGTCAGCCGCTTCCATCTCCACGGCCCGCACGGGGTCCGCCGACGCGGGCAGCTTCAACGGGTCCAGCCCACGGCCCCGCATCCAGCCCACGGTGCGGGCATCCGTCACGCCGGCACCCAGCTTGATGTCCGTGCCGCGGCCGGCCATGTTCGTGGCGATGGTGACCGCGCCCGGCTGCCCCGCGCCGGCCACGATCTCCGCTTCCTGCTTGTGGTACTTCGCGTTCAGCACGTGGTGCGGGATCCCGCGGCGCTTCAGCATGCGCGACAGCGTCTCCGAGATGTCCACCGAGACCGTGCCCACCAGGACCGGCAGCTCGAGCATGTGCATCCGCTCGATCTCGTCCAGGATCGCGTTGTACTTCTCCCGCTTGGTCCGGTACACCAGGTCGTGGCGGTCGTCGCGCACCACCGGCTGGTTCGTGGGGATGACCGCCACGTCCAGGTTGTAGATCTGGTGGAACTCGCCCTCTTCCGTTTCCGCCGTCCCCGTCATGCCGGACAGCTTCTCGTACATGCGGAAGTAGTTCTGGATCGTGATGGTCGCGAGCGTCTGCGTCTCGCCCCGCACCACCACGCCCTCCTTCGCCTCCACCGCCTGGTGCAGCCCGTCCGACCAGCGACGGCCCACCATCTTCCGGCCCGTGAACTCGTCGACGATGATGACCTCGCCATCCTCGACGATGTACTGCTCGTCCGCGTTGTAGAGCGAGTGCGCCTTCAGCAGCTGGTGGATCGCGTGGATCTTCCCGCTCTTGTCCGCGTACTCCCGCTCCAGCACCTGGATCTGGTTGCGCTTCTCGTCCACGGACAGCTCGGGGTCGCGCTCGATGTGGCCGACCTCCTCCGACAGGTCGGGCACCACGAACGCCTGCGCATCCCCCGGCGCCAGATCCTCCAGCCCCATGTCCGAGAGGTTCGTGCTGTGCCCCTTCTCGTCCATGGCGAAGTACAGCATCTCGTCCACCTCATGCAGGCGCTTGTCCCGCATGAAGTTGCCCTCCGTGGTGTTCACCAGCTTCTGCAGTCCCGGCTGCTCCGCGAACAGCTTCTGCAGCCGCTTGTTCTTGGGCGAGCCCCGCTTCGCCGCCAGCAGCTTGGTCCCCGCCTCTTCCGTGGCGCCCGACTCGAGCTCCCGCTCCGCCTGCGCGATCATCTCGTTGGTCAGCCGCGTCTGCGAGCGGACCAGCGAGGCGACCAGCGGATTGTACCGGCGGTAGATGTCCGACTCTTCCTCTCCTACGGGACCGCTGATGATCAGCGGCGTGCGCGCCTCGTCGATCAGGATTGAGTCGACCTCGTCGATGATGGCGTAATAATGCGGACGTTGCACGCGCTGATCCAGCGAGTGCACCATGTTGTCGCGGAGATAATCGAAACCGAACTCGTTGTTCGTGCCGTAGGTGATGTCGGCGTGGTAGGCCTCCCGCCGCTCCGGCGTGCCGGGCTCGTGCAGGTCAATGCAATCCACCGAGAGCCCGAGGTAGCGGTAGATGACGCCCATCCACTCGCTGTCGCGCTGTGCCAGGTACGAGTTGACCGTGACCAGGTGAGCGCCCCGGCCCGCCAGCGCGTTCAGGTACAGTGGCATGGTGGCGACGAGCGTCTTCCCCTCGCCCGTCGCCATCTCCGCCACCTTACCCTGGTGCAGCTCGATGCCGCCGATCAGCTGGACATCGTAAGGGACCATGTCCCACTTCATGGGCATGCCCGTCACCGTGATGTCCCGTCCCATCATGCGGCGGCACGCCTCCTTCACGGTGGCATAGGCCTCCGGCATGATCTCGTCCAGCGCCTCCTGCGTGGCGGCCTTCAGGTCGTCCTCGACCACGCGCATGTCGAGCCCGATCTGCTCACGTTCTTCCGTCGCCTCCGTGCGACGCTTGCGCTCGCGCAGATCCGCCAGCTGCCCCTCCAGGTCCGCCGTGCGCTCCCGGACCCGCGCCCGCAGCTCTTCCGTCTGCGCCTGCAGCTCGGCCTCCGACAGCCGCGCCAGATCCTCGACCGCGGCATTGATTTCGTCCACCATCGGCTGGAGCCGCTTCGCCTCGCGCGCGTGACGGTCGCCGAGGACCTTGCCGATCACCATTTTTAGCATGACACCAGTAGGATAGTCGTCGTTTTCGTCAGGACCGTTTTCATACCCCGCCTCACGCGGGCCGGTCCCCGGTGCCGGCCGCACTCAGGGCGGCATCCGCGGCCCGGTACAGCGCTTCGCGCCGGATGATCGCTTCCACGGCCGGCCTCACGAGGTAGCGGATGGGGCGGCCCTGTGCCACCCGGCCGCGGATCTCGGTGGCGGAGATGTCGAGACGCGTCACGGGCAGCGACCGGATGGGGGCATCGCGCCCGGACGCGGCCGGGCCTTCGCCCGCGCGCGAAAGCGCCACGATCGTGGCCAGGCGCGCGATCTCGTCGGGGGCCCGCCAGCCGGGCAGCTCCCGGGCCTGATCCGCGCCCATCAGCAGGAACAGCTCCGCGCCGGGATGCTCCGCCCGCAGCTCGCGCAGCGTGTCCACCGTGTAGGAGGGACCGGGACGCCGGAGCTCGACGTCGCACGCCTGGAAGCGGTCGTCGCCCTCGAGGGCGGCGCGCAGCATCTCCAGGCGCAGCGCCGCCGGGGAAAGCGCCCGCGCCAGCTTGTGGGGCGGCTCCGCCGCGAGCACCCAGAGCACGCGATCGAGGGAGAGCGCCCAGCAGGCGTCCTGGGCCACGACCAGGTGGCCGACGTGCGGAGGATCGAAGGTCCCCCCGAAAACGCCGAGTCTCACGAGTGCGCTGCGGGCGTCACGGCGACGACCTTCGCCGCAGAGGAGCCGGGGTAATCCTTGAGCAGGCGCTCCCGGGCGGCCTGCGCCTCTTCCTTGTATCCCAGCTTGTCATAGACCTGGATCATGCGCAGCAACGCCTGGGGCGCGGCGTTCGAGGTCGGGTAGCTCTTCAGCACGTCCTCGAAGTAGATGAGCGAGGAGTCGTACGCGTGCCGGCGCAGGAAGTAGTACTCTCCCGCCAGCAGGCCCTTGGTCGCCAGCTTGTCGGTCAGCCGCTGGACGACCTCCTTGGCCTTGGCGACGAAGGGGCTGTTGGGGTAGTAGCTCTCGAGCGAGTTGCAGTGGTCGATGGCCGACTGCGTGTACTCCTGGTCGAGCTGAACCACCGGCGACAGCTCCTCGTACGAGCGGCAGACCATGTAGCGCGAATCGTCCGCCCACGGGCCCAGGGGATAGTCGTTGGCCAGGCGGTCGAATTCCCCCGCCGAGGTCACGTATTCCTTCTTGCCGAAATAGGCCTGGCCCAGGTCGAAGCGGGCCTCCTGCAGGCGGGCGAAGCTCGGGTACTGGATGGTCAGGCGGTCGAACGCCGCGATGGCGTCGTCCCAGTGCCGGGCCGCGAGCTCCTTGGCGCCACGCTCGAACAGCGGGTCCGCTTCCAGCTTCTCCAGGTGGAGCTCTCCGCCACACCCCGCCATCACCACCAGCGCCACCGCCGCGTGCCAGAACCTGAGCCGCATCTATCCTCGCGTGTCGTCGAGCCGGAGTTCGCGTCCGCCTAGGGTACACTCCCGCGCCGTGCGGGGTTTCATTGGTCCTGCCGTTCTACCTGCCGAACCGGATGTCGTCGATCCGCCGCTGCGCGCGCTGCACCAGCTGGCCCGTCCGCGCCGGGTTGAGATCCAGCACCTTCTGGTAGGCCGCGGCCGCATCGTCACGCCGCCCCTGTGCCAGCAGCAGCTCGCCCCGCTGGAACCAGGCCTGGTCCAGCACGTTCTCGGGCACACCCAGGTCGATCACCGCCTGGTAGGCAGCAAGGGCGGTCTCCGCCTGTCCGGCCGCCTGCGCGCGCCGGGCCAGGTCGAACTCGCAATTGCCCACGTGCCAGCGCGCCTCGGCCGCGTGCGGGCCGGCCGGCGCGCGCTCGCGGTACGCCTGGTAGTTGGTGACGGCGTCGCCGCAGTTGCCCTGCGCTTCCTGCAACTGGGCCATCTCGTACAGCATGGCGGCGGCGGAGTCGGGCGGCACCGTTCCGACCGCCCGCTCGAAGTAGGCAAAGGCCCGGTCCGGATCGCCGGCGCCCGCATAGTAGCGGGCGAGGGTGGGCGCCATGTCCGGCGGGACGAGTCCCGGCCGGAGCTGGGCGCCAGCCTCCACGGCAGCCGCCGTGCCGTAGCGGTCGCCCCGCGCCTGCGCCTGCCGCGCGAGCTGGAGGTAGTCGTAGACGGCCTGGTCCGTGTATCCGGAGTCCAACTGCAGGAGCTGGCCGTAGCTCGCGCGGGCGTTGGCCAGGTGGCCCGTGACCGCGAAGGCGTGCGCCACCCGCGCCAGCACGGCCGGATCGCGCTCGCGGTAGCGCAGGGCGAGGCGGTATTCGGCCAGGGCGCCGGTGAAGCCGGAATCGGCCCACAGCCGGTCGCCCCGGGCCAGGGCGTCGTCGGGCGAGCCGCAGCCGGCCAGCGCCAACGCAGTCGCGAGGAGGAGCAGCGAGCCGAGGGCGGAGAGCGAGGCGCCGCCGTCGGCGCGGCGCCTGCCGCGGAGATCAGCCACCCGTGGGGGGCGGCGCCGCCGCCCCGGGGACCGGTCGGCCGAGCATGGCGAGGAAGGCGCGGGCCTGGCCGTTGCCCGGGGCATGTTCCAGTGCCGTCTGCCACTCCCGCGCGGCGTCCTCGGTCGCGCCCCGGCGATACTGCACCAGCCCCAGGTTGACCCGGGCGGCCACGAAGCCCGGATGCTCCTCCAGCGCCTGGCGCAGCTCCGTCTCCGCCTCACTGAGCTCGCCCAGCTCGAAGAGCGCCCGGCCGAGCTTGTTGCGGATGTCCACGAAGCGCGGCCGCAGGGTCAGGGCGGTCCGGAACTGCTCCGCCGCCTGGCGGGGCGCGCCCGATTCCATGTAGATGTCGCCCACGGACGCGTGCGCGTTCGCCAGCAGCGCGGTCACGGGGGCGGAGAACGCACCCGCGTCTTTGCGCTCGGCCTGCCAGGCGCGCTCGAAGGCGTCCCGCGCCTCGTCGTAGCGGCCCAGCTCGTTCAGCGTGAGCGCGCGGTTCAGGTGGGCTTCGACGTAACCCTGGTTCAGCTCGATGGCGCGGTCGAACTCCTCCATGGCCGCCTCGGGCTGCCCCAGGAAGGAGAGGCACACGGCCGTCAACTGCCGGATGTCCGCGAAGTCCGGGCGCACGCCCAGCACTTCCCTGAAATCCGCCAGCGCCGCGGCGTAGTCCCGGCGCTCGTAGGCCTGCCGCCCGCGGGCGATGAGCTGATTCATGTGAGGATCCATGCGGGCCAAGATAACGCGCCGCCGCACCGCCCCGCCACCGGCGGAGCGGGGCCCGCACACGCGGTCGCGGCTCGCCCGCCCGCTTCCGGGGCGCCCCGCCGGGTGCTAAGATCCACCCCGCTCCAGGCGAGCCGTCAGACCCCTGAGAACCGAGCGCCCGCTGCCATGCCCGAACGCATCCTCGTGACCGGCGCCGCCGGCTTCATCGGCAGCAACCTGGTCGAGCGCCTGCTCGAGCGCGGCGACACCGTGGTCGGCATCGACAACTTCGACCCGTTCTACTCGCCCGCCGAGAAGCGGCGCAACCTGGAGGCGTCGCTGGCGCACCCCGGCTTCCGGCTGGTGGAGACCGACTGCGCCGACCTGGCCGGCATGGAGGCGGCGCTGGGCGACGGCGGCTTCGACGTCATCGTGCACCTGGCGGCCAAGGCGGGTGTGCGACCCTCCATCCAGCAGCCGGCCGCCTATACCCGCGCCAACATCGTCGGCACGCAATCGATGCTGGAGCTGGCCCGCGGCCGGGGGATCGAGCGCGTCGTCTTCGGCTCGTCGTCGTCCGTTTACGGCGACTCGGCGAAGGTGCCCTTCTCCGAGGACGAGCGCGCGGACCTGCCCATCTCGCCCTACGCCGCCACCAAGCGCGCCTGCGAGCTGCTCTGCCACACGTACCACCACCTCTTCGGCACGGGCATCATCGCGCTGCGCTTCTTCACCGTCTACGGCCCGCGCCAGCGGCCCGACCTGGCCATCCGCAAGTTCGGCACGCTCATGCTCAAAGGGCAGCCCGTGCCCATGTTCGGCGATGGCAGCATGGAGCGGGACTTCACCTGGATCGACGACATCCTGCAGGGCGTGCTGGCGGCCGTGGACCGGACCCGCGCCATCCCTGGCGAGTACCGCGTCATCAACCTGGGCGAGAGCCGCACCACCTCGGTGACGCGCCTGATCGCACTGCTCGCCCAGGCGCTGGACGTGGAGCCGCGCGTCGAGCGCCTGCCGCCCCAGCCCGGCGACGTGCAGCGCACCTTCGCCGACGTCTCCCGCGCCCGCGAGCTGCTCGGCTACGCCCCCACCACGCCCATTGAAGAGGGCATCCCGAGGTTCGTCGAATGGCTGAGACACCAACCCCTGTAGGCGACGCCGCGCGATCGGTTCGCCGGCCACCCGAAGCCGCCCCGTCGCCCCATCCCCCCATCCCCCCATCGCCGTTTTCGGGGGTCCACGTCTTGCACGCGGCGGGCACCGTTCGGGCGTCAGAATGCCCCTTTCGAGGTAGAGCCATGCGTGTACTGATCACGGGCGCGGCCGGCTTCCTGGGCTCGCATCTCAGCGACCGCTTCATTGCCGAGGGCCACGAAGTCATCGGCGTGGACAACTTCCTGACCGGCCACCCGGACAACATCGCGCACCTGATCGGCAAGCCGGGGTTCAGCTTCCTCCAGTACGACGTCACCAACTTCATCTACGTCGAGGGCCACCTGGATGGCGTGCTGCACTTCGCCTCGCCTGCCAGCCCCATCGACTACCTGGAGCTGCCCATCCAGACGCTCAAGGTCGGCAGCCTGGGCACGCACAAGACGCTGGGCCTGGCCAAGGAGAAGCGGGCGCGCTACCTGATCGCCTCCACCTCGGAGGTATACGGCGACCCCGAGGTACACCCGCAGAAGGAGGACTACTGGGGCCACGTCAACCCCATCGGCCCCCGCGGCGTTTACGACGAGGCCAAGCGTTTCGCCGAGGCCATGACCATGGCCTATCGCCGGTTCCACGACGTCGATACCCGCATCGTGCGCATCTTCAACACCTACGGCCCGCGCATGCGCCCCTACGACGGGCGCGTGGTCTCCAACTTCAGCGTGCAGGCGCTGCGGGGCGATCCGCTCACGGTGTACGGCGACGGCTCGCAGACCCGCTCCTTCTGCTACGTCAGCGACCTGATCGACGGCATCTTCCGGCTCTTCATGTCGGACCAGCCCGGCCCCGTCAACATCGGCAACCCGGGCGAGTTCACGGTGCTGGAGCTGGCGCAGAAGGTGATCGCCATGACGGGCAGCCGCTCGCAGATCGAGTTCCGCCCGCTGCCCCAGGACGATCCCCGCCAGCGCCGCCCGGATATCACCCTGGCGCGGGAAGCCCTCGGCTGGGAGCCGGCCATCGATCTCGATGCC
>JADGQX010000330.1 GCA_017881445.1 Gemmatimonadota bacterium | reverse complement strand
GCATCCGGGGCGGCCCCAACAACAACACCCCATCTTACCGCCGAGATCGCCGAGGACGCCGAGCGGCGAACCCTCGGATAACCGGGCGCTCGACACCACCGGATCTGTTGTTAAACAACAGAAAACCAACCCGCAGTAGATGTTGCGGCGGGCGGCGGCTGGATTTCGCTACCTCGGTGTCCTCGGCGTACTCGGCGGTAGGATGTGGTGTTCCTAGCCTTTGACGTAGGACAGCTTCTCCGCCACTCGCCCGCCGCGCACGCGGAAGATGTCCACGCCGCGCACGTGGCCGGCGACGCCGTCGCGCAGGAAATCGTAGCGCCAGCGCACGGTGCAGCGCTCACCGGCGGCGAAGATGTCTTCCGCCGTGAAGCGCGCGCTCGGTTGGCGCTGGAAGAACGCCTCCCAGAAGGCCCGCACCGCGGCCTGCCCCTCGTGCCGCTCGCCGTCCGGCGCCGGGCGCGTGTTCTCGAAGACCACGTCCTCGGTCATCAGCGCCATGACGCCGTCCAGGTCGTGCGCGCCGAACGCGGCATTGAAGGCGTCGATGGTGCGGAGCGTGTCCGCCGTGACGGGATCGAGCGTGAGCGTGGTGGACATGGAGCCCTCCTGAAGCGTGAGCGTCCGCCACGATGTTCCGCGCGCCCCACCCCACGGAAGCCCGCTGGGCCCGGCGCCCGCTCACCGACCCAACAACGAATTCACCACAGAGCCACGGAGAACACTGAGCGGCCTTCCGAAGCGACGGGGGCGGCGAAGGCCACGAATCTGTTGTTCAACTACAACAAATCTCCGCGTCCTCTGTGGCTCTGCGGTGAATAGGGCCGTTGCGGCCTACCGGATGGTGGTGGTACTGAAGCGCGGGTTGGACGCGATCTCGAACTGCAGCACCTCGCCCGGCCGCAGCGCCAGCGAGCCGGTGTTCGCCACCGGTCCGCCACCCAGCGGCTGGGCCACGATCTGGATGAAGCCGGTCCGCAGCAGCGACGGCTCGATCACGAAGATGCCATGCGTGCCGGGCGAGACCGCGCCCAGGCGCGTGGTGGTTCCGCTGCTGACGGCGAACACGTCCATGGCCAGCGCATAGCTGTTGCTCACGTCCACGGTGGCCGCGGCCGCCTCCGGCTGGGCGCTGCCGTCCTCATTTTCCGTTCTGTGCGCGCAGCCCGCAGCCGCGCTGCCAATGACCAGCGCCGTGAGCAGGATGTTCAATCGTCTCATCGGTCCCTCCATTCGTCCCGTATACAAGACGAAGCCCTGTGGGGCAGCATCAGTGCCGCGCCCGGGTTGGAGGGGGCCAGTTCCGGGTAATCGCCCGGAAACCAGAAGAACAGGCCCTCCCCGCCCGAAAGAAGGTGGCCCAGCCCAAGCCCTAACCCTAACACTAATCCGCCGTTGCAGTTACAGCCTGCTGCCGCACCCATTCGCCCAACCTCACGCGCACGTCGCCGAAGGCTCGCGACGCGAGCGCGGCAGGAGTGGGCCGGGCGCCCTCGCGCTCGAGGTCGGAGCGGATCTGCCGCAGGTCAATGCGCTGGTGCTTGCAGGCGCGCTCGACCGCGGCCTGGGCCACGTCGGGTGGCGCCGCCCCGGCCAGCAGCGCGGCGTGGAACGCCTCGTAGAGCGCCTCGTCCGGGGCCAGGCGGGTGGCGGCGTAGAAGGCGTTGGCGGCGCCGGGCACGACGTCCCCCGCGCGGTCGAGCGCGCAGCCCAGGGCGGCGCGGCAGTCCGCCCGCTGGTCGTCGAGCGCGACCGCGGCCCGGAGCGCCTCGGTGGCCCGGGGCAGATCCTCCGCCGCGCCGCCCTCCAGCAGCAGTACGCCCAGCGCGTGCTGCGCCCCGGCGTCGGCGGGTGAAGTGGCGACGCGGGCCATGGCGCCGTCGAGGTCGCGGGCGTCGCTCATGACGGCCCCGCCCGGCGCGCCCGGGCGCGGATCCGGTCCAGCAGCTCGAAGACGCCCTCGTCGCGCAGCACGCGTACGCCCAGCCGCTGCGTGGAGATGCCGGGGCGCAGCACGAAGTCGTAGCGCAGCGGCCCATGCGACTCGTCGGCCTCGAAGCGGGCGCAGGCCACCGTGGGCAGCGGCTCCAGCGCCTCCCCCACCTCGGTCAGGTGCGACGAGACCAGGAAAACGCTGTCCTCGGCCTCCGCGAAGCGCTCGAAGACCACGTGCGAGGCGTCCACGGCGTCCTTGACGTTGGTGCCCTTGAAGGGCTCGTCCAGCAGGGCGAAGACGCGCCGGCCGTCGGCCAGCGCCTGGGCCACGCGCCGCACGCGCAGCGCCTCCGCCCGGAAGAAGCTGACGCCCTCGCGCACGTTGTCGGCCAGCGTGATGGCGCTGAAGAGCGAGTCGCAGGGCGAGAAGCGCAGCCGGCGCGCCGGCACGCCCATCCCCAGGTGCGCCAGGTAGACCGCCGTGCCGCAAGCCTTCAGGTACGTGGTCTTGCCCGCCATGTTGGGACCGGTCACGAACAGCAGCCGCCGCGGCTGGCCCACGTCCACGGGATTGGCCACGGGATTCGCCAGGAACGGGTGGACGACGCCGTCGCCCGAGACCTCGGTCCGGCCCTCGTGCACCTCGGGCAGCACGTAGCCCAGCTCGCGCGTGGCGTCCGCCATGGAGACCAGCGCGTCCAGGTCGAAGCAGAGGCGCATCAGCTGCTCCAGCGCCGGCCGCTCCTCCCGCCGCAGCTGGCGGTCCACCCGCAGCGCCTGCCACCAGGACATGGCCGTGTCGTCCTGCGCGCCCAGTCCCGCGAGCAGTGGCCGCTCGAGCAGCTCGCGCATCTCCGCCAGCTTCTGCGCCAGCTCCCCCGGCGCCTGCGCCAGCTCGGGCCGCGCCGCGAAGCGCGCCATCAGCCGGATCGACGTCGCCGTGCGATGCACGCCCGCCAGCGTCTCCCGGAACACCTTGCGGTCGCCGTAGCGGAAGGAGAGCGCCTCCACCAGCTCGTCCAGCCCGCGCGTGGAGGTCAGCAGCGACAGGTTCGAGTGCAGGTAGTGCTCGAGGGAGGTCAGCATGGCCGAGTCCGGCAGGTGGTCGAAGGCCGGCCGGTTGTCCATGATGTGGCGCAGCGACTCCTGCACGGCGCGGATGCGGTCCGCGTGCCGGAATGGGCGACGGAAGCGCAGCTTGAGCGCATCCGCCCCCCCGGCCGTGCGGCAGCGGTTCAGCAGGTCGAACAGGCTGGGCGCCCCGCCCTGCGCCTCGAACACTTCCAGGTCCCGGTACGTCTGCTCGTCCACGATCAGGCCGTCGTGGGGCGGCTCCTCCCGCACCGGCCCGACCGGGTCGAGGCGTACGGCAATCCGCCGCAGCCAGGTATGGGCCCGGTCGTCGCGCTCGTCGCGCTCGTCGCGATCGCCTCGGCGCTTCACGCGCGCCGCTCCCGCCCCCGTCGCGCCAGCTCCCAGCTCCAGCCCGGGCGGTCCACGCGCAGCACCTCCACGTTGCCCCGGTCGGCGACGGTCACGTACAGCGTGCACCCGTCCGGCCCGCCGAAGGCGACGTTGGTCGGCTTCTGCCCCGCCAGCGCGATCTCCCGCAGCACGGCCCCCGCCGGCGAGACCTTCACCAGCGTGCCCTTGCCGTGGCGCGTGATGTAGAGGTTGCCGTCCACGTCGCAGCGCATGCCGTCCAGCCCGAAGTCGGGGAAGCGGATGAGCAGCCGCTTGTTCGAGACCGTGCCCGCCGGCGACAGGTCGTAGGCCCAGACCGCCCGCTGCACCGACTCGTTCACGTAGAGGGTCCCGGGGTCGGGGCCGACCTCGATGCCGTTGGTCGTGCCCATGCCCGACTCCAGCAGCGTGACCGTGCCATCGGGATCGATCCGCCACATGTTGCCCGTGCCGTCGGCCCATTTCGGGTCGCTGGCGTAGACGCGGTCGTCCGCGCCTATGGCGATGTCGTTGGGCTGGTTCATGCGCGGCTCGTGGGCGTGAACCCGCACCGCCCGCGTGCGCATGTCGATGCGCAGCACGTTGTGACCCGTGTAGTCCGCCACCAGCATGTCGCCCGCGCCCTCGAAGCGGATGCCGTTGCCCGTGCTCCCCGCCGGCAGCTCCACGAACACCGACCCCCGCCCCTCCGGCGTGACGATGCCGATGGTGC
>JADGQX010000110.1 GCA_017881445.1 Gemmatimonadota bacterium | reverse complement strand
GACGGCTCGCTGCTGAAGCCGGCGACGCTGACGTACGCGTTCAACGTGCAGGGCAACAAGATGGGCGACGTGACCGCGACCCTCGCCCGCGAGGGTGACCAGTGGGTCGCGAAGGAGGACATGACGTCGGCCATGATGACGCAGAAGTCGGAGATGCGACTGATGGCCGCCGACCTGACGTCGGTGTCGGTGAGCCAGACCATGTCGGCCGGGGGCGCGACCTTCAACTCCGAGCTGAAGCTGGCGGGCGGCAAGGTCACAGGCACGGCCGCGCTGCCGCCGCAGATGGGCGGCAACAAGAGCTTCGACACGGCGGTCCCGGCGGGCACCATGCTGCCGGGCGCGGCGGAGTTCGCCCTCTCGGTGCTGCCGCTGGAGGCGGGCCGCACGATCACGCTGCCGGTGTTCAGCATCCTGTCGGGCGCGGTGGACAACTCCGCCTTCAAGGTCACGGCGCTGGAGAGCGTGACCGTGCCGGCGGGGACGTTCGAGGCCTACAAGGTCGAGATCGGCGGGGAGCAGCCGCGCACGGTGTGGTTCGGCAAGGCGCTGCCGCACATCGCCATCAAGACGGAGATGGTGGGGCAGCCGGTGTCGGTGGAGCTGACGGCGATCAAGTAGGCGACGGCGCCGGGCTGCGATACCGGGTGATTCTTCGGGGTCGCGGGCCGGGCACCGGACGTCAAAGGGCCGCAAGCGCAAGCGCAGGCGTTCACGTTCACGTTGACGCACACGTGCACGGGGGCGCCTGCGCGCATTTCAGGGGGGAACGATGAGGCTGAGAGGTGCTTTGCTCGTCTGGGTGCTGGGGCTCGGGGGGTGCGGCATCTTCAGGGTGCCGCGGGTGGAGCCGTTCGAGGGGGTGGCGGCATCGGCAGCGCTGGCGCGGGCTCGGAACGGGAACTGGCGGGTTCGCGCCCGGGCGGGGGTCGCGCAGCCGCAGGGGCGGGTCTCATTCCTGACGGACAGCACGGTGGAGATCGGCGGGTCGCGGGTGAGGCTGGCCGAGCTGACGGAGCTGGATCGGTGGAGCGCGGCCGACCTCGGGGGCAAACCCGTCGGCGCCATCGTGGGCGGGGTGGCGGGAGTGGTGCTGGGCTCGCTCTGGCGCTCTTACTACGAGTATGGCCAGGAGACCCGGTGCACGGTGGGCTGCACGCTGCGCATCTACGTGCCGTCCATCGGCGTGATGGGTCTGCTGGGCGCGGGGATCGGCTCGGTGGTCCATCCGCCGGCCGGCGACTGGGTCGCCATCTGGAGGCGGTGAGGGCGGCAGCCGGACGCTCGCGGCGGGCGACGGCCATCATTACGTTCGAACAATCCTCCCCGGGTTCTAACCCTACCTCAGGACAGACGAATGAACAGACGGTTGCAGGCGATTTTCGGGCTCGGGCTCGGGCTCGGGCTGGGGCTCGGAACGGCGGGTCGGGCCGGGGCGCAGGAGCCCGCGGGTGCGGGCGCGGTCGTGGTGCCGGCGAGCACGCGGGCGGCGGTGGACCGGCTGATCGACGCGGCGCTGGCGGATTCGTCGGCGTACCGTCGGCTGGGCGAGCTGGTGGACGGGTTCGGGTCGCGGCTGTCGGGGAGCGAGTCGCTGGAGCGGGCCATCGACTGGACGCTGGCGCAGATGAAGGCGGATGGGCTGGAGAACGTGCACGCGGAGCCGGTCATGGTGCCGCACTGGGTGCGGGGTGCGGAGTCGGCGGAGCTGGTGCGGCCGCGGGCGGCGAAGCTGCACATGCTGGGGCTGGGCATGAGCGTGGGCACGCCGCCGGAGGGGATCACGGCGCCGGTGCTGGTGGTCTCGTCCAAGGAGGAGCTGGACAGGCGGGCAGGCGAGGCGAAGGGGAAGATCGTGCTTTTCGACGCGCCCTTCGTCTCCTACGGCCAGACCGTGCAGTTCCGGAGCATGGGCGCGATCTGGGCGGCGCAGGTGGGGGCGGTGGCGTCGCTGATCCGGTCGGTGACGCCGGTCTCGATCCAGAGCCCGCACACGGGCAGCCTGCGCTACGACACGACGACGGCGAGGGTGCCGGGGGCGGCGCTGACGCTGGAGGACGCCCTGATGCTGCACCGCATGCAGGACCGGGGGCAGACGCCGGTGGTGCGGCTGGTGATGAGCGCGCGGACGCTGGCGCCGTCGCCGTCGCGCAACGTGGTGGCGGAGCTGCGGGGCACGGAGAAGCCGGACGAGGTGGTGGTGGTGAGCGGGCACCTGGACTCCTGGGACGTGGGCCAGGGCGCCATGGACGACGGCGGCGGGGTGGTGGCGGCCTGGGAGGCCGTGCGGCTGATGAAGAAGCTGGGGCTGCGGCCGAAGCGGACGGTGCGCGTCGTCGCCTGGGTGAACGAGGAGAACGGGGTCATGGGCGGGCGCGGCTACGCGCAGGCGCACGCGGCCGAGCTGTCGAAGCACGTGCTGGCCATCGAGAGCGACGAGGGCACCTTCAAGCCGCGGGGCTTCGGCTACGGCGGCCCGGACGCGGGGCTGCCGGCGGTGAAAGCGGTGGGCGCGCTGCTGGCGCGCATCGACGCGGGCGAGGTTCATGCGGGTGGGGGTGAGACGGACATCGGGCCCATGATGCGGGCGGGCGTGCCGGGCATGGGGCTGGACGTGGACGGCACGAAGTACTTCTGGTACCACCATACGGAAGCCGACACGCTGGACAAGCTGGACCCGCACGAGCTGGCGCTGTGCGTGGCGGCGATGGCGGGGATGGCGTACGGCGTGGCCGACCTGCCGCAGGCACTGCCGCAAGGCGTTGCGGCCGCGGGGCGGTAGGCGCGGAATCGCCACCGCCCGGGCGCGGGGCGGCTGAACGGCGATGGGGGGATGGGGGGATGGGGGGATCTGGGAATGCGGGCGAGCCCCGATTCCCGGGCTTGTCATGTGTCTGGAGGCTGTAATGTCCCCTGAAGGCGAGCCCGGGCGCGGGGGCGCTCCCGAACCGGGCGAGGGTGGCGCTCCGGTCGGGGCCGGCGCTCCTCTCTGGCGGCGGGTGCAGGCGCCCTTCGGCGGGCGGGTAGACGTGCTGGAGGACGCGGTCGCGGCGCTGGTAGCCGGGACGCTGGGCGACGAGCTGCGGCGAACGGCGGAGCGGGAAGCGCACCGGCTGGTGGGCTCCGCGGGCACGTTCGGCTTCCCCCGCGCCTCGCGGCTGGCGCGGGAGCTGGAGCTGGCACTGGAGGGCCCCGTCGCCCCCGAGCCGGCGGACGCGCCCCGCCTGGCGGAGCTGGTGCTGGAGCTGCGCCGGGACCTGGAGCAGGGGGAGCGGCTCGACCCGGCGCGCGTCGCCGCGCTCGGTGTGCCGCCGACCTCGGGCCGGCGGCACGTGCTGGTGGTGGAGCCGGAGCGGGAGTTCGGCGGCGCGCTGGTGGCGGAGCTGGAGGCGCGGGGGCTGGACGCGGAGTTGGCGGCGGGAGCCGACCCGGCCTGGGCGTCGCTGGCGGCGGGCGCGCCGGACGCCGTGGTGCTCGACCTCGAGCTGGGTGGCGTGAGGGGCGCCGGCCAGGCGGCTCTGGCGCTGCTGGAGGCGCTGGCCGCGCTCCGGCCTCGCCCGCCGGTGCTGGTGGTGACGGGCCGCACGGAGTTCGGCGACCGGGTGGAGGTGGCGCGCCTGAGCGGGCGCGCCTTCCTGCGCAAGCCGGTGCCCGCGGGGCAGGTGGCGGAGGCGGTGAAGCAGATGCTCGCGGGCGACCCGGGGCGCGCCACCCGGGTGCTGGTCGTGGACGACGACCTGGCGCAGCTGCTCATGGTGGAGGCGGTGCTGCGGGCGGCGGGCATGGCGGTGATCACGCTGGGCGACCCGCTGCGCTTCTGGGAGGTGCTGGAGGAGAGCGCGCCGGACGTGCTGGTGCTGGACCTGGACCTGCCATCGATCACGGGACTGGAGCTGTGCCGGATCGTGCGTGGCGACGCGCGCTGGGGCACGGTGCCGGTCATCGTCGTCACGGTGCACACGGACGCGGCCACGGTGGCGCGGGTCTTCGAGGCGGGCGCGGACGACTACGTGCCCAAGCCGGTGCTGGGACCGGAGCTGGTGACCAGGATCCGGAACCGGTTGGAGCGCAACGAGCTGCACCGCCGGCTGGCGGAGACGGACCCCCTGACCGGGGTGACCAACCGGCGCCGGGCGGAGGAGCTGCTGGAGGAGCAGATCGCGGCGGCGGAGCGCTACCGCCAGCCGGTGGCGCTGGCGCTGCTGGACGTGGACGAGCTGAAGGCGGTGAACGACCGGTTCGGCCACGCCCTGGGCGATCGCATCCTGGAGCGGCTGGGCAAGGCGCTGCGCCGCTCCTTCGGCGCGGGCGACGTCACCGCGCGCTGGACGGGGGGCCAGTTCGTGGTGGGAATGCCGGGGCTGACGCTGCAGGACGGGGTGCACCGCATCGCCGGACTGCTGGAGCGGCTGCGGGCGGACCCGCTGCAGGCGGGGGGCGAGGACGTGACCGTGACCTTCAGCGCGGCCGTGGCGCAGTACCCGGCGGATGGAGCCGACCTGCACGCGCTCTACCGCGCGGCGGAGCGGTCGCTGCGGGCGGCGAAGCTGGCGGGCCGGGACCAGGTGGTGCCGGCGGGCTGGGCGGGGGGCGCGCTGCCGCGGCTGGCGGAAATCGACGTGCTGCTGGTGGAGGACGACGTGGCGCTGGGCGAGCTGCTGCGTCACGCGCTGGAGACGCGCGGCTACCGGGTGGAGTGGCTCAAGGACGGGCTGGAGGCGGCGCGGGCGCTGGGCGGCACGGAAGCGACGTTGCAGGCCCGGCTCGCGCTGCTGGACGTGGGGCTGCCCGGGCTGGACGGGCTGTCCGTGCTGCGGCAGTGGCAGCGGGAAGGTGTGCTGGTGCGGACGCGCGTGATCGTGCTGACCGCGCGCTCGGCGGAATCCGAGGTGCTGGCGGCACTGGAGTCGGGGGCCTCGGACCACGTGGCCAAGCCGTTCAGCGTGCCCGTGCTCATGCAGCGGGTGCAGCGGGCCCTGGAGGCAGGGGGCTAAGACAGGTGCTTCAGGAAGCGCTTGCGCTTCTCGTCGTAGCCGAGGGCGAGGTAGAAGGCGTGGGCGGCGGCGCGGTGCTCTGCGCTGGTGACCTCGATGCGCAGGCAGCGGCGCTCGCGGGCGATGCGCTCGGCCTCGGCCACCAGCCGCCGCCCCACGCCCCGCCCGCGCGCCCGGTCGGCGACCACCAGCGCGGTGATGCGGCAGAGGTCGTCGTCGTGGTGCAGCAGCGCCAGGAACTCCAGGGCCATGACGCCCAGCACCTCGTCCTCCTCGCGGGCGACGAGGACGCGGCCGCCGGCGTCGCCGATGCGGCCGATGCGGGCGGCAACGGCGTCGGGCGCGGAAGGGTAGCCGAGCTGCTCGAGCAGCTCGGGGAGCGCCGGGATGTCGGCGGCGGTGACGTCGCCCAACTGGATCACGGCCGGCTCCGCAGGCGCAGCGCGCCGCCCAGGACCACGGCGGGCGCCATGAGGAGCAGGGTGGCGAGCTCGGACCACATGGCGCCGGCGCGGGGGCGGGCGGCCAGTGAAGCCGCAGCCCCCATGGCGATGAGGGCGGCCACGCTGAGCACGGGCCAGAGCACGTCGCGACGGGCGATCCACGCGGTGACGTAGCCGGCGAGCAGGGCGAAGACGATGCCGCCGCCGATGCTGAAGAGCAGGAAACCGGTGGCCGGCGCGAGGTGGGGGTCAACGCCGGTCACGCGGAACAGGGCGAAGGCGGGCAGCCCGAAGCAGAGGTAGCCCAGGACGATGGCGAAGATCGGTCGGCCCATGGGGCGAACATACCAAGCCGGGACGGCGCGCGGAACGGTGAGGGGCGAGCGCCGCCCCGCCCGAAGCGGCGGGGCGGCCGGCCGCGGCCGGGCGTGTCAGGTGCGCAGCACCATGCGGTAGCGCTCGAGGTCGTCCAGGATGGCGGCGGTGCCGCGCACGACGCAGGTGAGGGGGTCGTCGGCCACGCGCACGGGCAGGTTGGTGCGGCGGTGGATGAGCTCGGGCAGCCCGGGGAGCAGGGCCCCGCCGCCGGTGAGCACGATGCCGCGGTCCACGATGTCGATGGCGAACTCGGGGGGCGACTGCTCGAGGGCGCGGACCACGGCGGCGACGATGGCCTGGACGGCCTCGTGGATGGCGCGGCCGATCTCCGTAGAGTTCATCTCGATGGCGCGGGGCAGCCCGCTGACCAGGTGGCGGCCCCGGACCTCCATGACGCGGGGGTTCTCCTCGAGGATGGCGGTGCCCAGGCCGATCTTGGTCAGCTCGGCGGTGGAATCGCCGACGAGCAGGCTGTGCTGGCGGCGGGCGTGGAGCACGATGGCGCGGTCCATGACGTCGCCCGCAATGCGGATGGAGGCGTCGGCGACGATGCCGCCCAGGGCGATGAGGGCGATCTCCGTGGTGCCGCCGCCGATGTCCACGACCATGGTCCCGACCGGCGTGTCCACGGGCTCGCCGATGCCGATGGCCGCGGCGATGGGCTCGGCGACCATGTACAGCTCCTGCGCGCCGGCGGCCTCGGCGCTGGAGCGCACGGCCCGCCGCTCCATCTCGGTGATGCCGGAAGGGACGCCCACGACCAGGCGGGGGCGCGGGCGGCGCATCTTCCAGGGCGTCGCCCGGCGCAGGAAGCGGCGCAGCATGGCCTCGGCGACATCCACGTCGGCGATGACGCCCCCCTGCAGCGGCCGGATCGCCTGCATGTCCGACCCGGTCCGGCCCAGCATGCGCTTGGCCTCCAGCCCCACCGCCTGCACGCTCCGGTCCGAGCGGCGCACCGCGGCCACGGACGGCTCGTTCACCACCACGCCTCTGCCGCGCACGTGAACCAGGGTATTGCAGGTGCCGAGGTCGACGCCCACGTCGTGCGAGGGCGCCCCGGACCTGAAGAGGAACAGCATGCTCGGACTTCCCTTCGGCGGGAGGTTGCTGCGACGACGAGGCTTACCTCGATGGACGCGGACGATGGTCAAAGGTAACACGGCAAGATCGGAACCAGCGCAGAGGGCGCAAAGACTGGGGAGGCGACGTGCCGGTCACGGACATGGGCGGGTGTACACCGGGGCGCCGCGCGGCGCCGCCCCGCGCGGAAATCCCGCGGCCGCGCCGGGGCGCGGCGCGGCCGGCGCGGGCCGGCACCGGTGCGGGGGGCGGCCAGGCGCCAGAACCGACCGGGGCAGATTTCCCTGCCCGGGACGGGGGCGGGCGGGCGATTCTCCCTGACGTCGCCCGCCCGCCGGCCGGCGTCAGGCGGCGGCCATGGCGCGATCGGGGGCAACGGCCGCGGCGGGCGCGAAGCGGCCGAGTGCCCAGCCCAGGATCAGGCCGGCGAGCAGCCCCTGGATGGCGAAATCGATGACGTTGACCAGCTCGAAGAGGAAGGGGTAGCCGTACCAGTTCCAGTCCGAGATTGACAGCATGGTGGTGAAGGCGGCGGAGGCGAGGGCGAGGCTGACGCCGGTGGCCAGGGCGCCGCGGCGGGGCAGCCTCAGGACCACGGCGCCCAGGACGAGCGCGGCCAGCAGGTCGATGACGAGCTGGCGGCCCAGGGGCACGCCCATCTCCCTGGTGAGGTCGCGCATGTCGGGCGTGGTGTGCACCACGGCGAGGATGCCCTCGTTGGCCCCGTAGAGGCCGTTCTCCGGAAAGACGGTGTGGACGGCCTGGACAGCGGCGGGCGTCATCGGGTGCATGGACGCGGAGTGCCAGGGGATGGCCGCGTTGGAGATCGACTGCCAGACGAAGAGCGTGAGGGCGGTGGCGAGGGTGCCGATCAGCAGGTAGCGGGACATTGGACGGCCTCCCTTTGAACGGAAAGGGCGAGGGCGAGGGCGAAGGCTAGGGCGAAAGACAAAACAACGGCAGGGGAGAGGGGAAGGGTCGAGGGGCGAACTGCCGCAGGCGCAGGCGCAGGCGCAGACGTTCACGGGTACGTCTGGGGAGCGGGGAGAGCGGCTCCGGGCTGCGAGGACGCGCCCGCGAACGTTACCGCCTGCGCCTGCGTCTGCGGCCGGCGCGATTCCGCGCTACAGCAGGGAGTGAAGCAGCTGGACCATGCGGGTGTCCCAGGGATCGGCGGCGGGGTCGTCGTCGGCGATGTCGTTGAGCTGCTCGGGGGTCTCGAGCAGCAGGGGAATGTCCTGGCTGCGGGGATCGTGCAGCAGCCAGCGGAAGGGCTCGATGCCGATCTTCCCCTCGCCGATGAGGGCGTGGCGGTCGCGGTTGCTGCCGAGCTCGCCCTCGCTGTCGTTCAGGTGGAAGAAGGAGGGGGGCTCGCCGCAGGCGGCCTGGAACTCGTCCAGCACGCGCTTCAGCTCATCCTTCGCGCGGAGGTCGTAGCCGCTGGCGAAGAGGTGGCAGGTGTCGAGGCCGTAGCCGGCGCGGAGGCGGAGCGACGGCGGGATGCGGGAAAGCACGTCGCCGACTTCCTCGGGACTGCGGCCGAAGGTGTTGCCCGCGCCGGCGGTGTTCTCCACCAGCAGGCGGGTGGCGCCGGGCACGGCCTCGAGGGCGCCGGCCATGGCACTGGCCACGCGCTCGGCGGCGTCGGCGCGGGAGCCCTTGGCCGAGCCGGGGTGGAAGCAAACGCCGCCGGCGCCCAGGGCGACGGAGCGCTCCATCTCCTTCTGCAGCCCGCCGGCGGCGCGGGGCCACTTCTCGGGGTCGTCCGAGGCGACGTTCAGCACGTAGGCGGCGTGGACCTGCACCATGCGCGGGGTGATGGGCGTCTCCGCCAGTGCAGCCTTGAAGCGCTTGACCCGCTCGGGCCGGATGGTGCTCCTGTCGCCGTAATACTGGGGCGGCGCGGTGAAGACCTGCAGCGACAGCATGCCGGCGTTGGCGGCGCGCCGGATGGCCATGTCGATACCGCCGTTGTTGATGGGGTGTCCGCCGATGTACAGGGCCACGATTCCGCCTCCATCCGGGTGCGGGCGCAAGGATAGCGAGCAGGCGCGTCGGGCGCGAGGGCGCCTGGACGGCGAGTGGGACAGTGGGACAGTGGGACAGTGGGGGCGATCCGGCGTCCGCGGCGCTCCGGGCCGATGCTGGCTCCCGGGGCGCCGCCGCCGCTGCAGGCCGGGCTCAGTCGCCGGCGGGCGCGGCCGGGTCGGCCTCGGCGCGGCGCTGGCGGGCGCGCCAGACGACGTAGGCGGGGGAGCCGAGCGCGACGATGCCCAGGCCCACGAAGGCGCGTCCGGGAGACGTCGCCGGTAGATGATGACGGCGGCGCCGCCCAGCGCGTAGAAGATCCAGCCGGCGAAGACGACGTAGGTCAGGAGCTGCTCGAATGTGCCGGTGGCGGCCAGGAGCGCGGCCCAGACCGAGCTGACCAGGATGGCGAAGGCCGGCGTGTGGAAGCGCGGGTGGACCTCGCCCAGCTTGCGGAAGAACACGCCGTCGCGCCCCATGCGGTAGTAGATGCGCGGGGTGGTAATGGTCACGCCGTTGGCGGCGCTGAAGATGGAGATCATGATGGCGATCGCCACCAGCACGCCGGCCGTGGGCCCGAAGAGGGAGCGGGCGGCGTCGGCGGCGACGGCGCTGGAGGCCTGGAGGCCGGCGGGGCCCAGTGCGGCGAGGTAGGCGACGTTGGCCAGCATGTAGAGGATGATCACCAGCCCGGTGCCCAGTCCGATGCCCAGGGGCAGGTTCCGCTCGGGGCGCACGGTCTCGCCGGCGGAGAAGCTGGCGTACTGCCACCCCTCGTAGGCCCAGAGCACGGCAATGGTGGCGATGCCGACGCCGGAGAGCAGCGAGGGCGAGAAGGTGGCGGGCCAGACGTGGCCGGGCACCTGGCTCAGCCCGTGGCCGAAGGCGAGGAAGGCCAGGCTGAGCAGCAGGATGGCGCCCACCTTGATGGCGGTGCTGAAGTTCTGCACGTGCGAGCTCTCGCGCGTGCCGCGCACGTTCACGAAGCCGATGACCGCGATCATGGCCACCGGCACGAGGCGGTGGGCGACGGGGCCGAGGGGGATGAGCCGGTTGAAGTAGGAGGTGAAGGCGACGGACAGCGTCGCCACGGAGCCGGGGCCGATGACGAAGAGGAAGGTCCAGCCGAGCAGGAAGGCCGCAAAGCCGCCGAAGGTATCGCGCACGTATACGTAGAGCCCGCCCGCGTCCGGCTTCATGGCGCCCAGCTCGCCGTACGTGAGCGCGCCCATGAGCGAGAGGATGCCCGCGCCCAGCCAGACCGCCAGCATGACGCCGACGTGGCCGCCGGCCTGCCGCAGCACGGTGCCGGGCACGATGAAGATGCCCGAGCCGATGACCGTGCCGATGACGATGAGCATGAGGTCGCCGGCGCCCAGTGTGCGGCGCAGGTCGGCGGGCTGGGCCGCGGCGGAAGCCGTGGCGGGAGTGGCAACCGTTGACATGGGCTCAGCCTTTCGGGGGCCGGCGGGGGCCGGCAGGTCGGGTTTACGGGCGCAGTGACTCGGCGTGCACGGTCAGGTCGTCGATGCGGTCGCGGTCCACGGTGACACCGATGCCGGCGCGGCCGAGGGGCACGGCCATGGTGCCGTCGGCGGCCATGGTCCACTCGGGGGCCACGATGTCGCGGTCCCAGTAGCGGGCGGAGGGGGAGACGTCGCCCGGGATGGTGAAGCCGGGCAGCGAGGCCAGCGCCACGTTGTGAGCGCGGCCGATGCCGCTCTCGAGCATGCCGCCGCACCAGACCGGGATGCCGTGGGCGGCGCAGAGGTCGTGGATCTGGCGCGAGGGCAGGAATCCGCCGACCCGGCCTGGCTTGATGTTGATGATGCGCCCCGCCTCCAGCGCGATCATGTCCTGGGCGCGGGCCAGGGAGGTGATGGACTCGTCCAGGCAGAGCGGCGTCTGCAGGCGACGCTGCAGCTCGGCGTGCCGGCGCAGGTCCTCGTGCTCCAGCGGCTGCTCCAGCATGACCAGGCCGAAGGCGTCGAGCCGCCGGAGGTGGTCGGCGTCGTCGAGGGTGTAGGCGTTGTTGGCGTCGGCCATGAGGGGCGCAGCGGGGCCGAGGGCCTCGCGCACGGCGGCCACGTAGTCCACGTCGGCGCCGGGCTGGATCTTGAGCTTGATCTTGCGGTAGCCCTGCGCGAGGGCGGCGGCCGCGCGCTCGACCAGGGCGGCGGGCGTGGGCTGGATGCCCAGGGAAATGCCCACCTCGATGCGGTCGCGAGTGCCGCCCAGCAGCGCGGCCAGGGGCCGGCCCGTGCGCTCCGCCTCCAGCGCCCAGGCGCCCATCTCGATGGCCGCCTTGGCCATGCGGTGGCCGCGGATGTCGCGGTCGAGGACGGGCCAGACATCGGCGGGCGCGGCGAAGGCGCGGCCCAGCACGCGGGGCGCGAGCCAGTCGCGCAGGGCCAGGCGGGCGGTGTCCACGGTCTCGGGCGAGTAGTTGGGCAGCTCGTCGGCGACGCATTCGGCCCAGGCGGCAACGCCGTCGCCGTCCACCAGCTCCAGCAGCAGGATGCGCCGGTCGGCCATGACGCCGGAGGAGATGCGGAAGGGCTCGCGCAGCGGCAGGCGGATCTCGCGCAGCTCGATGCGCCGGATGTGGAGCATCAGCGCGCCCCCGGCCGGGTCAGGAGATAGCTGCAGCGGCCAGCGCCGTCGCGCTGGAAGCCGGCCACGGCGTAGCCGCGGCCGAGCCAGTCGGCGAAGGCCCGCCGGCTGGCCGCGCGCCAGGCCAGGGCGTCCTCGAGCGAGCGGGCGGCAACGGCCTCGATATCGGGCGGGATCTCAATGCGGACCGCGGGCGGTGCCAGGTCGGCGGGCTCGTCGCCGGAGACGAAGGGTGCGCCGGCAACGGCATGGGTGGAACCGGTGTCCGAGGGAGCGGCGTCGCCCATCTCCCAGGCGACGACCAGGCGGTCGGTGCCGAACCCGTGAAGCTCACTGTTGCTGGCGGGGTACATGTCAGGGACGTATTCCTCCACGCGCACGCCCAGGCGGACCAGGTTGAGGTGCGCGTTGCGGGCGACGAGGGGATCGAAGCTCCAGAGGATCTCCCCGACGCCGCGCCCCCGCAGCACTTCTCGCTGGAAGTGCTTCAGGCGCAGGCCGATGCCGTGGTCGCGCGCCTCGGGGCGCACGGCGAGCATGTGGGACCAGTGCACGAGCCGGCCCCGCTGCAGGCCGGTGATGCCGTAGACGAAGCCGAGCAGGTCCGCGTCGGCGAAGGCGCCGGCGACGATGCCGCCCACGCGGTTCGTGATCTTGAGCACGCTGGCCGGCACGACCTCGCCGAAGCCGGCGCCCCAGGTCAGGCGCTGGAGCCGGACACAGGCGGCGTAGTCGGCCTCGGAGTCGAGGAGGCGGAGGCTGGGCGAAAGCATGTGGGATACGGTAAGGCAGAGGCAGGGGCAAAGGCAAAGGCAAGGGCAGGGGGGCGGGGGCAGACGGCGGGCGGGGGCCAACGGACGGGGGTGGGACGTTGTACTATCCGATGACATGGCGACAGTGCTCGAGCACGACCTGGAGACGGGGAGTCCGGACGCGAGGCAGCAGGGCGCGCCGGAGGCCCCGAAAGAGCGGGCCCCGGTGAACCGCTGGTGGACCCGTGCGGGCACCGCGGAAAGCGCGGAGCCGGCGCGTCGCATGGACGCGGCAGGCGTGGGCCTGGCCGCGCCCGTGTCGCCGGCGGACGGCGAGCTGGTGGAGCGCGTGCGGCGGGGCGAGCCGGCGGCGTTCGACGCACTGGTGCGGCGGCACGACCAGAGGGCGTTCGCCCTGGCGTACCGGCTGCTGGGGCACCGGGAGGACGCGGAAGACGTGGTGCAGGAGTCGTTCATCGCGGCACTGGATGCGCTGGACCGCTTCGACGCGACGCGCCCGTTCGGGCCCTGGCTGTACCGGATCGTGGTCAACCGCTCGCTGAATGCGCGCAAGGCGCGCTCGCGGCGGGTGATGGAGGTTATCCCGGAGGACGCGGCGTCGCCGGTGGCGGCGCCGGACCGCGCGGTGGAGACGGCGGAGGCGCGGGCCCGGTTGCGGGGCGCGCTGGCGTCGCTGTCGCAGCGGCAGCGGTCGGTGATCGAGATGATCGAACTGGAGGGGTTCTCCGGACCCGAGGTCGCGGAGATCCTGGGCATACCGGAGGGTACGATACGGTGGCACCTGCACGGCGCGCGTAAGGCGCTGCGGGCGGCACTCGGGCCCGACGAAGGAGGGCCGATATGAGTCATGGACACGACGAGATGGACGCGAAGCTGAGGGAGGCGCTGCGCGGCGCCCTGCCGCAGCCGCCGGTCGAGCAGGTGGACTGGCCGGCGCTGCGGGTGCGGATCGCGCGGGACGCCGAGCCGGCGCTGGCGCGACTGCGCCGCGGGGCGATGAGCCCGCGGGCGGCGTGGTGGGACTACGCGGCCCGCTGGGCCGTGCCGGCCCTGCC
>JADGQX010000109.1 GCA_017881445.1 Gemmatimonadota bacterium | reverse complement strand
GTGGCGCTGGTGAGCCACGACGTGGGCGGGCTGTCCGAGCGGGACTTCCGGCTGGCGGCGGTGATGGACGGGCTGGCGGCGGGGCGGGCGACGGGCTAGGGCATCGTCCGGGCCAGCCAGCGGAGCAGGTAGAAGGCGGCGAAGCCGACGCCGACGGTGAGGGCGAGGAGCGCGAGCAGCGCCAGCACGAGCATGGCGCGGCTGCCCCGGGCGACGGCCGCCGGCGCCCGCTCGTAGCGTTCGAGCAGCGCCAGGTTCCGCCGGTTGGACTTCCAGCCGAAATCGAACGCATCCCCGACGACGGGAATGGCGCCGACCACCGTGTCGATGGCGATGTTGCCCACCATGCGCACGAGCACGGCGGGCGGGGCGCCCAGGCGGGCGGCGACGAGGAGCGCGTAGCCGGAGAGGAGCGCGCCGGCGACGTCGCCGGCGCCGGGGACGAGGCCGATGAGCGGGTCGAGCCCGAAACGGAAGCGGGTGCCGGGGATCGGCACCAGGTCGTCCAGCACGCGCACCACGGTGCGCAGTCCCCGCAGATCCTGCCCGGCCATCGCTGTCTCCCACGGCTGGAGCGTCAGGCGCCCCCGCCCCCGCGCTCGCGCCTGCGGGAGCGGGCGCCGGCCGTCAGCCAGAGCGCCAGGGCCAGGATGGGCGCCGGCAGCAGCAGGGTGGACGTGAGCGCGGCGGTGCCGGCCCGCTCGATGAAAGCCTGGCCCGGTTGCTCGGGGTCGTACCAGGCGACGATGCGGTCGCCGGCATGGTACGGCGCGATGTGCCGGCGCGCCGCGCGTTTCGTGCCCCCGCGGTCGAGCGGCGTGAGGCGGCTGGCCTGGTAGGTCGCGCCCGCGACCGTGTAGCGGAAGGCCACGCGCGGCACCCAGGAGGTCGGCCCCGGCTGCGGCCGGCCCGACCGCTGTTCCACGGCCGTGCCCACCACCACCGCCCCGACCTGGTGGTAGCGCCCGAGGCGCGAGTGCTCGACCAGGCTGTCCCGCCCGGCGTACCACAGGAAGAACAGCGGAATCAGCAGAAAGGGCAGGAGCAGCAGCAGCCCGGCCAGCGCCTTCAAGGGCGCGACCTGGCTCGCGGCCGGTTCGGTCGCGGCCGGTTCGGCCGCGGCCGGTGACTCGCCGGTGGGCCTGTCCGCGGGGGGCACGGACGGCCTGCCAGCGGCGTCGGCGTCCGCGCTGGGCGCGGCCGGGCCGGGGGGCTCCGCCGTAACGAACGGCGGTGACGGCACCAGCGAGTATCTGGGCAAAATGACACTCCGCGTCGGGGACGACGCGGGGACTCCGGTACAGGCAAGATGGCGCCGCCGGCCCCGAGCTACAACGATCCCCTGCAACCACGGGCGAGGGGGGTACTTCCGGCGACGGTCCGCCGCCGCGCGCCCGCCCTCCCGGTCGAGCGAGCGAGCGGGGGGACTACTTTTTTCCGGGGTGCCCGCCTAGAGCACGGCCAGCACCTGCTCGGTGTGCTCCTCGGGCTTCACCTTGGGGAAGACGTGCGCGATGCGCCCGTCCTCGCCTACGACGAAGGTCGTGCGCTCGTTGCCGAAGTAGGTCCTGCCGTAGAGCGACTTCTCCTTCCAGACGCCGTAGAGCTCCGCGACCTGGTGCCCGGTGTCGGCCAGCAGGGTGAAGGGGAGGTCGTACTTCTGCCGGAACTTGACGTGGTCCTCGGGGGCGTCCGGGCTGATGCCCAGGACGACGGCGCCCTTCTGCTCGAAGCGGCTCCAGGCGTCGCGCAGCCCGCACGCCTGCGTGGTGCAGCCGGGGGTGTCGTCCTTGGGATAGAAGTAGAGCACGACCTTCCGGCCCCGGAGCTCGCTCAGCCGCAGCGGCGAGCCGTCCTGGGTGGGGAGCTGGAAATCGGGGGCGACATCGTCGACTGCGGGCATGGTTCGGCCTCCGGGGACGTGGGTCGATTCGCGGTCGCGAAGGATAGAGGGTCGGGAGGCCGGCGTCGAGGGATGGCGTCTTTAGCGGTGCCGCCACATCCCGTGCCTCCGGGCGACAGTTGGGGGCGCCGGTCCGGGCGCAACATCTGTTTGTGCCAGCTCCCCCAAGTCGTGACCGCGACGGACGCTGCGGACGGCCCGAGCGCCGGCGCGACCCGGCGGACGGGCGCTGGGGCCGGGGAGTACGCGGCGTGCCGGAAGCGGCGGTGCGCCCCGCAGAACCACACGCCCGACCTCGGCGTAGCCGCCGAAAGGGGATCCCATGCCCAGGCTCGTCAGACGCACGCTCGCCGCCGCCGCGCTCGCCTTCACGTTGGCGCTACCGGCCGGTGCCCAGCAGGTGATTCATCTCCAGGACGCGGGCAACGTGGCCGCGTTCGGATACTACGTCGGTCCGTACCACGGACTGAACCTGACCGTCGCGCCGGGTGGCCCGCTCTTCAACCTGTTCTGCGTGGACTTCCTGCACGAGGTCTGGATCGGCCAGAACTGGATGGCGTACATCACGCCCCTGGCATGGAACCTGAACGGGCGGACGCGCGGCGGGAACGCCGGGCTGACGCAGTACCGGAAGGCGGCGTGGCTGACGACGCAGTTCGCGTCGGCGCCGGCGAGCGCATGGGGTAACATCCATGCTACCATCTGGCAGATCATGACGCCGGGCGCCCCGGGCGAGCCGAACCCTTCCAGCAGCTACTGGATGACCCAGGCCAACGCGCACTATATGGATGGTGGCGCGGCCTTCTACAACCGGTTCCGGCTCGTGACGCCCACGAACATGGGGCAGTCCACGAGCGCACAGGAATTCCTGACCACGGCCACACCGACGCCCGAGCCGCCGGAGCTGATCCTGTTCGGCTCGGGGCTCGCCGGCATGGCCCTTCTGCTGGCGCGTCGTCGCCGGCGGCTGGTGAACGGGTAGCATTGGCGACAGATCGAAACCGGGCCCTGCGTGCGCTGGTTCCGGCCGCCTACGCGGCCGCGATCCTCCTGGTGCTCATGCCGCTGGCGGACGCGGTCGCCAGCACCTGGCCCCTGCTTCTGAGCCAGTACCGCTGGCGATACACCGCGGCAGGTGTGTTGTCCGGCTCCCTGCTCATGCCCCTGCTGGGGCTGCTGCTGGCGGCGCAGGCGGCGGCCGTGGCAGGGCACCGGCGCGTGCTGACGGCGCTGGGCTGGGCGAGCCTGCTCGCGGCCGCCGGCCTGGCGCTCGATCTCCTTTTCTTCACGCGAGACGCGCCCATGATCGGCCGCCGCTTGCTCGACGTGGCCCGGACGGTATTCATCGCGGGTACGCTCAAGACGGGGATGAAGCTCGCCTTCTCGACGTTCGGGCTGGTATTCCTCGGCTTCGGCGCGCTGGGCGCGGCCCGCGAGATCGCGCCCACCGACCCCAAGGGCGACGATGTGAAGCTGGGCCAGGTGCTGCTGGCCGCCCGGGCGATGTCCGTGAACCGGCCGGAGGCCGTCATGGATAGGCAGGCGCTGGCCGCCCCGGATTCCGGGAGGCTGGACCAGGATTAGGGAGCAGCTCACATGCCGTTGACTACCGTGATTTGAATCGTTGTAGACGTCAACACCTGAGCGGAGCTGACGCTCTGAAGGAGAACCGTTAGCTGGTGCTTTCCGTCCGCCAGGCCTCGCGCCCCATTGCTGGTCGGCCGTGTGTCCAGGTCAAACGAATGGTGGCCGACACCCCCGAAGCGAACCGCCGGCGCCACCGCAAGGTGTTGTCCGTCCACGACAAGCACTTCGGCGAACGCATCAGCACAAATAGGCGTGTCCCAGTCCGTCGAGACGGAGATCCGTCCGCGGACTGCGGTGCTGTCGATCGCATGCCCAGCTGAGTCGATAAGGGCGGCCAGGTGAACCGTGTGCGGGCCCGGATTCACGTTTACGCCCGCTAATACCTCCAAAACGGTTGAGTCGGGTGCGACAGGGTCCGTTCGAGAAGACGCGCGGATGACTGCCTTACCTGGCGAGAATGCGCAAACAAGACCACCAACGGACGCGTCGGCGATCGACGAATCCGTCGACTGCAAGCGAATGCTGTCGCTCGTTGCTCCCGTCACATGCCAACTGAGCTGAAGCGCCGCTCTCACCGGAAGGGTGGCGGCGTTCGGCGACACCCTGACGCCGGGAACGACGATGTGTGCAGAATCGACAGCCGAAGGACGTCCCACGGCCGCCGCGCGCACATAGGCCGAACCAGCTCCGGTTGCCTCGACGAGCCCGGACGGAGTTACCGATGCGACGGTCGAATCTGAGGTCGTGAAGTTCAGCCGCCGATCCGACCCATCAGCGAACACGACCGAGAGCTGAACCCGTTGACGCACGGATAGGACAAGCGAGTCTGGGGTGAGAGTAAGTCCGGACGGAGGAGCCGGGCTGTCGCATCCGGTAACCACTCCGACGGCAATAGTGCCCCAAGCGCAAAGCCCTCGGACGATGCTCCGCTGCATAGGGACCTCCTCCTCAATGCGCCGCTCTTATCCGCACTGCTATATTCTCCGAACATGTAGGGAATCTATGATAAAGAAGATGTAGGTCATGTCAGGCCATGTCAAGTTTCACAATAGAGAGCGATGATCTTCTACCTAAAGGCTTACATTTTCGCCCAGGGTAGTGACTTGTCGCGAACCCACACTGGGGCCGACGTCAATGCCATTCCAGACCGCGCACTCTTCCGGAACGAGAAAACGGACCCCGTGCTGCAAGGGCGACGCCTCGCCGCTGAGCGGAAGAGGTTCTTGCGTTCGTCCCTCTCGCTTGTGCCGCACTTGAGAAGACCAGGGTCACCGCTGTCGCGGCTGCGGATTCTGTCTGAGGCGCGCCGTTTGGCGTGAGGAAGGGCCTTCCTCATGCTCGCCCTCATGCTCATGCTCTTTCCTGCCGTTCAGGTGTAGCTGTAACTTCGTGCTCGGCGCCCGATAACGTGGAGGGGCCGTGGCGCGCGACGCGCTGCTGCTGGTGGACATCCAGAACGACTTCTGCCCCGGCGGCGCGCTGGCCGTGCCCGACGGCGATCGCATCGTGCCCATCGCGAACTGGTACGCGCGCCTGTTCGAGCGGCGGCGGCTGCCGGTCTTCGCCTCGCGGGACTGGCACCCCGCCGAGACCAGCCACTTCGTGGCGGGCGGCGGCCCCTGGCCGCCGCACTGCGTGCAGGGAACGCGGGGGGCGGAGCTGCACGCGCGGCTCTCGCTGCCGGCCGACGCCGTCGTCGTCTCCAAGGGAATGGACCCGGGCGAGGACGCCTACTCGGCCTTCCAGGCGCAGACGCCCGCTGGCAAGCTGCTGGGCGCGGAGCTGAAGGAGCTGGGTGTGGAGCGGCTGTTCGTGGGCGGGCTGGCCACGGACTACTGCGTGCGGGCCTCGGTCATCGACGCGCTGAAGAGCGGGTTGCGCGCGGTGGTACTCGAGGACGCGGTGAAGGGTATCGACCTGGAGCCGGGTGACATCGCCCGGGCGGTCGCCGAGATGGAAGAGCACGGCGCGCGCACGGCAACGCTGGACACCGTGGAGATGGAGCTGGCCGAGTGACGGAGCGCAGGCAGACCGTGACGGTGGATGTCGGCGGTGTCCGAGTGGGCTCGGGGCACGCCGTCGTCGTCCAGAGCATGACCAACACCGACACCGCGGACGCGGCGGCGACGGCGTCGCAGGTGGAGGACCTGGCGCTGGCCGGCAGCGAGCTGGTGCGGATCACGGTGAACAACGAGGAAGCGGCGGCGGCGGTGCCGGAGATCGCGGCGCGGCTGGGGGACGCGGGCTGCGACGTGCCCCTGATCGGCGACTTCCACTACAACGGCCACCTGCTGCTGACGCGCTACCCGGCGGCGGCGCGGGCGCTGGCCAAGTACCGGATCAACCCGGGCAACGTGGGCACGAAACACCGGGACGACAACTTCCGGGCGATCATCGCCGTGGCGCTGGAGAACGACAAGCCGGTGCGCATCGGCGTGAACTGGGGCTCGCTCGACCAGCAGCTGCTGACCGAGCTGATGGACGCCAACGCGCGCAGCGCGGAGCCGCTGGACGCCAAGGCGGTGATGATCGAGGCCATGGTGCAGAGCGCGCTGCGCTCGGCCGAGCTGGCCGAGCAGGCGGGCATGCGCCACGACCGCATCCTGCTCTCGGCCAAGGTCTCGGGCGTGCAGGACCTGATCCTGGTGTACCGCGAGCTGGCCGGGCGCTGCGACTACCCGCTGCACCTGGGGCTGACGGAGGCGGGTATGGGCACCAAGGGCGTGGTGGCCTCGACCGCCGGCCTGGCCGTGCTGCTGCAGGAGGGGATCGGCGACACCATCCGCGTCTCGCTCACGCCCCGGCCCGGTGGTGCCCGCATCGAGGAGGTCCTGGTCGCGCAGCAGATCCTGCAGTCGCTCGAGATCCGCTCCTTCACGCCGCAGGTCACCTCCTGCCCCGGCTGCGGCCGCACCACCAGCACCTTCTTCCAGAAGATGGCCGAGGACATCCAGCTCCACATACGGGCGAGGATGCCCGGATGGCGGGCACTGTACCCCGGCGTGGAGGAGCTGAAGGTCGCGGTCATGGGCTGCGTGGTGAACGGGCCGGGCGAGTCCAAGCACGCCAACATCGGCATCAGTCTGCCCGGCACCTTCGAGGAGCCCAAGGCACCCGTCTACGTCGATGGCCGGCTCTTCACCACGCTGAAGGGCGACGGCCTGGTCGCCGAGTTCCTGGGCATCCTGGACGAGTACGTCTCGGAGCGGTACGGCACGACGACGGTCGAGGCGGTTCAAGCGTAGATCTCAACGGCCGCAGGCGCAGGCGCGGGCGCGGGCGCGAGGCGGCCCGGGCTCGAGAGCCGAGCCGACATTCCCCCGCGGGAGGTTCGATGCTTCCCTCCACCGGCTGGAGCTGGCCGGAGCGCGCGCTGGCCGCGGGTGCCGCGGGCAGCTTCGGCATTGCCATGCTACATGTCGCGATCGCCCTGGTGGGTGGGGACGCCTACGCCTATTTCGGCGCCGCGGACCTCGCCCGCGCCGATGCCGTGGGCTCGATCATGCCGGCGCTGCTGACCGTGGGCGCGGCCGCGGTGTTCGCCCTGTTCGGCGTCTACGCACTGGCCGCGGTCCGCCCGGGTCGCCCCATTCTTCCCGTGCGCTGGCTGCCGTGGCCGGTGCTGGGGCTACGGGTCATCACGGCCATCTACCTGCTGCGCGGCGGCGTGCTCATCACCCAGTCGTACCTGCGCCTGCAGGGCGAGGAAGTGCCGGCGCGGCTGTTCGTGTTCTCGGCCGTGGCACTCGCGCTGGGCGTGCTCCAGCTCTGGGGCATCCTGGGACTGCGGCGCGGAGCCGCAGCGGACGTGGCCGTGCAATGAGGCCGATGCTGCCGCTGCTACTCCTCCTCCTTTGCCGGCCCGCCTGGCTTCCGGCCCAGGCGCGCTCACTCACCGCCTACGGCATCGTGACCGACCTCTTCGGCACGCCCGTGCCGGGGGCCAGGATCGGGGTCACGGCCGTGGACGTCTCGCCGGGGGTGGAGCCGCGTGAGCGGACCGCCGTCGGCCCCGGGCAGTGCAGCGGCGCCCGCCCCACGAGCGCGGGCGCCGTCGTCGGCGCCGACGGCCGCTTCCGCGTCGTCCTGCGGCTGGATGCGCCCGTTCCGGCACTGCTCTGCCTGGCGGTCGAGGTGGTGCCTCCGCGGGGGACGCCGCTCGGGCCCATCTACCTCGCCATGGACAGCGTCGAGGCCGGGAAGCTGACGGCGGCGGGCGACAGCGTGCGCATGAATCTCATCGTGCCGGAAGGCTCTTTCGGCGTACCTGACGAGAACCCCCCTCCGGCTCCGCCCGCCTCCTTCGCCAGCGAGGACGAAGAGCTGGTGTGGCTGGCGCGGGCCGTCCCGGGCGGCTTCGGCGGCTACTGGCGCCCGGGGCCGAATCAGCCGATGAACGTGTACCTGACCGACATGACCCTGGCCCCGCGCGCCAAGAAGGTGCTCCTGAAGTACTTCCACCTGCGGCCGCCCACCGGGGGCGAACCGCCCGATGTCCAGTTCATGCGCGGCCGCTGGGACGTGCTCACGCTCATCGGCTGGCGCGATCGCCTGCGCGCCGCCGGCGCCGCCGCCGGCGTGCGCGCCGCCGACCTGCGTCTGGACTGGAACCGGGTGCAGGTCACCATGCGCGCGGAGGGCCGCTCGCCACTGCTGGCGCGACTGCCGGCACTGGGGATTCCGCAGGCGGCGCTGTTCCTCGTGGGCCGCTGATGCACCGTCACTGCCTCTCCTGCTCCGCCGAGCTGGGCTCCAATGAGATCGTCGAAGGGCTGCCGATCGGCCGCAGGTTGGCGTTCGATGCCTGGAAGGGCCGCGTCTGGATCGTCTGCCCCCGCTGCCGGCGCTGGAACCTCATGCCTGTCGAGGAGGGCGCTCGAGATGGCCCTGCAGCTCGAGGAGGAGTGGCGCGAGGCGGAGATGCTGGCGGCCATCGCGGATAAACTGCCGGAGTGAGGCGTAAGGCGGGGGCAGGAGCAAAAAAGGCAGGGGCAAAAGGCAGAAGGCAAAGGGCAAAGGGCAAACGAACCGGCCGGCCCCCTGGATTCGGGGGACCGGCCGGGTTCTTCGGATTCGGATTCGGATTCGGATTCGGGCCGATTCCGGGCGTCCTTCACTTACCGGGGGAAGCTCGAGATCAGCGTCACCATGGTGATGGTGCTGGTGCCGATGTCGTCGCTGCGGCGGGCGATGGAGGCGTTCATGGAGAACGTGCCCACGTCGAGGCCGACACCGCCGGCGAACTGGCTGCCGCCCGTGACCACGGCGGCGCCGGCGCGGAGCGGGATGAAGGAGACCGGGCGGAACTCGGCGCCCGCGCCCAGCTGCATCTTGGGCCCGAACTGCATGCCGCCATCGCCGAGGCGCTGGTGGAAGTCGCCGTCCACGATGAGGCGTGGGCTGACGCGGTAGGCGACGCCGGCGAGGATGACGGGCTTGTACTTGAGGTCGAGGACCTGGCCCACGAGCGCGGTCGGTGCCTGCGACATCGGCTGCGCGTCGAAGGTGCCGGTGGAGGACGAGTCTCCGTTGAAGAAGGCGGTCGCCGGCCGATAGCTTAGCTTGGCCTGGTCCCACTTGAAGCTGTTGAAGACGTTCTGCATGGCGCCGGAGACGGTCAGCTTGCCCGCCTGGTAGGCCATGCCCACATCGAGCCCCGCGCCCGCGCCATTGTTGAACAGCGAGGCGGTGTCGGTGCTGATGACGGGGAAGTTGAGGTTGACCACGATCGGGCTGGCGCTGATGGAGCTGTTCTGGTCCTGGCCGTAGGCGAGGACGTGACCGATCGTGTACTTGAGGGCGGCGCCGACGGAGAGGCGGCCGTCCTTGCCGGCGGCGAAGCCGTGGGCCAGGGAAACCGCGCCCGTCGAGGTCCAGGCACCGTTGACGCGGGAGTCGCGCAGGTTGAAGGCCTGGGCCTGGCCGCCCTGCTCGTTGCCGAACAGGACCAGCTTGGCGGCGTCGGGCGTGAGGGCCACGGTGCCGTGGATGCCGGTGGAGAGCTGGAACCCGACGGGGCCGACCTGCAGGGCGGCGAAGGTGACATCGGCGCCGACGTCGCCCTGCTCCTGCCCGCTGCTCTGGACCCGTTGCAGCCAGGTGCTGCGCACGTCGGTGGGCACGAGCTTGCCGCCCCAGTCCTTCAGGTCGCTCAGGTTCACGGGCCCGAGGCCGGCCACCGCGCGCACGGGGAAGAAGACCAGGGAGGCTCCGGGGTTGCCCGGCAGGCCCAGATTGGCCGGGTTCCAGGCAACGGCGTTGTAGCCGCGGGCGGCGGCGGTGTAGTTGTCGGCGAAGCCGAGGCCCGCCGTGCTGGCGCTGGGTAGCTGCGCGGCGGCCGGAGAGGCGGCGACGCCGAGCGCGACCAGGGCGCCCAGCAGGGCGCCGGATTTACGCGTGGACATCGTCAGCCCTCCTTCGGCCCGAGCGTCAGCTCGAGCTGCGTGTTGATCTGGACCACCTGCGCCGGTGTGATCTTGATGGCCGCCGCGGCGTTGACGGTGCCCGTGGCGGTGAGGGTGACCACGCGTCCCAGGAGCGCCTGCAGCTCCTGGTGCGTGAAGCTCACCCGCTGCGTCGTGGTCCCGCCCGACAGTGTGACCTGCTTGGTGATAGGCTGGGCCGCGTTGATGAAGTTGAGGGTCAGCGTGCCGGTCACCGCGAACGGGTTGTTGATGGTGAGCACCAGCGAGCTCGGGTCCTTGACCCGGTCGATCACGGACTGGTCGATGTCGCTGAAGTTCATCGTCTGCTGTTGCACCGACACCTGCTTCTGGGTCACGCTCACCGTCACGTCGGAGAACCGGATCGACTGCGGCGTGGCCGTCACGTTGAAGCGCTGGTTGGTGTCCAGCCGCACCGGATCGCCCAGGGGGGAGGTCACCGTCATGGACACGGCGATCTTCCCGGCGACGGCGCCGGCGGTGAGCGTGATGGTCCGCGTGGTCGTCTGCCCGGCCGGCAGCGCGTCCGAGTTGCCGTCCAGCGTCAGCCCGCCCACCGTGGTTCCGCCGCTGGTCAGCGTCAGCTGCAGCGTGCCCCGAGAGCTGGCACCCGGACGGATCGGGTCGAAGTTCAGGCCGTTGTTGATCGAGATCGAGACCGCGCCGCCGGCGAGCGTGGCGGCAGAGACCCCGGCCGGGAACCGCAGCGTGTCGGTGGGCGTGGCCGTGAAGAGCGGCTTCGCTACCGTCTGGCCGTTCAGGGCCGTGCAGGCCGTGCACAGCTCACCCAGCGACCGGGATATTGTCACCGGCGCCACCGAGACCAGGAACGCGCTGTTGTCGGACGCCAGCGTCACGTTGGCGGGAAGCAGCTGCCCGGGCGACAGTGTCGTGCTCTTGGCCGGCACGAGCCATTGCGTGTCCCACTTGGGCAGGCTGGTCGGGTAGTCACAGGCGCCGGCGAGCAGCGCCAGCATCGGTGCGGCGCGCAGCGCCCGCCGCATGCAACGCTCCCGCCGGCCCAGCTGGCGCAATGCGCCCAGCCGTGCATGGGTCGTCATCATCGTCGATGTCCTCGCAAGTTCGTCCGGGGAATCCCCGCTGGTTCCGAGGATAAGCCTATAATGCCGGTCCAAGCGCGGATTTGCAACGGGGATGAGCGTTGAGCGGGCGCCGGCGCTGGAGTGCCGCTGGGATTGTGTTACGGCGGGCCGGAGGGGTGCCGCCGGCCCGGTCAGTGTCCGGCCAGCACCACGTGATAGCGCCCGTCGCGGCCGATCATCACGTCCGGCGGCCGGTGCGAGCGCTCGAAGGTGTCGTAGCCCTGCTTGAGGTCGGCCCAGAAACCGAGGAGGTCCCTGTTCCCGGCGAACACCTGCGTCAGCTGCACCCAGCGGGCCGCGTCCAGGCGGGCGGGGAAGATGTCGACGGGGATCGACTGCTCGCCGGCTGCGCGCGCCTGCACCGTCAGCCAGTAGACCTGCTCGATGCCCGCGTCGGTCAGGGGGAGGCACCCCGCCGACTTGCAGCCGCCATGCAGGTAGATGTCGCCGCCCAGGTCGGTGGACCCGGCACGGGCGAGGTCCGCCGCGTTCGGGTAGTCCAGGCGCAGCGACAGGTGGTAGTCGCTGGAGGGGTTGAACGCCACCACGTGGTAGAACCCTTCCGGCACCTGCTCGTCCCCCCGGCGGAGCTTGGGACCCAGGCCGCTGCCGCCCAGGCTGCAGATGGCGTAGGTCTTGACCAGGACGTAGTGGCCGTCCTCCTTCGCGCCCCACACTTCCAGCTCGTGCTCCCGCTTGAACGCCCGCAGGTAGATGTGCGCCGTGGGATAGGCCACGCCGGCCTTCGCGAACAGATCACGGAGCGGCGCCTCAGCGGACAGCCGCGCCCCTTGCACCCGCGTGCTCCGCAGCTGTTCCCAGGCAAAGTCCACCCGGGCGGGAGCGGGGGCTACGACCGGCACGGCCACGGGCGTCGCGGCGCGCCCGAAGCCCGCGATCGCGGTTCCCAGCACCCGGGGGCCCGCAGCGGCCACGCGGGCCGGCGACGTCGCCCAGCCGGCCGCTCGGGCGGGGGCCGCGCTCAAGGCCACGATAGTTCCGAGAACGGGAGGACGCATGGAGGAGCGTGCCATCGGCGCCAGCGCCGCCGTCCGCGGCGGGATGACCAGCGAATCCCGTCGCCCCGGTGCGGCGGTCCGGGCCCGGGCGGCGCCGGAATCGGAGCTCGCGCCCGCCGAATCCGTCGGCAGGCGCGGCTGCGCCGCGGCGCCCGCTGCGAGGGCGAGCAGCGGCGCGGTGACGAGCATCCAGCGGCAGATCACGGTACCTGTTCGGCGCATCGCCTTCCGATGGACCGTGGCGTCAGCAGATCGGTAACGCGGGAATATAAACAACTGTCGGACCCGCGTGCAGGGGGGGCGAGGGAGCGGCCCGGCGCGTATGTTTCGAGTCGGGGCGCCGTGAGGTGCCCGCTCGGAGGGCGCCCGGGGCTCGGGGGCGGGGGGCGCCGCGTTGACTCCAGACTGCGTTTCATGAACGATCACACGCACTTTCTCGCCGAGCTGCGACGTCGCGGCGCCGTGGAAATCCGCCGGGTGGTATTCCGGCACAACCGGACGCGGCTGCTGTCGATCTCGAAGGATCGCGTCACGCTGAACGCGCACGCCTGCTTCCTGTCGGCTCCGCCGGAGGTGCTGGACGCGGTGGCGCGCTTCGTCACGGCGGACCCACGGACGGCAGCGCACCGGCGGGCAGTGGCGGCGCTGCGGGCGTGGCCGGGCGTGGAAGCGGGGCTGAGCGCGGCGCGGGCGGAGCGGCCAGCGCGGTCGCCGGCCCGGGCCGCCGAGAGCAGCGGCTCGCCCGAGCAACGTAGCTTCTTACGCGAACTCTATGCCCGCCTGAACGCCTCCCGCTTCGGCGGCCGCTTGCCGGGGGAGCTGCCGATCCGGGTGAGCCATCGGATGGCGCGGCGGCTGGGGCAGGTGCGCTTCGCGGGCGAGTCGGTCTCGGGGCGAGCGGCCGGCGCCGCCCGGGGCGGGGCGGCACCGGGGCCGGGCGCCGCGGCGCCTGCCGCGGGGGAGCGCCGGATACAGGAGATCGCGCTGAGCGCGGACCTGTTCCTGGAGGGCAACGACCGGGAGCTGCTGGACACCATGCTGCACGAGATGTCGCACGTGGAAGCGTTCCTGCTGCACGGCCACCGGGGCCACGGCGCGATCTGGCGCACGGTCGCGCGCCGGGTGGAGTGCGAGGCACGGGCCTGCACCCGCAAACGGGTGCGGCGCCGCCCGCGCGGGACGCGGGCGCCCGGGCGCGTGCCTGCGAACCTGCTTTAGGAAGGCCGACCACCGGCCACCGGCCCTCCGAACAGCGTACACCGTACACCGTACACCGTACACCGTACACCGTACACCGTACACCGTACACCGTACACCGTACACCGTACACCG
>JADGQX010000329.1 GCA_017881445.1 Gemmatimonadota bacterium | reverse complement strand
CCGGTTGAACGCCTGACGGCGCTCTCGAGGCCTTCGCGCTGGACGGGCTTCATCAGGGAGTCGTCCAGGGGCCGTATCAATCGTTCTCTTCGGCCCGATGGGATTTGATGGACATTGTCCGGAAGACGGATAGGATATCGAGTAGGAATGCCTCTTCTCCGCTGCCTGACCCCTGAACAAGTCGAAGCCATCCATCAGGCGACGCTCCGCATCCTCAACGAGACCGGTGTCGTGCTGAATCACTCCGGTGCGCGAGAGATTCTGGCGGCGGCCGGGGCGCGCGTCCACCATGATCGCGTCCTCATCCCGCCGGCGCTGGTTGAGGGGTGTCTTGCGCAGTGCCAGCCGACCGTCAGCGTGAGAGGACGCGGCGGCGCCCTGAAGACGCTTGGTGATGGCTCGGTGTATTTCCACAACCTCGGCGGGGCGCCCGAGATCTTCGACCATGCGACCGGACAGAAGCGTCTGGCCCGCATCCAGGACGTGTGCGACTCGACTCGCCTGCTCGACGCGCTGGAGTCCTGTCACACCATCGTACCGTCGTTCACACCGTGCGATGTGCCCGGCGAGTTGATGTCGCTGGCCATGTACCGCCATGCGCTGGCCCATACGACGAAGCCCGTGCACGGACCGATCGTGCAGGACGCCCGCGAGGTGGCGTTCGCCGTGGAGATGGCCGCGGTCATTGGCAGGCCGGCCGACGTGTTGACGCTGGCGGTTTCACCGGTCAGCCCCCTGGCCATCCCCGACCGGGAGGTGGAAGCCATCATCGAGGTGGCCCGCGCTGGTGTCGCCTTCTCTCCGCTCCCATCTCCCATCGCCGGGATGACGGCTCCGCTCTCGCTGGCGGGCGCGCTGGCCCAGCAGAACGCCGAGGTGATCGCGCCGCTCGTGCTCGCGCAGCTGGTCCATCCGGGATTGCCCACGCTCTATTGCGGGCGGCTGGCCATGATGGAACCGCGCACGGGCATGTCGGTGTGGGGCGGCATCGAGCTGGCGCTGGCCTCTGCCGGGACAATCCAGATCGGCCATCGCTACAACCTGCCGGTCAACGTCTCTGGCTTCTCGACCAACGCGCACACGCTCGACCTGCAGTGCGGTTTCGAGCGAGCCATCAATGCGGCCGTTCCCGCGCTGGTCGGCGCGGATGAGGTCGCCGGCATCGGCGAGATGGCGGCGGGCCTGTGCGGATCGTTCGCCCAGATGGTGGCGGACAACGAATTCGCCTCGAGCATCCAGCGCCTGCGCCGCGGTTTCGCCACCGATGCGGATGCGCTGGCCGTCGAGGTGGTCGCGGCCGTGATGAACGGATCGCGCAACTTCCTCGACCAGCCGCACACGCTGAAGTACCTCGCGTCGGGCGAAGTGTTCGTGACCAGGTTGGCAGAGCGCGGCACGTTCGAACGGTGGGATGCCGCCGGACGGGACAATCTCGCCGAGCGGGCGCAGGCCGAGGCCGAGCGCCTGCTGCGCGAACATCAGGTCGCGCCGCTCGATGACCACCAGGAACGGGAACTGGACTCCATCATGTCGGCGGCCGGGAAGCACCTCGTGAAGTAAGGGCGCAAAGCGAAGCTCCGCCTCAAACCGCCGATCTCAGCCCTGGAAGATGTCTAGGCCCGGTCCAGCCATGCTACGCGGGCTTTCGCGCGATGATCCGCCCGCGCCCGACCTGGCCGGCCGCTGACGCGTCCCGCCACATCGTGAGTCCCCGCTCCACCTCGTCGTACATCGGCTGACCGTAGCCGGCCACAATGGCGGCGCGGTGCCTGTCGGTGAGCGCGTCGAGGTACATCTGGACGTGCCGCGCGAAGTCGGGACTCAGGTCCTCGCGCGCGACGACCGTCAAGCCCGCCGACTCGGCGAGGCTCACGTAGCCGTCGAGGGTTTCCAGGTAGGGGAAGACCATGAACGCGTTCAGGGCGGTCCACTGCTCGTCGCTCATCGGTCCTGTCTCGACCCAGTCGGTGAACGCGACGACGCCGCCCGGCCTGAGTACCCGCGCGCATTCGCGGATCAGGCGCGCCTTGTCGGTAATGTAGCACCAGGCGTCCTGGCCCCAGACCACGTCGAAGCTCGCCGCCCGGAATGGCATGTCGAGGGCGTTCCCGAGCCTGTGGCTCACCTTCCCCTCGAGCGCAGCCAGTTTCGTCCGTCGCACGGCCTCGTCGTGCATCTTCGACGTGGCGTCGAGGCCGGTTACGCTGCAGCCGATCGTCCCGGCCAACTGGCGGGCGGGACCGCCCAGCGCGCTGCACACGTCGAGCACGACGCTCGACGCGGTGATCCCGGCGTGCTTCGCCAGGACCCGGGTCTCGCTCTCGCCGCCGACGTGGATCTGCTCGCCCATGAGCATCTCCCAGAGCACACCGCCCGGGCCCTCATAGACTTCGTTCACGCCTTCGATCCCGACGTCGAGCCTGCGCGTTGTCATCCCGATTTCCTTCCTGGTCCACCGTGGCCGATCTGACATCTACGACGCAGACGAACGAACCTCGCGGATGATCCAGCACTTGGGGTCGAGCGCATTGGCGTCGCCGCCGGAGTGGTAGGCGTTCGCCCGGCATCCCCAGCAGTGCGCGTTGTGGCGGCAGCTGTCGCACGGCGCCGGCATGCTCCGCTCGTCGTGCAGCGGAGCGTGGATCAGCACTCCCAGATGCTCCGCGACGATGCGATCGAACGGCGTGACGCGGATGTTTCCGACACCCTCGCGGATGACCGAGCACGGGGTCACGTCCCCGGCAAAGGTGACCGTGGCCATCGTCCCGCAGTAGAACTTGTCCACGTCCATCGTGGAGATCGAGGGCTCGGCGTCCCCGTAGTTGAGGCGGTCCCGCTCCCGGAAGACGAGCCTGACCTCCTCGGGCCCTGGCTCCAGGGATCGCCGGTCGGCGCCGGGGCCCGAGGGGTTGAACAGGGTCAGGCAGGTGCGCATCCCCTTTTCCTTCAGCCACCAGCGCATCGTCTCGATGGCGTCCCAGGGCGGCTGGAGAGACGTGTAGGTGATGCAATTGAACAGCTCGTCCCGCGGCTTGCCCGCGGCCAGCATGTTGTCCACGCCCGCAATGATGTCGGCGATTCTCTTCGCGCTGCCGTTGCGGTGCAGCCGCGCGTACGTCTCCGGGAAGACCGAATCCACGTGCACCGAGACGAAGCCGCCCTCCGTCGCGTCGGCGACCTTGCGGGCGACATCCTGGTCTCGCAGGGGGAGACCGCTCGTCCAGACGTTGTTGATGAGGCCGAGAGAACGGGCCTCGGTCAGGAGTTCGTGCCAGTCCGGCCGCTCGAGGGGATCGCCCCCGAGCCAGTCGATGGCGCGGACACCGAGACCCGCCGCATCGTGGAGGAGGGCGCGGATCTCCGGCGAGTCGAGCCCCGACGTGTCTGTCGGGGTGGAGCCCGCGTAGCAGTAGACGCAGCCCTGCATGCAGACGTTGGTCGACTCGATCTGGAGGGTGTAGAGGCGCTTCTCCCGGAAATACCGCTTCTGCTCGTCTGCTTGCCCGGCCGCCAACCCCCCGAACTGGCTCAGGCACAAGCTGCGCGCGCTCATCCGTTGATCTCCTTCAGCGGCAATACCGCCAAATCCACGTGGGCCAGCGACTCGCGCCCGGTGTTCTCCCGACGGCGGGCTTCCTGCTGCACGAAGAACCTCCGCGTGCAGGCCAGCGCCCGGGAAGGAAGACAGGCAAGCTCCGCGCGCAGGCGTTCGAGGTCGGCGGCGGTGTCGACGTCGTACCAGGGAGGGAGCAGCGCCACCGAGAGCCCGAGCGCGGCGGCGCGGTCCAGCGTCTGGGCTGTCACGCGCGGGGTGCTCCAGGCTATGTCGCAAAACAGGCCCGGCGCGGGACGCCGCATCGCCACCAGGTAATACCCTCCGTCCTCGCTCGGCCCGAGGACGACGTCGCTGCGGTCGAGCAACGCCTCGGCCTCCTCGATGTGCGCGGCGGGGAGCGTCGGCCCGTCGGAATTGAGCGCCAGAACGCGGCAGAAGCCTTCGGCAAACAGATGATTGGTAGCCTGGCTCAGGCAGGCTCCGATATCCGCGCCCTCCACCGGCACGAGAATCGCGTCACCTGGCATGCTCGGACGCATGGCGTCCACGGCCGCCGCCGGGGTGATCG
>JADGQX010000023.1 GCA_017881445.1 Gemmatimonadota bacterium | reverse complement strand
CGTCGCGCCGGAGGGAACGGTGAAGGCTGCTTCGCCCACCCGGCCCTCGTGGGCGCCAGGGTCCCCGGGGCCCGCAGCGGAGGCGACGATGCCCGAGAAACTGAACCTGGTGGCGGCGCATCGCGCGGAGTACGCGACGCCGAAGTCGCCGGCACTCGTGCGCGTGGAGCCGGCGCAGTACCTCGCCTTCGACGGCGAGGGTGACCCGAACGGGCCGGGATTCGCGGAGGCGATCGGCGCGCTGTACGGCGTCGCCTTCACGATCAAGATGCGGAAGAAGCGCGAGGGCGCCGACTACACGGTGGCGCCGCTGGAGGCCCTCTGGTCGGTGCCGGACGTGACCGCGGGCGAGCCAGGCGCGACCTGGCGCTGGACGGCGCTGATCCGCACGCCCGACTTCATCACCGGGACGGACCTGGAGACCGCATTCGCCGAGCTGGAGCGGAAGGGCAAGGGTCCCGCGGTGCGGCGCGTCCGGCTGGAGCAGCTGGACGAGGGCGACTGCGTGCAGGTCCTGCACGTGGGCCCGTACTCGGCGGAGAAGCGAACGATCGAGGCGATGCACGCCTTCGCGGCGGCGCAGGGCCGCCCACTGCGGGGGCGCCACCACGAGATCTACATATCCGACCCGCGCCGCGTTCTGCCGGAGCGCTTGAAGACGATCCTGCGGCAACCGGTCGGGTGAGTCGCCTGACGCTGCTCCGGCTGACCGTGGCGGTGGCGGCGCTTCCCGCACTCGGCGCGTGCTTCCCCATGGTCACGCACGGGCCGGCCGTTCATACGGGCGGGAGCGGCGGGTTCGCGCTCGACTTCATGACCGGCACCACGCTCTCGACGCGTGCGTCCGACCGGACGCCGCCCTTTCTGCTACCGGTGCCGCAGATCCTCCTCCGGCAGGGCACGGCGCGCGGTCCGTTCGGGACGCCGGCGCACGTGGGTGCGCAACTGCAGCCGTTCGCGCTGGTGGCCGGCCTCAGCGAGAACGGCGTCAACTGGCACGAGGCCCTGCTGGGCTCCGACCTGGACCTCTACACGCAGCTCCGGAGCGACGGCTGGGATCGGGGCGTTGGCCTGCTGGCGGGCATCGACCACGCATCCGCCTATTTCGAGACGGGTCCGCCCCTGCACGGCGACGGTACGTGGTACATGGCACACCAGGTGACGTACGTCGACCTCGGCGACCATAGCGTGGTCGCGCTGGCATCCACGCTGGCGCGGACGGAGTCGGGCTTCAAGGGGCGGGCGGCGCACCTCGGCCTGACCGTGGCGCTCGGCGCCGAGCTCCGGGACCAGAGCCTCGTGCCCTCCGGCACCCGTCCGTTCCTGCTTGTCATCGGGAGCCTGGCGCTGGAGCTCTTCGGCAGCGCGCACTGATGGGCGGCGGTCGTTCCCAGGCAACACCTTCGTTGACCCGACGGACACACCAGGACTAGCTTCCATTGATGGAAAACCTCGAAGCGACGCCGCTTTCCGACCCTGCGCCAGGCCGGGCCAGGGCCTCCGCCGGCACCTCCGCGCGACTCCGGCTGCTACTTTACACGGTCTTCGTCCTTTCAGGCGCCGCAGGCCTGATCTACGAATCCATCTGGAGTCGCTACCTCAGTCTGTTCGTAGGCCATTCGGCGTACGCCCAGGTGATCGTGCTGATGATCTTCCTGGGCGGCATGTCGCTGGGCGCGCTGCTGGTGGGCAGCCACTCGGAGCGTCTGGGGCAGCCGCTGCTGGCGTATGCGGCGGTCGAGGCCGCCGCGGGTTTCATCGGGCTATTCTTCCACGAGGTATTCGTCGGCGTCACCGCGGCGGCGTACGACGTGATCTTCCCGGCGCTGCCCAACGAGCCGACGGTCGTCGTGGTGAAGTGGGTGATCGCGTCGCTGCTGATCCTGCCGCAGTCCGTGCTGCTGGGCATGACGTTCCCGCTCATGAGCGCGGGTGTGCTGCGCACGGTGCGGCACCGGCCCGGGCAAGTGCTGGGATTGCTGTACTTCGCCAACAGCCTGGGCGCCGCGGGGGGCGTGCTGCTGGCGGGCTTCTGGCTGGTCGGGGCGCTGGGCTTGCCGGGGACGCTGCTTTGCGCTGCGCTGATCAACCTGGCGGCGGCACTGGTGACGTTCATGGGAGTCAGGCTGGTACGGCCGTCCCAGCAGCTGGCGGAAGAGGAGCCGGAGGCGGCCGGGCCGCTGGAGGCGGCCGCGGTCTCGCTTTCCGCCACCGTGCTCTGGCGCGCGCTACTGGCGGTCAGCTTCGGCACGGCCATCGCCTCCTTCATTTACGAGATCGCCTGGATCCGCATGCTGTCGCTGGTGCTGGGCAGCGCCACGCACTCCTTCGAGCTGATGCTGTCGGCGTTCATCCTGGGGCTGGCGCTGGGGGCGCTCTGGGTTCACCGGCGCGCGGACCGCTTCCGCGACCCGGTCCGGACGCTGGGCGTGGTGCAGTGGTGCATGGGGTTCGCCGCGCTCGCCACCCTGCCCGTATACCTGCATTCCTTCGCCTGGACCGCCTCGCTGCTGAGAGCGCTGGGGCGCGGCGACGCCGCCTACGAGGCGTTCGGCCTGGCCCGCTACGCGTTCTCGCTCGCGGTCATGCTGCCGGCGACGTTCTGCGCCGGGATGACGCTGCCCCTCATCACCCGCACGCTGATCGCGGCCGGGCGCGGGGAGCGCTCCATCGGCGCCGTGTACGGCGTCAACACGATCGGCTCCATCGTGGGCACGGCGCTGGCGGGCCTGGTGCTGCTGCCTCCACTGGGCCTCAAGCTGCTGCTGGTGCTGGGCGCGGTGGTGGACATGGGGCTGGGTGTGGCGCTGCTGCGCCTGGGAGCAGGCAGCCGGCGCGGTCGGCGCCTGGCCTGGGCTTCCGCGCTGGGCGTAGCCGCGGCGGCGGCGCTCGCGCTGGGGCTGAACCACTTCGATCGCTCCCTGCTGGCCAGCGGCGTGTACCGCCACGGGCGGCTACCCGTTCCCGGGGAGCGGCGCGTCGTCTTCTACGCGGACGGACGGACGGCGAGCGTGACCGTGACGCGCAACCGCGACAAGTCGCTGGCGATCTTCACCAACGGGAAGCCGGACGCCTCGCTCGACTCCAGCTGGTCCCGGTGGAGCGATCGGGCCCGCCGCCTGCCCCTGGCCGGCGACGTGTCCACGCAGGTGCTGCTGCCGCTGCTCACGCTGGCCCATGCGCCCGGCGCCCGGGAGGCGGCCGTGATCGGGCAGGGGTCTGGCCTCAGCTCCCATCTGCTGCTGGCCAGTCCGGCGCTGCGGCGATTGGCCACCATCGAGATCGAGCCCGAGATGATCGCGGGCTCGCGGGCGTTCCTGCCGGCCAATGCGCGGGTTTTCAACGACCCGCGCTCCATGTTCGTGCTGGACGACGCCAAGTCCTACTTCGCGGCGGCGGACCGGCGCTTCGACCTCATCCTCTCCGAGCCGTCGAACCCGTGGGTCAGTGGCGTCTCGGGGCTGTTCACGACCGAGTTCTACGGCCGCGTGCGGCGCTATCTCTCGCCCGCTGGCGTGTTCGGGCAGTGGCTGCACCTGTACGAGATCAACGACGGCCTGGTCCTGACGGTGCTCTCGGCTCTGCACGAGAACTTCCCGTCCTACGACATCTACCTGACGTCCGGCACCGACCTGCTGGTGGTCGCCAGCAACCGGCCGGCTCTGCCCGCGCCGGACTGGCGAGTGTTCGCACTGCCCGCGGTGCGCCGGGACCTGCGGGCGACTCTGCCCTTCACCCCGGCCGAGCTGGATGCCCTGCACCTGATCGGGCGTGATGTCCTGGAGCCGGTGCTCAGGCGCTTCGGCGCGCCGAACTCGGATTTCTTCCCGGTGCTGGACCTGGGCGCGGAGCGAGCGCGCTTCCGGCAGGAGAGCGCCAGCGGCTTCGAGGAGCTGCAGGCGGACCGCTTCGACGTGGTGGCCGCGCTCTCGGGGCGGCGGGCCGGCTTCGGCAGCGAGCGCTGGAGCACGGTGGTCGGGATTCCGCACGCGAGCCAGCTGGCGATCGGTGCGGTGGTGAGGAGCGGACTGGCGGCCGATTCCGGGCTCGGACCGGAGCCCCTCATGGCGGTGCACCGGCGTTACCTCATGGACGCCGTGCTCGATGCCGGCCGCGCGCCCGACGACTGGCGCCTCTGGGTGACGGACTGGCTCCAGGCGGAGCGGGACGTACACGGCGGCACCGCGGGCGTGGCCGACGAGCGGTTCTACGCCCGTACCGCGGAGTACCTCGACCGCACCGCCCCTCCCGCGGGCGTCCGGGCGTCCGTCGCCTTCTTGCACGGGCTCGCGACCTGGGACTTCGCCCAGGCTTCGCGCGCGGCCGACGTGCTGCTGGCGGACCATCCGGCGGTGCAGTGGCTGCCCGACGACCTCCTGCGCGATGGAGCCACGGTCGCCCGGCTCCGGCTGGGGCAGACGCTGCGGGCGGATAGCGTATGGGTGGGAATGGCTCCGCTCTCCGCCCGCAATCGCGGCGACCTGCGCACCCTCCTGATCAGCGCGCACCTGCTGGATGCCCTGGAGCGGGAGCGGTCGCCGAGGTAGCTCCGCGCCGTGCCGGGCGCGCCGTGCCGGGCGCGCCGGCGCGGGAGAGCGGAGGCGCCCCTTCCGCACACCCGCGCTCCGGCGGCCGGGCGCTACACGTCGCCCGTGCGCGCCTCCACGATGGCCTGCAGCTCCGCCAGCTTCTCCCGCGCCCGGGCCATGAGGGCGTCGGCGCGCGCCTTCACGTCGGTGCGGAAGGTCTCGTCCTTGATGCCGGCCAGGTTGATGGCGACGTTGCGCCAGGCGCCGTAAATGCCGGCCTCCAGCGCTCTTGCTCCCACCTCGGCGTCCGAGCGGGAGGAGAACTGCCCGACCCGGGCGATCTCGAGCATGGAGTCCCAGGCGCGGTCGGCGGTTTCCATGGTGCCCAGGGGCACCAGCGTCGCCTGCTGGAGCCCCTGCTGCATGGCGATACGCCGGGCGGCCTGCTCCGCGGGGGTGGACTTCGGCAGGGCGATGGCCGCCATATAGCCGGCGAAGGCCTGCGTGTCGCGGTCCACGGCCTGGAGCAGCTGCTCCTGGACCTCGACCAGCGCCGGGATGGTGGCGCGTATGCGCGAGTCCAGGTGCTCGTACTTGCGGCGGCCGTATGTGAGCCAGCCGACCATGGCGCCGAGAGCGGCGCCCAGGGCGCCCATGAGCGCGGCCACCGAGCCGCCGCCGGGAGCGGAGGTGCGGGCGGCGACGGCCTCGACGAAATCGCGCACCGACTTGCGGATGAGGGGCCCGTCCGCCTCCTCGGCGATCAGGTACTCGATGATCTTGTCGTCGGGGACGAAGGGGTGCAGCGACGACAGCCCCAGCCGGTCCACGGCCAGGCGCACCTTCTGGCGCTCGTCCAGGATGAACAGCTTCTCGCGCTCGATGTAGAAGTCCGCGGCGGCCAGGATGGCCTCGAGGGGAACCAGACCGACGATCTCGCTGCCGGCGACGCCCACGTTCAGCGTGCCGGCCAGCTCGCGCACCGCCTCGTAGGCCGCATGGATGGGCGTGATGCGGAAGTTGTCCAGGTTCATGGAAACCTGGGCGATGTCGTACTGCTCGAGCTGCCAGCCCAGTGCCTTGACGGCCTTGAAGCGGCCCGGTTGCTGGACCTCCCTGCCGTCCGCGCCCCTGACGGTGCGCCCCTGCTCCCGGATGTCCAGGGCGATGCGGTGCGCCTGGTTGCTGGTGCCCAGGATGTTCACGTTATAGGCGACCAGGAAGAAGCGGGCGCCGGTGACGGTGGCGCCGGAGCGGGGCACGAACTCCGCCGGCCCGAAGTCGGGCTCCCACTCGGGCTTGCCGATCCTGGCGGCGAGCCCCTCGTACTCGCCGCTGCGGATCTGGCGCAGCTCCCGGCGGTGCTGCAGCGGCTGGGCCTCCTCGTAGAGGTAGACGGGGACGCCCAGCTCGCGGCCGATGCGCTCGCCGAATTGCCGGGACAGCTCGACACATTCCTCCATGGTGACGCCGGCGACGGGCACGAAGGGGACGACGTCCACGGCGCCGAGCCGCGGGTGCTCGCCGGTGTGGCGGGTCATGTCGATGAGCCGGTAGCCGGCGGTGGCGGCCCGGAACGCGGCCTCCACGACGTCGTCGGGCTCGCCCACGAAGGTGAAGACCGTGCGATTGGTGGAGGCGCCGGGATCGATGTCGAGCAGCTTCACGCCCGGGCAGCGGCGGATGCTCTCGGCGATGGCGTCGATGACCGAGCGGTCGCGGCCCTCGGAGAAGTTCGGTACGCACTCCACGATGCGCATGCGCTTTTCGCTTTCGGCATTTTCATGTTCACGACGCCCCGCGGCTCGCCGGCGGCGCCGCGTGCAAGTAGCTCGCGCGAGGGACCGGCGTCAAGCCCGGGGCCCGCGCCTGGAATCCCGGGGCGCCGCCCGCGCGTATGGCATTCCAACGTTTCACGCGGCTGCGCGATCGAATCCGCTGATGGGCCCGCGCGCGATGCGGGAGCCACTTCCACGCCAGGAGACCACCATGCTCGCCAGAACCGCCGTGCGTTCCCTCGTCCGCGCGCTGCCGCTCCTGCTGCTTCCTGCGACCGCCGCCGCGCAGCAGCGCGTGACGCTGGCGGGCGACGCCGCCATCTACGACCTGGCCGGGCAGGTCCGGCTGCAGGCCGGCAGCGGGTCGTCCGTCACGGTGGATGTCCGGACCGCGGGCGAGGATGCCGGGAAGCTGAAGGTGGTGTCGGGCGCCGCCGGCGCCTGGCAGGTGCTGCGGATCGTCTTCCCGGACGACGACATCGTCTACCCGGCCATGGGCCAGTATGGCACCAACAACCTGGACGTGCGCGAGAACGGCACGTTCGGCGACGCCTCGTTCTGGAAGGAGGAGGGCGGCGCGGGCGGTGAGTCGCTCACGAGCGCCGCGACGCACCGGGTGCGCATCACCGGGGACGGCAGCGGGCTGCGCGCCCACGCGGACCTCGTCATCGAGGTGCCAGCCGGGAAGCGCGTGGCCGTGTTCCTGGGCGTGGGGCGGGTGGACGCCGAGAACGTGGATGGCCGGCTGCGTGTGTCCACGAGCTCGGGCGACGTGGCCTTCACCGGCGTGCGCGGGACGACGAACATCGGCACGGGCAGCGGCGACGTCCGCCTGGCGCAGGTGACGGGCGACGTGTCGGCCGCCACGGGCTCGGGCGACGTCACGGTCCAGGGCGTCCGCGGCGGCTCCGTCGTGCTGCGCACGGGCTCGGGCGACGTGACCGGCTCGACGCTGGTGGGCACGCGCCTGGACGTGGACACGGGCTCGGGCGACGTGAAGGTGGGCGGCGTCTCGGCGCCGACGTGCATCCTGCGCACGGGCAGCGGCGACATCCGCGTGGGACTGACGGGCTCGCCCGAGACCGTGCGGGTCTCCACGGGCTCGGGCGACGTGACGCTGGCGCTGCCGGAGGGCATGGGCGCCAAGCTGCGCGCCAGCAGCGGCTCGGGCGACATTAACCATTCGCTGCCTGTGACCCTGGTCCGGCAGCGCGAGGGACTCCTCGAGGGCACGCTGGGCGATGGCCGGGGCACCCTCGAAGTGTCCACGGGCTCCGGCGACATCCACCTGACGCGCGGGTAGGCCTAAACGGCTCACCGCAGAGCCGCAGAGGCACAGAGGTTACACGGAGAACGGCTTTTGTTGGTTTGTTAACAACAGCTTACGGAATCCATCGGCCGCGGGATTGCGGCGGTGCACCGACTCCGTTTACTCTGTGGCTCTGCGGTGAATGATGGTTCTGTAACGCCCCCGGGATCTTCGCTTGCGAGGCGGCCCGGGGGCGGCGTACGTTCGGGCCGTTCCGTCGAGCCCATCCAATCGGTCCCGATCCCATGACAGACAAACGGTTACGCGGCGTGCGCGCCGCGGCGGCGCTAGGCGCCGTGTCCTCGCTCGCGCTCACGCTGGCGGCGGCGGCGCCCGTCCGGGGGCAGGCGCTTCCGGGCTACACGCCCGAGGGCGCCGCCGCCGAGCGCGCGCGCGAGGAGCGGGTGGTGCGCGCCATCGTGCCCGCCACGCTCGACTCCTTCTCCTTCGCGCTGACGCGGGAGCCGCACGTGGCGGGCTCGCCCGCGCAGGCGCGGACGCGAGACTGGGTGCTGGCGCAGACGCGCTCCTGGGGGTTGCGCAGCGAGGCGCGGACGTACCGGGTGTACCTGCCCTGGGCCACGTCGGCGTCGCTGGAGCTGCAGGCGCCCGACCGGATCGAGTTCCGGCTGAGCGAGGAGCCGTACCCGCAGCAGGACCCGACCAGCGCACTGCCGCAGTACCCGTGGGTGAACGGCTACTCGGGCGTGGGGCAGGCGGAGGGACAGGTCGTCTACGTCAACTACGGCCTTTACGAGGACTACGACCTGCTGGACTCCATGCACGTGAGCGTGCAAGGCAAGATCGTGCTGGCGAGGTACGGCCGGTCGTATCGGGGGGTGAAGGCGCGGCTGGCGGAGAGGCACGGCGCGGCGGGACTGCTCATCTTCTCCGACCCGGCTGACGACGGCTACGTCCGGGGCGACGTCTACCCCGACGGCCCCTATCGCAACCCGACCGCCGCCCAGCGCGGCAGCATCCTGAACATCGATGGCGACCCGACCACGCCGGGCTGGGCCAGTGTGCCGGGGGCGCGCCGGATCGATCCGGATTCGGCGGGCTTCGGGCTGGCGCACATCCCGGTGATGCCCATCTCCTACGACGTGGCCGACGACATCCTGAAGCGGATGGGCCCGGCCGAGCTACCGCGCCAGGAGTGGCAGGGCGGGCTGCCGTTCCGCTACCACGTGGGGCCGGGACCGGCCTACGCGCGCATGCGGGTCGAGGACGACCGGGCGGGCCCCGCCCGGGGAATGAAGGACATCTTCGACACCTTCGCCTGGGTCCCCGGCAGCGAGCGTCCCGACGAGTGGATCATCGTGGGGGGCCACCGCGACGCCTGGAACACGGGTGCCAACGACAACGTCAGCGGCACCGCCGCCGTGCTGGCCGCGGCCCAGGCGGTGGCCGGCCTGGTGCGCGCGGGTGAGCGGCCGAAGCGGACCATCGTCTTCGCTACCTGGGATGCCGAGGAGTGGGGGCTGATGGGCTCGATCGAGTGGGTCGAGGACATGGCGCGGCAGCTGGGCGCGAAGGCCGTCGCCTACCTGAACCAGGATGCCATCGCCGACGGCAGCCGCTTCGGCGCCTCGGCGGCGCCCGCGCTGAAGGCCGTCATCCGCGATGTCACCCGGGTCGTGCCCTCTCCGGAGGGGGGCAGCATCTACGAGCGCTGGCAGGCGCAGGCGGCAAAGGCGCCCGCGGCCCACGGCGACGTCGTCCTGGGCAACCTGGGCGGTGGCAGCGACTTCGCGCCCTTCTACAACCACCTCGGCATTCCCAGCGCCAACTGGGGGTTCAGCGGCGGCAGCGGGGAATACCACTCGGCCTATGACAGCTACAGCTTCGTGAGCCGCTTCGCCGACCCGGGCTTCGTGCACCACGCCGCCAGCGCGCAGCTGCTGGCGGTCACGGCGCTGCGCCTGGCCGATGCCGACGTGCTGCCCTATGACTATGCCGAGGCGGCGCGCGAGCTGCGCGCCGCCGCCACGCGGCTGCGCGGGGAGGCGGCCGCGGCGCCGGGGCCGGGCACGGTCGAGGCGCTGGCGGCGCTGGACCGGCTGGACGCGACCTTCCGCGACATGGAGAGCGCCGCCGACTCCCTGGCCGCCACTCGCGACAGCGTGCTGGCGGCGGGCGCCGGCCGCGCGGGGGCGGGGGCGGGGGCGGATGCCGCCAACCTGGAGCTGCTGCACGTGGAGCGGTCGCTGCTGCGGGAGGGCGGGCTGCGCGGCCGGCCCTTCACGCGCAATCTCACCGTCGCCGCCGACTACCGGAACGGCTACGCCAACATGATGCTGCCGGGCATCGCCCAGGCGCTGCGGAATCGGGAGATCGCAGAGGTGGCGCGGGAGGCGGACGACCTGGCCGGCCGGGTGCAGGCGGCCAGCGGGCGGATCAGGGCGGCAATGGGGAAGCTGGGGGGCTGAGGCTGAGGCTGAGGCTGGGGCTGGGGAATGGCAACGGCAGGGCAACGGCAGGGCGAGGGCGATCGAGCAGGGGCACGTGCACGTGCACGTGCACGGCCGGGCTCGGGCGCGGGCTCGGGCGCGGGCTCGGAGTCCCGCGGTTCGCGCGGTGCGCGCGAACCGCGGGGGCGCGGCGGGGCTTAGCCCTATCCGGGGCAATGGGGTGCGGGGGGCGAGGGGCGGGGGGGGGGCGGCATCACTTCTTTCCAGCGGCGGTGGATGGGCAGCTTCAGGCTGGGCACGATCCTCGGGATCGAGGTCCGGATCCACATCTCGTGGTTCGTCATTTTTCTGCTGATCCTCTGGACGTTCAGCCAGGGTGTGTTCCCGGAGGCGTACCCGGGACTGCCGGGGTGGAACTATTACGCCATGGGGGTCGCGGGGGCGCTGCTGTTCTTCGCGTCGCTGCTGGCGCACGAGCTGGCGCACTCGGTGGTGGCGCGGCGGCGCGGGGTGGCGGTGGAGGGGATCACGCTCTTCATCTTCGGCGGCATGGCGCGGACGCGCATGGAGTCGCGCAGTCCGGGGGACGAGTTCGTGATCGCGGGGGTGGGTCCGCTCTCGAGCGTGCTGCTGGGCGTGCTCTTCGGTGCTCTCTGGTGGACGGGCGAGCGGCTGGGGCTGAGCCGGGCGGTCACGGGCGTGGCGGAGTACGTCGGCTTCCTGAACGTGGTGCTGGCAGTCTTCAACCTGTTGCCGGGCTACCCGCTGGACGGCGGGCGGCTGCTGCGTTCCGCGATCTGGAAGGCGACGGGGAGCATGGAGCGGGCGACCCGGGTGGCGGCGGTGGGCGGCGAGCTGCTGGCCTGGGCGTTCATGGGCTGGGGCGCGTGGCAGACCGTGCGGGGCCAGGTGCTGGACGGGCTCTGGATGGTGTTCATCGGCTGGTTCGTGCGCAATGCGGCGCGCTCGGGCTACCGGCAGTTCGCGGTGGTGCACGCGCTGGAGGCGGTGCCGGCGCGGGAGGCCATGAGCCGCTGGCCCGAGACGGTGTCGCCCGGGCTGACGTTGCGGGAGCTGGAGAGCGAGCGCTCCCGGCGCGGCCACTTCGATGGCTACCCCGTGGTGACCGGGGACGGGCGGGTGCTGGGGCTGGTCACGGTCGCACAGGTGCGATCCGTGCCGGAGGCGGAGTGGCCGGTGCGCACCGTGGGCGACGTCATGCTTCCGCTCGACCCGGGACTGCAGGTGGATTCCGGCGACAGCATGGCCCGGGTGCTGGACAAGCTGGGCGCCGCAGGCGCGGCGGCGGCGGGCCGGCTGCTGGTGATGCGGGACGGCAAGCTGGAGGGCATCATCACGCCGCTGGACGTGGCCGGCTGGCTGAAGCGGGCGCCGTCACTGAAGCGGATCTGACACGTGGGGAAGGCGAACGATGAGGCGGGTCGCATGTTCGTGATTCCGGGGGATCGGCTGCCGGCCGGCTTCGCCGCCAGGGTGGACGAGCCGCCGGACCCACCGGCGCAGCCGTTGCCCGCCGCGAGCGTGGTGCTGCTGCGGGACTCCGCGGCGGGGCCCGAGACCCTGCTGCTCCGGCGCCATCAGAGCAGCGGCTTCGTGCCGGGCGCATACGTCTTCCCGGGGGGGCGTCTGGACGAGGGGGACGACGATCCCGGGCTGGTCGGCGGGATCGCGGAGTCGCTGCAGCGGGGCGGGGTCGGGAGCGGGGGCGGGGGCGCGGATGCGGCCGCCGGGCCGCTGGAGCCGCCGGCCGCGTGCTGGGCGGCGGGAATGCGGGAGGTGTTCGAGGAGACAGGGGTGCTGCTGGCGGCGGACCGGGGTGGGCGGCCGGCGCCCGACGCGGCGGCGGAACCGCACCTGGCCGAGTGGCGGGAGCGGCTCATGAACGCCCGTGCCGGACTGGCCGCGCTGCTGGAGGCGGAGCGTCTCGAGCCGGCGCTGGGCGACGTCGTCTATTTCGCACACTGGATCACGCCCCTGGCCGAGCCCCGCCGGTACGACACGCGCTTCTTCCTGGCGCGGCTGCCGGACGGACGGCAGGTGGCGCCGGACCCGCGGGAGATGACGGACGCGCTCTGGCTCACGCCCGCCGCGGCGCTGGCGCGCTTCCAGGCGGGCTCCCTGCCCATGGTCTTCCCCACCGTGAAGGTGCTGGAGACGCTGGTGGGGTTCTCGACCGTGGCGGACGCACTCGACGGCTTCCGCGGGCAGAGCGTCGAGACGGTGCTGCCCCGACTGGTGAGGGCGGAGGGCGGCGTCGGGATCGTGGTGGACTGAGGGTCAGCAAGAGGGCGAGCACGAGCATGAGGAAGGGATGACCTCGAGACCTGCGACACTAGGCGAGCTGAAGGCGAGCGGATACCGCTCCCGGCCGGTCAAGGACGAGATCCGCGAGAACGTGCTGCGGAAGCTGCGCCTGGGAGAAACGCTGTTCCCCGGGATCGTGGGCTACGACGACACGGTGGTGCCGCAGGTGGTGAACGCCCTGCTCTCGCGCCACAACTTCATCCTGCTGGGTCTGCGCGGTCAGGCCAAGAGCCGGATCGTGCGCCAGCTCGTGGGGCTGCTGGACGAGGAGATCCCGGTACTGGCCGGGAGCGAGGTCAACGACGACCCGCTGCGCCCGCTCTCCAAGTTCGGTCGCACGCTGCTGGACGAGCGCGGCGACGACGCACCCATCGCCTGGGTGCACCGGGACGCGCGCTACGTGGAGAAGCTGGCCACGCCGGACGTCACCGTGGCGGACATCATCGGCGACGTGGACCCGATCCGGGCGGCGCGGGGCGGGCACGTGCTATCGGACGAGCTGACCATCAACTTCGGGCTGCTGCCCCGGGCCAACCGCGGCATCTTCGCCATCAACGAACTGCCGGACCTGGCGGGCAAGATCCAGGTCGGGCTCTTCAACATCATGCAGGAAGGCGACGTCCAGATCAAAGGCTACCCGGTGCGCCTGCCCCTGGACGTGCTGCTGGTGTTCACGGCGAACCCGGAAGACTACACCGCCCGGGGCAAGATCATCACGCCGCTGAAGGACCGCATCGGCGCCGAGATCATGACCCACTACCCGGAGACCGTGGAAGCGGGCGTCGCCATAACGAAGCAGGAGGCGTGGCTGCAGCGCGACTCGCTGCGAGTCGAGGTGCCCGACTTCATTGCCGAGACCATCGAGCGCGTCGCCTTCCTCGCCCGCGAGGACAAACGCGTGGACCAGCGCTCGGGCGTAAGCCAGCGCATGCCCATCTCGGCGGTGGAGAACGCCGTCTCCAACGCGGAGCGGCGCTCGCTGGTGGCCGGGGACGAGGTGGTCGTGCCGCGCATCGCGGATGTCTTCGCCTCGCTGCCGGCCATGACGGGGAAGATGGAGCTGGAGTATGAGGGGGAGCTGGTGGGCGGCGACAAGATCGCCCGGGAGCTGGTCTCGCAGGCCGCCGCGGAGACGTTCCGCGCCTTGGGCGCCGAGGCCGTGGAGGAGCATCTGGAGGAGATCGTCGAGTATTTCGACCGCGGCGGCGTGCTGCAGCTGGCGGAGGACTCCTCCGCCGAGATGGTCCTGAGCGGCTTCGCCTCCGTGCCCGGGCTCCTGGACGCCGTGCGGGAGGTCGGCCTCTATCGCGCCGATGCGCCGGGCTACAGCGCCGCCGCCTGCGAGCTGGCGCTGGAGGCGCTCGTGGGCGAGCGCCGCATCAGCCGCAGCTCCAGCGGCCGGTACACACGCGTGCCGCGCCGGTCCGGCAGCGGCGGCGGCGGGCCCAAGAACCCCTTCGAGGGCTGAGACCCGGCCTCCGAGCGAACGTCAACAGCGATCTCGCGCGAAGGGCGCGAAGTACGCGAAGGGCGGCGGGGCAGGAATCCGGCGGATCCGAAGATCGGCGGCCCGGGCAACCATCCTGTTTTGTTGTTGAAAATCAAGCAGGGACCTGGCCTTACACCGACGCTCGCGGGTGTCCGCGTGGCCAAGGACGCACCGGATCACCCTGGCGTTCTTCGCGAGGGACGCCGTTGCAGTTGATGCTCAGGCGCGGGCGTGGGCGAGGATGCGGCGCTGGGCGACGGGGAGGGCGTGGGCCCGGATCTCGTCGGGTGTCAGCCAGCGCGCGCTGGCGGCCGTCTCCGGCGGGGGCAGGGCCGGCGCGCCCTCGAAGAGGAAGGGGCGATAGGTCGCGGTCAGGTGCGAGAACTGGTGTCGAACGGGGGGCAGCTCCGCGCCTTCCGCGTCATGCACCGTCGCTCCGGCGCGGACAGCGGCGCCCGCGGCCGCCCGCAGCGGGGGCTCGCCCGGGGCGGGCTCGGCCACGGGGAAGCCCCACAGCCCGCCCAGCAAGCCGGCGTCGGGGTTGCGCACGAGCAGGAGGCGGCCGGCGGCGTCGCGCACGACGGCGGTGGCCAGCTCGACCGTGGGGACGGCGGCCCGGCGCCGGCGGGCGGGGACATCGTCCACCGTGCCGCGGGCGCGGGCGAGGCACAGGCCCCGGAGCGGGCAGTCGGGGCAGCGCGGCGAGCGGGGCGTGCAGATCGTCGCCCCCAGCTCCATGAGCGCCTGGTTGAAGTCGCCCGGGCGGTCCGCCGGGACGAGCGCCGCGGCGGTCGCCCGCAGCCAGGCGGGCGTGGGCGTCGCCCGGTCGTGGATGCGGGAGAGGACGCGGCGAACGTTCCCATCCACGGCGGGGAGCCTGCGTCCGAAGGCGATGCTGGCGACGGCGCCGACGGTATACTCGCCGAAACCGGGGAGCGCGCGCAGAAGCGCCGGGTCCGAGGGCAGTGCGCCGGCGTGGCGGTCCCGGACCAGGCCGGCGGCCTGGTGCAGGTTGCGGGCGCGGCCGTAGTAGCCGAGCCCCTCCCACTGCTTGAGCACGTCGTCGGCAGGCGCGTCCGCCAGCCGACCCACGTCCGGGAACCGCTCCAGCCAACGCCGGTAGTATGGAACTACAGTCTCCACGCGCGTTTGCTGCAGCATGACCTCGGAGATCCAGACCCGGTAGGGATCCGCGTCCTGCCGCCAGGGAAGATCGCGGCGGTGCGCGTCGTAATGCTGCAGGAGCAGTTGCGCGAACGAGCCCGAATCCGAATCCAGGCGCGCAGCGCCGGAATCCGAATCCGGGATCGCCCCAGGCAACAACGGCGAACGACCGGATTCGGATTCGGGCTCGGATTCGGATTCGGGGCTTACTCGCTTCATCGGGATTCTCGTATGCGCGTCACGACCTACACCAAGTATGCGGGCGGCCTGCTGGACGCCGTGAACCTGCAGGATCTGCTGGACCGGCTGGCGGATTTCCTGCTGCAGAGCGGCTTTGCGGGAGGTCCCCAGTACCACCCCTGGTGGGGCTTGACGGGCGACGAGGGCGGCGACCACTCCATGGACGGTCTCAAGCAGGCGCTACTGCAGGCGCTGATCGAGAGCGGGCAGCTCACGCCGGAGATGCTAGCCGAGCTGCGGGGCGAGAGCCAGGGCGAGAATAGCGAGGCGGTGCGGCAGCAGATCGCGGAGCTGCTGGACGCGCTGGTGAAACGGCTGATCGAGGAGGGCTACCTCAACGTCGAGGCGCCGCCGCAGATGCCGGCGAGCCACCAGGCCGTGCCGGGCGCGGGTCGGATCGACGACGCGGCCGAGGCGGCGCGCCAGGTGGAGTTCAACCTGACGGACAAGGCCGTGGACTTCCTGGGATTCCGGGCGCTGCGGCACCTGCTCTCGGCGGTGGGCAGGTCGAGCCTGGGCAGCCACGACACGCCGCAGCTGGCCACGGGCGTGGAGGCGGACGCGGCCAGCCGGCCGTACGAGTTCGGCGACACGCTCAACCTGGACATCCCGGCCACGCTCACCAACGCGCTGCACCGCGGCGGCCTCAGGTTGCCGCTGGAGCTGGACTACGGCGACCTGATGGTGCACCAGGCCGAGTATCGCAGCTCGTGCGCGACGGTGCTGCTGCTGGATACGTCGCACAGCATGATCCTGTACGGCGAGGATCGGTTCACGCCGGCCAAGAAGGTGGCGCTGGCGCTGTCCCACCTGATCCGCACGCAGTACCCGGGCGACTCGCTGCGGCTGGTCACTTTCGGCGACCGGGCGGAGGAGCTGCCGCTGGGCGAGCTGGCGCGCGCCCAGGTCGGGCCCTACCACACCAACACCGCCGAGGGGCTCAAGGTCGCGCGCCGCCTGCTGCTGGGGCAGAAGAAGGACATGCGCCAGGTCATCATGATCACGGATGGCAAGCCTTCCGCGATCACGCTCCCCGATGGCCGGGTCTACAAGAACCCCGCCGGCCTCGACCCGCGCGTAGTGCGCGAGACGCTGCGGGAGGTCTCGGCCTGCCGGCGGTCGGGGATCGTGATCAACACCTTCATGCTGGCACGGGATGCCGCGCTGGTCGCGTTCGTGAACGAAGTCTGCCAGATCGCCCGGGGCCGGGCCTACTTCACCACCACCATGACGCTGGGCCAGTACATCATGCGGGACTTCCTGCGGAACCGGACGCGGATGATCCGGTAGAGAAGCAGGGCGAGGCCAGGGCGAGGGCGAAGGCGAGAGGGGGGAGGGGGGAGACGGCGAGGGGGGAGACTCGCCTTCCTTGGCTTCCGCGCACCCGCGTGCCTATCTTTGCAGCGCTCTCTCCTCCCTTCGACAGGCGAAACGCTGACGTGATGGACGCGGTCGACGCCTCCGGCACCGCCACCGGTCCGGCCCACGGGTCGGATGGCTGGGCCGCGCTGTCGCGGCTGGTGGGACTGCCGGCCGGGGCGGACGCGGCGACGCTGGCGGCGGCGCTAAAGCGGGCGGTGGGGGATCCGGCGCTGGAGCCGGCGGTGGCGGAGGGCGTGCGGGGGCTGGTGGAGGACCCGCCTCACGGCCGGGAGGCCGACGCATCCGCCGTGGTGGTGGCGCTGGGCGCCCGGGTGCTGGCGCCGCTGATGCGGCGGTATGCGGAGGACGTGTACGCCCGGCGGCGCATCCTGCTGGGGGCGGGGCGCGGTCTCTCGGCGGACGCGGCGGCGCGCCTGGTGCTGGCGGCCTCGGTGGCGTGGGACCGCCCCTGCTCGCGGGCGTTCATGGAGCTGCTGGCCAAGCTGGCGCGGGCCGCTACGGCGGGCGACCGGGGCTCCGCGCTGGCGATCCGGGAGCTGACGCGGCTGGTGGCCGATCGGTGGGCGGAGATCGCGGCGGAGGCGTCGTCGATCACCTACGAGGACATGGTCGCGGCGGAGCAGATGACGGTGCACCACCCGCAATCGTTCCCGGAGGCGGAGCGGCTGGTGGAGCTGGCGGCGGAGCTGGACACGCTCACGGGTGAGACGTGGCGCTGCGTGGGCGAGATGGTGGACCGCAACCAGACGCCCGAGCTACTGGCGATCCTGCACCGGGCGCCCAGGGACAGCGCGGCGGCGCAGGGAATCGTGCAGCACGTCGCCACGCCGGCGCGCCTGAAGGCACTGCTGGAGGAGCAGCCGGTCAACTTCGACGCGGTGGACCAGCTTACGCGGGCGCTAGGAATGGCGGCGGCGGAGATCCTGCTCGACCGGCTGAGCCTGGCGCAGACGCGGGAGGAGCGGCACCCCTTCGTGGGCCGCCTGTCGTCGCTGGGGCCGGCGGTGGCGCCCATGGCCATAGATCGGCTGGAAGACCCGCGCTGGTACGTGCAGGCCAACATGCTGGCGCTGCTGCGTTCGTGGAAGCACGCACCCGCCGAGGTCTCCCTGGCCCGGCACGGCGCCCACCCGGACGCGCGCGTCCGGCGCGAAGCGCTGCAGCTGCTGCTGGAGGCGGACCCCGAGCGCCGCGACGAGGCCATCGTGCTGGGGCTGCGGGACCACGATCCGCAGAACGTCCACATCGTGCTGCAGGCGGCGCGCGGCGCCTGCCCGCCGCAGGCGGTCAATGCCCTTTCCTCCCTGATCGGGGCACCGACCACCCCCGCATTCCTGCGCATGCCGGCCATCCGCCTGCTCGCGGATATCGGCTCGGGCGCCGCCCTGGAGGCGCTGCTCCGGCTGGTGGACGGCGGGACCGGTCTGCTGGGCCGGAAGAAGCTGGCCGCCAAGTCCCCCGAGATGCTCGCGGCGCTCTCGGCGCTGCGCGCCTACCGGGGCGACAAGCGCGCCGCGGACCTGCTGGCGGCGGCGGAGGCTTCCCGCGACGACGACATGCGCGCGGCGGCCGCGGGCAAGGGGGTGGTCCCATGAGCACGCTCGTGCCCACGCTGCTCGAGGAAGCGCGCGCGCTGGGCTGGATCCACGAGGAGGTCAAGGCCGGCCGGCCGCTGCCGGCGCTGGAGGCGCACGCCGTCGCCCACGCCGTGGCGCTGGCACTGCGCGGGGCGGGGCCGGGCGTCCTGCCGAGGACCGCGGAGGCCTCCATCACCGGGCCCTTCGTCGCTCACTCGCTCAACGCCGCGCTCTGCGCGGGCGTCTTCGCCACCGCACTGCGGCTGGACCCGGACGTGATCAGCGCGCTGGTCATGGCGGCACTGTTCGCGGACATCGGCCAGGCGCGCACCGGCTTCGATCCGCTGGCGGGCGGCCCGCCCACGCCCGAGCAGTGGGACAAGGTGCGCCGCCATCCGGTGGAGGGCGCCCGCGTCCTGCTCCAGGCCGGCACGCCCTTCGAGCTCCCCGCCGTCGTCGCCTACGAGCACCACATGGCGCTGGATGGCACCGGCTACCCCGAGCGGCCCGTCAAGCGGCCGCCGCACTTCGCCAGCCGGTTGGTCCGCATCGCCGATGCCTTCACGGCCATGACCGAGCCCCGGCCGCGCCGGCCCGCGCATCCGCCCGACGCCGCCCTGGCCCAGATGGACTCCGAGTCGGGGACCGCCTTCGATCCGGAGCTGATGCACGCGTTCGCGGCGGCCATGCAGCACCTGCCTCCGCGCCCGATCGCCGTGGAGTGAGCAGCGAGCGGGGGGCGAGCCTGCGCCCGCCGCCACGGCGGGAAAGAGCGGCCCAAGCCCGGCGCCACGCAGCCGAATTGCAGCGAGCAAATTGTATCGGACGCCGGCACCGGTGTATCGGGCGGGGCGAAACCTGATAGTGAAGGCGGAACAGTCGGCTCTGCAACTCGTTCACACGCCTGCATTTCCGGCGAACCTCCCGCATCGCTCGACCAATCGGCATCTTGAGAGTGCGTCAAAAACACAGCTCGCAATCCGTCGGGGACACCGTCTCCGGCGTTATCGACTCATGGCGAGGCCGGGTCCGGTGCCGTGATCTGAGCGAAGGAACGCAGGCATGGCGAGGAAGAGCGCGCAACGCACATTGACGGCGATAGTGGTACCGGCGGGTCTGGCCGCGTACGCCGGGCTGGTGCTGCTCGGGGGCCCGCTGTCTCCGGCCATGCTGGGTGTGGCCGCGATCTTCACGGTCCTGTACCTGATCCTGGGCAGCATCGATCTCGTGACGGTCGAGGATGTCTCGATGAGTCCCGAGATGCTTGTGATCGCGCTGGGTCTGGTGGCCTACGGTCCGGCAATGCCGGTGGCGTCGCTGGCGCTGGGGTGCACGGCGATCCTGGCGTGGCGGGGGCGGCCGCCCATGCGGATCCTCTTCACCACGGCGCAGTTCGGGCTGGCGCTGGCCGCGCTGGTGGGCGTGTGGGTGGTATTCGTGGGCCGGCAGTTCGGCCTGGACGTGGCGGACCGGATTCTCATGGGCGACCTGGGGCTGCTGGGTCGCTGTCTGCTCGCCCTCACCCTGGGCACCACCGCCTACGTCGCCGTGAACGTGCTGCTGCTCTCGGGCTGGCTGAGCCTGGGCAAGGACGGGGGCGACGCGCGGTTCTGGGAGTCGTTCCGCGTCGACTTCAGCGTCTCGCTCGTCTTCGCGCTGCTGGTCGTGCCGCTGGTCCTGCTGGCGGGAAGCCTGGGTTGGATGCTGACGCTGCTGCTGGCGGTGCCGGCTGTGGGCGCGGTCTGGGGCGGATTCCAGTTCGTGGGCGCCCGCATGGGCGGGAAGCTGACAGTCGCGCGGCGCCTCACGGCGTTCTTCACGGCGTCCGTGGGCCTCATCTTCCTGGGGCTGGCGGCGGTCTCGCTGGCCAGCTTCACGAGCAGCTACACGGCCGCGGTGGTGGAGGGGCAGGTCGGGCTGGCGCGGTCGTTCGCCGACCCATCCGGGGTGGCGACGGTAGGCGCCGCGCCCGTGCAGGCCTACGTCGGCGCCCTGGAGCGCCTGATGAAGGAGGACTCCAGCGTGGCGTACGCCTACGTCGCGGGCACGGGATCGCCCGTGTCGGCGACGCTGCGGGTGGCCGAGCGCTGGCGCGGCCAGGCGTCATCGATTCAGGCCGCCATCGAGCGGGAGCCGGATGGCGAAGAGCGCCTTTTCCACGGCAAGGGCAACGAGGCGCTGCGGGTCCGTGAAGTGCCGGTGAGCGTCCCGGGCGCGGAGCTTCGGCTGGGGACCGACCTCTCCGGGGTGGGCCTGGCACTGCGGCGGCTGGGGCTCGCGGTGGGCGCAGCGGCGCTGCTGCTCTACCTGGCCTCCATGTTCGTGCTCAGCTTCTACCTGCGGACGCAGCTGCGCTCGCCGCTGCGCCGGCTGGCGGACGCGTTGCGCGCCATTGCCACGGGCGAAGCGGACCTTCGGCACCGGCTGCCCGTGGGAGGCGACTACGAGATCGCCGAGCTGGGCGAGCAGTTCAACGCGTTCGTGGACAACCTGGGCCGGCTGGTGTCCTCGACGGCGGGCACGGCAAACAGCGTGGCCAGCGGTGCGGGCGACCTGGCCGCCTCCACCGAGGAGCTGTCCGCCTCGGCGGCGGAGGTGGCGATCGGGATCGAGCACGCCATCGGCCGCATGGAGAAGGAGCAGCGGGAGGCGGAATCGCTACACGACCTGACCTCGATCCTGGCGACGGTGAACGCGGAGGTCACCGCGCGCACGCTGGAGGCCCGGAAGGAGGCGGGGGGCGTCGTCGCCGAGGTGGAGCGCAGTCGGGCCGGCATTGCCCGGGCGGGCGAGGCGCTGCTGGCGGTGCGGGAGGTCGTGCGGGAGGCGGACGCCGCCGGCGGCGAGCTGATCCGCGCCTCCACCCGGATCGGCGGGCTGGTGGAGGTCATCCGGGACCTCGCGGCCCGGACCAACCTGCTGGCGCTGAACGCCGCCATCGAGGCGGCGCGGGCGGGCGAGCACGGTCGCGGCTTCGCGGTGGTGGCGGACGAGGTGCGCAAGCTGGCCGATGGCAGCGCCCAGGCGGCGGGCGAGGCCAGCGACCTGATCGTGCAGATCTCGTCGCGGGCCGACCAGCTGGGCGATGCCATGCGCCGCGGGGGCGAGCGCGTGGACGGCGTCGAGGGCACGGCCGCGGAGTCCACGGAGGCGCTGCTGGTGCTGGTGGAGGCGGTGCACCGCATCGAGGACGCCGTGGGCGACATCGCGGACCGCATGGTGCACGAGCGCGAGACGGTGGAGAAGGTCGACCTGCAGGTCCGGGGCATCGAGCTGCTGGTGCGCGAGAACGCGTCCATGGCCAGCCAGGTCGGCGCCGCCGTCCAGGAGCAGACCAGTTCGACCGAGGAGATGAACCGGCTCTCCATCTCCCTGGCGGAGGACGCCGGCCGGCTGAAGGACCTGGTGGGACGGTTCCGGGTGGACGGCGCCTCCCCGGCCGGGACAAGAGCCGGGTAAGCAGAAGCAGAAGCAGAAGCAGGAGCAGGAGCAGGAGGAAGACCATCCCTCCTGCTCCTGCTTTTCCTAGAACACCTTGATGTTGATGTACCTCTTGGGGTTGGTCCGGATGTCCTCGGCGAGCTGGTTCAGGTTGGCCGCGGCGGCGTTCAGGTTGTTGTAGAGCGTGGGGTCCGCCGACAGCTTGCCCAGGGTGCCCTCTCCCTTTTCGACCCTCCCCAGCACCACCTGCAGCGACAGGCTGGCGGCGTTCAAGCGGCCGGACGCGGCGCCGAGCTGGGCGGTGAGCGAGTCGAGCCGCGCCATGGTGGCGGCGATGCTGCGCCCCGGGTGCGCGCCTTCGAGCTCGGCCGTGGTGTTGCGCAGGCTGAGCGTCAGCGCCCGGATGTTGGCGCGGTCCTCCGCGATCATGGCCGATGTCGAGGAGAGCAGCGCACGCAGCTGGGTGGTGCTCTCGCTGACGTTGGCCACGTTGGCGTTGGAGAGCATGGCCTGGGCGCGGGCCAGCACGGTATCCGCGCGCTGGCCGAGACCCGCGACGTTGTCGAGCGCGCCCACCTCCCGCGCCCCGGGGATGGTGTCGCCGTCCGCCAGCATGTTGGCCGCGCGCCCCGGGAGGATGGTGGCGGTCATACCGCCCATCAGGCCGCTGGACTGGAGCAGCATGTGCGAGTCGGCGGGCACCTTGTACTCCCGCTCCAGCTCGAGCGTCACGGCCACGCCCGTGGGCTCGATGGAAAAGCTCTTGACCCGGCCGATGTTGACGCCCCGCAGCTGGACGGGGTCGCCCCGGCGGATGCCGCCCGCGTTGTCGACGGTCGTCACCAGGTCGTAGCGGCCGCGGAACGTGCCCGGGTCCGTGAGCGTGAACAGCGCGAGCACGATCGCAAGGAGCCCTGCCAGCACGAAGGAGCCGGCCATGACCCGGTGGCTGCCGCGCTTCTGCGGGACCAGCGTCTCCGGGTCGTATTCACGGCCCACCCTACGGCCGGCGGGCGCCGTCTCCTGCGTTCCACCACGCTCCCTTGCCATCACTCTATCTCCATGGTCTCCGCCGCCACCGCCGCAGCCTCCCGGTCGAGGAACGCCTGCACCAGCGGGTCCGGCGCCGCCCTGAACTCGTCCGGCGTTCCGACGAAACGCAACTTGCCCCCCTCCAGCAGCGCGACGCGGTCCGAGACCGCCAGCGCGCCCTCCACGTCGTGGGTCACGACAATGGAGGTGGCGCCGAGCTCGTCGTCCAGGTTCTCGATCAGCCGGTGCACCAGCGCGGTATTCACCGGGTCCAGCCCCGTCACGGGCTCATCGTAGAGCAGGATCTGGGGCCGGCCCACGAACGCCCGCGCCAGTCCCACCCTTTTGCGCATGCCGCCGGACAGCTCCGACGGCAGTTTGTTCATCACCACCGGGGGGTCGAGGTTCACGTGCTCGAGGGCGTCCACCACACGCCGGATCACCTCCCGGCGCCCCAGCGTCACGATCTCCCGCTCCCCCAGTCCCTCCGCGACATTCTCGTACACCGTCATGGAATCGAACAGCGCCGCGTTCTGGAAGACGTACCCCACCTGGCGACGGATCGAGCGCAGCTCCCGGGCACCGCCGAAGAACACCGACTTGCCATCGATGCGCACATCGCCCCGGTCCGGCACGATCAGGCCGAGCGTGGTCTTGAGCAGCACGCTCTTCCCCGTGCCGGACGGCCCCACGATGGCGAGCGTTTCCCCCGTCTGCACGGTGAGGTCCACGCCCTTCAGGACGGGCACGTCGAACGCCTTCCAGATGTCGATGTACTCTACCATTCGTTCCTTGCGTCCAGGCCCCGATTGAAGCCGAGCCCGCGCTCGCGAGTTCCCCCCGACCGAAGCCCGGGAGAGGGGGCGATGGGGCGACGCGGCGACGATCCCGGTCGCCGCCGACCGCCGGGCCATCTCCACCTTTCGCCGCCGCCGCCGCGTCGCCTCACTGCAGCAGCAGCGGCGGGAAGAGGGCGTCCATGACCAGCACGGCCAGCGTCATGAACATGACGGAGGCGGTGGTGGCCTTGCCGACGCCCTCCGCGCCGCCCTGCGTGCGGAACCCCATGTGCGTGGCGATCACGGGGATGGCGAAGCCGAAGGCGAGCCCCTTGGCGAGCGAGTAGAACAGGTCGTAGCTGTGCCAGAACAGGCGCGCGCCGTAGAAGAAGGTCTCCTTGCCCAGTCCGACCGTCATCTGGGCCGAGCGCATACCCGCATAGACGCCGACCAGGTCCGCGATGCCCACGAGCAGCGGGACGACGATGATGCCGGCCAGCACGCGCGGGGCCACGAGCACCTGCACGGGGTCGCGGCCGAGGGCGTTCATGGCGTCGATCTGCTCGGAGACCTTCATGGTGCCGATCTCAGCCGTGATGCGGGCGCCCACACGGCCGATCAGCACGACCGCGGTCAGCACGGGCGCCAGCTCCAGGATGACGGACTCCGTCACCACGCTGCCCAGGACATACAGCGGGACGGACCCCGAGAACTGGTACCCCCCCTGCTGCGAGGTCACGACGCCCGACAGCATGGCCGTGATCAGCACGATGGGCAGGCTCTGTATGCCCATCCAGTAGATCTGGCCAGCGATCTCACGCAGCGGCACGCGCCCGGTGAACGTGACCACCGCCACGCGCCAGAGCAGGGTCGCGAGGTCGGCGGCATGGCCGACCACCTCTTCCGCGGACCGTGACAGGCGCACGAGCACGCGCTCGACCACCAGCCGCCCCGCCACCGCCGCCCTCACCATGAAGTGCGCATCCTCCCCCTGGAAATCGAGCCCGTGCCCGCGGGTCGAGAGTGCGAGCAAGCCCCTCAATGTAGGGGTCCGGGCCTCGCAAGCGAACCCCATGCCCCACTTTTCCAGGCGGGTGCGGGGAAGGGGAGTCCCCCCGGGGGGCGCCGCCATGGGCCGGGCAGTCTGGCCGGGGTCGGGCCGCGGCCGCATATTGCCGGGTCCCACGCCCGGACCCGCAGCCCAGGAACCCAATGTCCACGCGCCATTCCGCCGGCCGCGGCCCCCGCCGCGCCCGCCCTCTCGCCCGGCCATCCGCCCTCGTCCTGGCGCTGCTGGCCGGCATGACCGCCGCCCCGGCGGCCGCCCAGCAGCCCACGACTCCCCCGCGCCCGCCGCAGCCCGCGGTCCAGCCTCCGCCGGCGGTGGCGCCGACCGCGGCGCAACAGTCCCCGACCCAGCAGCCTCAGCCTCAGCCCCAGCCCCAGCTGCTCCGGGAGCTGAAGCCGCGCTCGATCGGTCCGGCCAACATGAGCGGCCGCATCACCGCGCTGGCGGTGCCGGAGCTGCCCGGACACAAGACGATGTACGCCGGTACGGCCGGCGGCGGGGTCTGGAAGACCGTGAACGCGGGTGTCACCTGGGAGCCGGCGTTCGCGGAGGCGGGGCTGGGCTCGATCGGCGATGTCGCCGTGGCGCCGTCGAAGCCGGAAGTGGTGTGGGTGGGGACTGGGGAGCGCAACTCGCTGCGCTCCAGCAGCTGGGGCGACGGCGTATGGAAGAGCGAGGACGCGGGCAAGAGCTGGAAGCGGATGGGGCTGGAGGATTCGCGGCAGACGGGGCGGATCGTGATTCACCCGAAGAACCCCGACATCGTCTACGTCGCCGCGCTGGGGCATCTCTGGGGCCCGAACGCGGAGCGCGGCATCTACAAGACCGTGGATGGCGGCAAGAGCTGGCAGAAGATCCTTTTCGTGGACGACACCACCGGGTTCGTGGACCTGAAGCTGGACCCGACGAACCCCGAGGTGCTGTACGCCGCCTCCTGGCACCGGCTGCGCTGGGGCGGCAACCACATGGAGGGCGCGGGCGCGGGCAGCGGCATCTGGAAGAGCGTGGATGGCGGGAAGAGCTGGAAGCGACTGACGGACCCCGGGCTGAAGAACGGTCTGCCGACGGAGGCCATGGGGCGCATCGGGCTGTCGCTGGCGGCGTCGTCGCGCCGCACGGTGTACGCCGTGATCCAGGTGGCGCGGGGCTCGACCAACCCGCGGCTGAGCGCGGAGGGCGGCGTGTTCCGCAGTGAGGACGCGGGCGCGACCTGGACCCGGCAGAACGACCTGTCGGCGGTTCCCGACTACTACTACAACGAGGTCTGGGCCGACCCCTCGGACCCGCAGAGGGTCTGGCTGACGGCCATCACGCTCGATCTCTCGAAGGACGGCGGCCGGACGATCGCGACGCAGCGCATGGAGGGCGTGCACTCGGACAACCACGCCCTCTGGATCGACCCGGCGGACTCCGACCACATGGTGCTGGGCAACGACGGCGGCGTGTACATCACCCTCGACGGCGGCAAGCGCTGGGCGCACCAGCTCATCCCGGTGGCGCAGTTCTACGAGACCGACCTGGACAGCACGCGTGCGCCCTACCACGTCTGCGGCGGGCTGCAGGACAACGGCGTCTGGTGCGGCCCCAGCCGCACGCGCGAGCGCTTCGGCATCACCGCCGCGGACTGGTACGCAGTGTACGGCGGCGATGGCTTCCACTCCGCCGTCCCGGCCGATTCCCCCACCGTGCGCTACGCCGAGTACCAGTTCGGCGCGCTCTCGCGCTGGGATGTGAACGACTCGCGCTACATCCCCATGCATCCCGAGGCGGAAGATGCGGGCATGGAGAGCGCGTACGAGTTCCGCTGGGACTGGAACGCGCCCTTCATCCTCTCTGCCCACGACCCGCGCGTGCTCTACCTGGGCGGTAACTACCTCTTCAAGTTCACGGACCGGGGGCGCAGCTGGCGCATCCTGGGTCCCGACATGACGCGCGTGGCCCGCGAGCACCCCGAGCCCGACACCGGCCACACCGGCTACCATGCCCTGCACTCGGTGGCGGAATCGCCACTGGACGCGGCCGTGCTCTGGACGGGCAGCGACGACGGGCTCCTCTGGACCACGGCCGACGCCGGCAAGAGCTGGCGGAACGTCACCGCCGCCATTCCGGACGCCGCAGTGCAGCGCTGCGTGGTGAGCGAGATCGCGCCCTCCCATTTCGACAAGCGCTCGGCATACGTGAGCTACGACTGCCACGACCGCGACGATTACGACCCTCACATCTTCCGGACCACGGACGCGGGCGCCACCTTCACCAGCGTGACCGGGGACCTGCCGAGGGGCGTGGGCAGCCACACGGTGCTGGAGGACTACCGCAACCCGCGGCTGCTGTTCGCGGGCACCGAGCGCGGGCTCTTCGCCAGCACGGACGAGGGGGGGCACTGGGGGCAGCTGCGCAACGGGCTGCCCATCGTGCCGGTGCGGGACCTGAACGAGGCACCGGTGACGCGCGAGCTGGTGGTCCCGACCTTCGGACGCGGCATCTGGCTGCTGGAGATCGCACCGCTGCAGGAGCTGGCTGATACGGTGCTGGCCCGGGACGCATTCCTCTTCGAGGTGCCGGCCGCCCGGCAGTATGCCACGCGGGACACGTACGGCGAGGAGGGCGACGCCTTCTTCAAGGGGGAGAACCCGGCGTACGGCGCGTCCATCAGCTACTGGCTGGCCAAGGACCTGGGCCGGGATGTGACGCTCACCATCCGCAGGGACACTGCCGGGGCGACGATGACGCCGCCATCAGCCGGGCGCGGTCGGGGGGCGGCGCCGCCTCCCCCCGCGTCCGGCACCGGCGCGGCGCCCGCGGACGACACGGTGCAGACGCTCACCGGTCCGGGCCGACCGGGGCTGCACCGCCTGGTCTGGGACCTCCGCAGCAAGGACCCGCGGCCCCGTGAGCTGGGCGGGCCGATCACGCCCGACGAGCTGCGCCAGGTGCTCCCCGGCCGGTACACGGTCACCCTGAAGGTGGGCGATGTCACCATGACGCGCCCGATCGTGGTCGAGGGCGGCTGGTGGTCGCGCTCGACCGGGCCGGTACGGTAGGCCGCCCTCACGTCTGCCCGAGGCAAGGAAATGACTCGACTCCACCTTCCCTTCGCGGCCGCCCTCGCCTGCATCCTGCTGGCGGCGGGGGGACTGGCCGCCCAGCAGCCGGACAGCGCCGGGGTCGCCGGGGTGCTCAAGGGACTGACCTGGCGCAACGTGGGCCCGAACCGGGGCGGCCGCTCCATCGCGGCGGCGGGGAGCGTGGCCCGGCCCCTCGAGTACTACTTCGGCGCCACCGGCGGCGGGCTGTGGAAGACCACGGACGGCGGGCAGAGCTGGAAGGCCGTGACCGACGGCAAGCTGGGCAGCTCGTCCGTGGGCGCGGTGGCCGTGTGCGAGGCCAACCCCGACGTGGTCTACATCGGCATGGGCGAGACGGAGCTGCGCGGCAACATCATGCAGGGCGATGGCGTCTATCGCAGCGGCGACGGCGGCAAGAGCTGGCAGCACGTCGGCCTGGAGAACACCCAGGCGGTGGGGAAGATCGTGGTCTCGCCCCGGAGCTGCGACGACGTCTGGGTCGCGGCCTTCGGGCACGTGTACGGCCGCGGCCCGGACCGCGGCGTCTACCACTCGACGGACGGTGGCAAGGGCTGGACGAAGGCGCTCTACCGGGACGACCACACGGGCGCCATCGACCTGGTCATGGATGCCGCCGATCCGAAGGTGCTCTACGCGGCGCTCTGGGATGCCAACCGCACGCCCTGGTCGCTCTCCAGCGGCGGGCCCGGCAGCGGTCTCTTCAAGAGCACCGACGAGGGCGGGCACTGGACGGAGCTGAGCCGGAATCCGGGGCTGCCCAGGGGAATCCTGGGCAAGATCGGCGTCGCCGTCTCGCCCGCGGACCCCAAGCGCGTGTTCGCGCTGGTCGAGGCGCAGGACGGCGGCGTGTTCCGCTCCGACGATGCCGGCGCGACCTGGACCAGGACGAACGACGAGCGCAAGCTGCGGCAGCGCGCCTTCTACTACACGCGCATCTACGCCGATCCCAAGGACCGGGACGTCGTTTACGTGGTGAACGTCTCCTTCTTCCGCTCCAAGGACGGCGGCAAGACCTTCCCCCAGAGCATCCGGCCGCCCCACGGCGACAACCACGCGCTCTGGATCGCGGCCAACGACCCCAAGCGCATGATCGAGGCGAACGACGGCGGCGCCAACGTGAGCGTGAACGGGGGCGAGACCTGGACCGGGCAGGCATATCCCACTGCGCAGCTCTACCACATCATCGCCGACAACCACCGGCCCTACTTCGCCTGTGGCGCGCAGCAGGACAACAGCACCATCTGCGTGCCGGGCAAGGACTGGCGCTTCCTTTCCGCGGGCGGTGGCGGCTACGCCTTCGCCGTGGGCGGCGGCGAGAGCGGCTACATCGCCAACTCGCCCACGGACCCGGACGTCTACTTCGCGGGGAGCTACGGTGGGCTGCTGACGGCCTTCAACCGCACGAACGGCCAGCAGCGGGCGATCAACCCCTGGCCGGACAACCCCATGGGATACTCGGCCAGTGACATCGCCGAGCGCTTCCAGTGGACCTTCCCCATCGTGGTGGACCCGCTCGCCCCCAGGACGCTCTACGCCGGGTCGCAGCACCTGTGGCGCACCACGAACGAGGGCCAGTCCTGGGAGCGGATCTCCCCCGACCTGACCCGGCACGACCCCAAGACGCTCGGCCCTTCCGGCGGTCCCATCACCCTGGACCAGACGGGCGTCGAGACCTACGGCACGGTCTTCACCATCGCGCCCTCCCCGGTGCAGGCCGGGATCATCTGGACCGGCAGCGACGACGGCCTGGTCCAGCTCACCCGCGACGCCGGGAAGACGTGGGCCAACGTGACGCCGAAAGAGCTGCCGCCCTTCGCCCGCATCTCCATGGTGGAAGCGTCACCGCAGCGGGCGGGAAGCGCCTACCTGGCCGCCAACCGCTACCAGATGGACGACGAGGGCGTCTACCTCTACCGCACGGACGACTTCGGCCGGAGCTGGACCCGCATCACGGCCGGGATCAAGCCGAATGACTACGCCCGCGTGGTGCGGGAGGACCCGAAACGGGCCGGCCTGCTCTACGCCGGCACCGAGCACGGCTTCCACGTCTCCTTCGACGACGGCGCCCGCTGGCAGCCGTTCGCCCTCAACCTGCCGGACACGCAGGTGCCGGATGCGGTCATCCAGGGGGGCGACGTCCTGATCGCCACGCACGGGCGCTCCGCCTGGATCCTGGACGGCGGCGCGGACCTGCTGCGGCAGATGGGCCCGCAGGTGGCCCAGGGCGACGTCTTCCTCTACAGGCCGTCCGTCGCCGTGCGCTCCGTGGACCAGGGTGCGGCCATCTACTACCAGCTGAAGAAGCCGGCCACGAGGCTCGTGCTGGACATCCTGGACGGCAGCGGCAAGGTCGTGCGCAGCTTCACCACCGCGCCGCCCAAACCCGATTCCGCCCACCGGGCCGCCGCCGAAGGCGAGGAGGACGACGAGGACTTCGGGCCGCGGGCGCAGACGTCGATCCGCGACTCGGCCGGGCTCAACAAGTTCACCTGGGACATGCGCTACGCCGCGCCGACCGGCTTCCCCAAGATGATCCTCTGGGCCGCGCGGCCCATGGGACCGAAGGCGGTGCCGGGCACGTACCAGGTCCGGCTGACGGCCGATGGCGTCGTCCAGACCCAGCCGCTGGAGATCCAGATGGACCCCCGGCTGCGCGGCGTCACCCTGGCCGACCTGCAGGCGCAGTTCGACCTGGCCTCCAGGATCGCCGACCGCTTCGGCCAGGCCAATGCCGCGGTCGTGCGCATCCGCGGCACCCGCTCCGCCATCGAGGAGCGGGAGAAGAAGACTGACGACGCGACCGTGCACCGGCTGGCCGACGCGCTACTGGGGCGCCTCGGCCCCATCGAGAACGCCATCTACCAGACCCGGCTCGCGGCCAGCGAGGACCCGCTCAACTTCCCCATCATGCTCAACAACAAGATCGCGGCGCTGCAAGGGGTGGTGGAGAGCTCCGACTCCCGCCCCACCGACCAGTCGGCCGTGGTGCTGCAGGAGCTGTCGGGGAAGCTGCACGTGCAGCTGGACGCGCTGGGCCAGGCGCTGGGCGCCGACCTGACCGCGTTCAACGTGGCGCTGCAGGCGAAGGGGCTGGCACCGGTGGAGGTGCCGAGCGGCGAGGCGACTGCGGCGCGGTAGTCGGGGCGTGAGCGTGATCGTTCACGCTCACGGGTGCGCCAGAGTCAACCGCCGCAACCGCAGCCGCAGGCGTTCACGGGAACGGCCAGGTGAGCGCTTGCGGACGGTGCCGTTGTCTGTAGCATCCCGCCCATGAGCATCCGCATCGAACAGCGTCCCGGCGCCGTCAGGCTGTCGGTCCGCGTGCAGCCCCGCGCCTCGCGCTCCGAGGTGGTGGGGGAGCACGACGGCGCGCTCAAGGTGCGCCTGGCGGCGCCGCCGGTGGAAGGCGAGGCGAACCGGGAACTGGTCCGGTTCCTGGCCAAGTTGCTGCATGTCGCGCCCTCGCGCGTGAGCGTGGTCTCGGGCGAGACGGGGCGCAGCAAGGTGGTGCAGGTGGAGGGGCTGGCCGTGGCCGACGTGGAGCGCGCGCTTGGGCTCTGAGGCGCGCCCGGGCGCCGTCCCGCTCCCCCGGGGCGCCGGCGGGCACGGCCGCATCCTCCTGGTCTTCATCGACGGCTTGGGACTCGGACCCGCGGACCCGGCGGTCAATGCGCTGGTGGCCGCGCGCCTGCCGGCGCTACGGGCGCTGCTGGGCGGTGCGCCTCCGGTGCTGGAGTCGGCAGGCGCGAGCGCGGCCGGCGCCACGCTTATCGGGCTGGACGCCACCCTGGGCATGGCCGGGCTGCCGCAGAGTGGCACCGGGCAGGCCGCGCTGCTCACGGGCGAGGACGCGCCCGCCCTCTTCGGGCGCCATTTCGGGCCCTGGGTGCCGGTGGCGCTGCGCCCGCTCGTGCACCAGCTCAGCCTGCTGGCGCGGGCCCGCGCCGCGGGCGCGCGCGTCGCCTTTGCCAACGCCTACCCTGAGGAGCTGCTCGCCCTCGCCGCTGAGCCGCTCGCCCGCGGCGACTTGGCCCGGCTGCCCGGGCCGCTGCGGGCGGGCCCGCCCCTGGCCGCACTGGGCGCGGGCGCGCTCACCCGCCATACGCGCGAGCTCGAGCGCGGGGAGGCGGTGTCCAGCGAGCTCGTGCACGACGCCTGCCGCCAGCGGCTGAAGCGCACCGGCCTGCCCGTCGTCACGCCCGAGCAGGCCGGGCGCAACCTGGCGGCGATCGCCGGCGCCCACGACCTGACACTTTACGCGCACTATACCACCGACGCGGCGGGCCACCACCGGGAGCTCGCTTTGGCGATCGTCGCCGTGGAGCGCGTGGATGCGTTTCTCGCCGGAGTGCTGGAAGCCTTGCCCGCCGACGTGCTCCTGGTCGTGGCCAGCGATCACGGCAACCTGGAGGACTGCCGCGCCGGGCACACCCGCAACCCCGCCCTGTTCCTCGCCGCGGGGCCCGGGCACACGAAGTTCGCGCGCGGCCTGACCAGCCTCACGGACGTCGCGCCGCGCGTCCTGGAGTGGCTCGCGGCGCCGTAATCCCGCCAGGTCTCTCGCGGGGCAAGCCAACTTCGTCTCAC
>JADGQX010000328.1 GCA_017881445.1 Gemmatimonadota bacterium | reverse complement strand
GTGCCGTCGTTCCATTTCGAAGGCTTGCGCGCCGACGGCCAACACCCGCCTGGGCCGCACACGTATGCAACCGTGGTCGAGGTTGCAGCCTGGCGGACTCATCCGTTCCGCAGGTAATTCGGACCGCAAGCAACGATCACACGCCCAGCGATGAACGATCCGCCACGTAGCGAACATCATGCTTTTTCACCCATTCCAGGTAGTCGCGTCGGGCATTGCTGCTCCCCGTAGGAACGGAAGACGCAACAATCGCCAGCGTTCGGGCGAACACAGGCGCCGCATCCAGGGCATAGGAAGGTATTCACACACGCGCTCTCAGGCATCGTCTCGAGCGCGTTCGCGGCGCATGCTGTCGCAGCCGGAATCATTGGCGTGCTTGGAATTGTCCACACCGGTTTGACGTTTGTGATGTACGACTCGTGGGGTCCGGAGGCACTTTGGTTCGCGGGCACAGGACTGAGTCTCGTGTTCCTCTCAGCGGCGAACTGGGGTCACGTTGGGCCAGGTCCATGCGTACAGCCCAGCGCACCGATTATCCGATAGGCGAATGTCGGGTATTTCCTGTTCGGAATTGCCGCGGTTATTGCTGTGCCGGAACCCCAGGCTTACATCCTGTTGGCCCGACGTGTCGCACGGCCCAGCCGAATTGGGATCTTGACTGAGCACCCGGTCTAGTCCGCCGTCAGGAACTCGTCCTCGGCCAGGGCGGGTACCCGGGCCAGCGCCCGGCGCGTGGCCCGATAGCCCTCCTCCAGGAAGTACTGCGTCACCTCGAAATCGAAGGTCGAGAAGCCATCCAGGCGCGGGCGGATGTGCACGATGGGCGGCCCCGACCACGCGGCCAGCTGACCCTGCCGCTGGGCGTTGGCCATGATGTCGTAGACCCGGTGCTGGATCGCCACCATCCCCTTCGAGATCACGTCCTTGGAGTCCTTGGTCTCGCCCGCGGACACGTCGATGGCGATGATCAGGTCGGCGCCGCGCTCCGCCGCCCGCTCCAGCGGCAGCGATGCCCGCACGCCGCCATCCACGTAGCAGCGCCCCTCCAGCATGAGCGGCGGGAAGAACACCGGCAGCGCACTCGAGGCGTACACTGCGTCCGCGAGTGCGACGTCGGTGCGGCCGCCGGCGCCGAACCACTCCGTCTGGCCCGTCTCCACGTCCACCGCGTTCATGGACATGGGCAGCACCAGGTCGTCGAAGCGCTCCACCGGCAGCGTCCGCCGGATGTAGTCGCGGTACGCCACGTCGCGGAACACGCTCTGGCGCCGGATGCCGTTCACCAGCAGGGTGCGGCCGTCCAGCGAGATGATGTCCTTGCGCGTCAGCGCCAGCGCCCGCGGCGCCAACGCCTCCCACTCCTCGCCCGCCGCGATGCACGACCCCACCAGCGCGCCGATGCTGGTCCCGATGATCTCCGAGACCACCACCCCCGACTCCTGCAGCGCCTTCCATGCGCCGACGTGCGCGAGACCCTTCATACCGCCGCCGCCCAGCACCAGTATCACTTTCTTCATGCGGGCATCCCGGCTCGAGAGTAGAGAACCCACCTGTTCATCCTGGAGAACCATGGCCGCCAGGCGTCCGCCCACCATCGGGTTCACGCGGAGACGCGGACGTGGCGGAGGCGCATAGCCCCAACCTCGCGTGGGCCGGGCGATGCGAATCGGCCGGTGACAGCCGCCCCCCCGCCCCCCAACCACCGTCCGCGCTTCCGCGTGAACCAGGGATGTGCGTCCGGCGGGCTTCCGGCGGTCGCCGGGCCCCTATTGGAACGCGCGAAGGGCACGATTCGCGCCGGGGTGCGCTGGACCGGGCGATCCGGGGCCCCTGTGGCAGAGGCGTAAAGGTAGCCGCCGGCCGCCTTTTGTTCCCTTGACACGCCCGGGAGCGGATGGTACGTTGCCGATGATACCGAGAATCATTCTTAGCTCCGGACCGCGCCGGGGCGGGCCGGAAACGAGAGGGACCGGGCACGATGAGTGAGCCACTGCTGAAGATCACGAATCTCCATGCGGTGATCGCCGAGGACGGCACGGAGATTCTGAAGGGTCTGGACCTGGAGATCGAGGCGGGGAAGATCCACGCGATCATGGGCCCGAACGGCTCGGGCAAGAGCACGCTCTCCAAGGTGATGGCGGGGCATCCGGCGTACGAGGTGACGGAAGGCGAGGTGCTGTTCCGGGGCCGGAACCTGCTGGAGCTGGAAGTGGACGAGCGGGCGCGGCAGGGGCTGTTCCTGGCGTTCCAGTACCCGGTGGACATCCCGGGGGTGTCGATCGCGAACTTCATGCGGGCGGCGATGCAGGCCAAGAAGCCGGGCGAGGAAGTGGACATCTTCGATTTCCAGGAGGAGCTGCTGGAGCGGATGAAGCTGCTGGACATGGACCCGGCGTTCGCGAGCCGGAGCGTGAACGACGGCTTCAGCGGGGGGGAGAAGAAGCGTAACGAGATCCTGCAGATGGCCATGCTGCAGCCGGTTCTGTCGGTGATGGACGAGACGGACTCGGGGCTGGACATCGACGCCCTGAAGGTGGTCTCGGACGGAGTGAACCGGTTGCACGAGGAGCGTCCGGAGTCTGCGTATCTGCTGATCACGCACTACCAGCGGATCCTGAACTACGTGAAGCCGGACGTGGTGCACGTGATGGTGAGCGGACGGATCGTCGAGACGGGTGGCCCGGAGCTGGCGCACCAGCTGGAAGCGCATGGGTACGAGGAGTGGCGGGTGGATGCCGTCGCCCCGGCAGTCTGAGGAGGTAGGGATGCCGCAAGACGAGATGGTCGAAAGCCTGGGGCTGGAGGAGTACAAGTACGGCTTCGTGACGGAAGGCGAGGCGGCGTTCCGGGCGGAGCCCGGCCTGTCGGAGGAGGTCGTGCGCCTGATCTCGGCCCACAAGGGCGAGCCGGAGTGGATGCTGAAGTTCCGGCTGAAGGCGCTGAAGACGTACCTGGCCAAGCCGATGCCGACCTGGGGCGGCGACCTGTCTCAGCTGGAAGAGGTGCTGGACCAGATCTACTTCTACGTGCGCCCGTCGGACAAAAAAATGGGGCGGACCTGGGACGACGTGCCGCAGGAGATCAAGGACACCTTCGAGAAGCTGGGCATCCCCGAGGCCGAGCGGAAGGTGCTGGCCGGGGTGGGTGCGCAGTACGAGTCGGAGATGGTGTACCACTCGCTGCGCAAGGAGTGGGAGGACAAGGGCATCATCTTCGAGTCGATCGAGGATGGGCTGCGCAAGTATCCCGAGCTGTTCCGGGAGCATTTCGGCAAGGTGGTCCCGCCGTCGGACAACAAGTTCGCGGCCATGAACAGCGCGGTCTGGTCGGGCGGCTCCTTCGTGTATATCCCCAAGGGCGTGGTGGTGGGGACGCCGCTGCAGGCCTACTTCCGCGTGAACCAGGAGCGGATGGGGCAGTTCGAGCGCACGCTGATCATCGCGGACGAGGGCTCCCGCGCCCACTACATCGAGGGTTGCACGGCGCCGGTTTACTCCACGGAGTCGTTCCACTCGGGCGTGATCGAGATCATCGTCAAGAAGGGCGCGCACTTCCGCTACACGACCATCCAGAACTGGTCGCACAACATGTACAACCTCGTGACCCAGCGGGCGCTGGTGCAGGAGGACGGCAAGATGGAGTGGCTGGACGGGAACCTCGGCTCCAAGCTGACCATGAAGTACCCGTCCTGCTACCTGGTGGGCGAGCGTGCGCACGGCTCGATCCTCAGCATCGCCTACGCGGGCGACGGCCAGCACCAGGACACGGGCGGCAAGGTGGTGCACGCGGCGCCGCATACGACGTCGCAGATCCTGTCCAAGTCGATCTCCAAGGGGACCGGCCGGGCCACGTACCGGGGGCTGTGCAAGGTCTACGACGGCGCCACCCGGGCGAAGTCCAACGTGGAGTGCGATGCGCTGCTGCTGAACGAGACGGCGCGCACCGACACCTTCCCCTACATCGAGATCGAGGAGCACAGCGCCAGCGTCGGCCACGAGGCCACGGTCTCGAAGATCGGCGAGGAGCAGCTCTTCTACCTCATGAGCCGGGGGCTGAAGGAGGACGAGGCCGCGGCCATGATCGTGCGCGGCTTCATCGAGCCCATCGCCAAGCAGCTGCCGCTGGAGTACGC
>JADGQX010000108.1 GCA_017881445.1 Gemmatimonadota bacterium | reverse complement strand
TTAGCTCTGAGCCTCTTCGGTTGCGACCAGCGACCCCGCAACCGGCTCACCTTCGGACCGAACATCCTCTGGCGAGCTCGCTGGAGTTCAAGGCGTCCCTGCTCCAGTCTAGATGATCGGGGTTTGCGACCGCCCCCCCGACCACCTGTTCACAAGGTACACGAAGGCCGAAACCGCGTCAACTCTTTCGGCGAGGATTCGGATATCTTAAATCCGAACCAAGACCGAAGGAAAGGCACTACAACGAGTTAGCCCGAAACCCTCCACGAAATCCACACGGTTTTCAACAAGTAGTCCACATCCGCCCGGGCGTCCGAACGAACAGCCAACGGCGATTTCACCACAGAGTCTCAGAGGGCACAGAGGGGGCGATCCGCCGGTCACCTGGCACGGCCGGGATCGGGTGTTGTAGTGAAAGACAAAACAGCCATTGATCCGTTCCTCGGCGCGTTCCTCGGCGCTCTCGGCGTCCTCGGCGGTAAGATGTGGTTCAGGCGATGTGGCGCGCGAAAACGCCGGCGAATTCGCGCTCGACGGCAGACATGACGTCTTCCATGGCAGGCGGGGGGGATGCGGTGCGGGCGAGAGAGGTGACGCCGTGGTCGCGGATGCCGCAGGGGATGATGGAGTCGAAGAACTCGAGGTCGGTGGTGACGTTCAGGGCGAAGCCGTGGGAGGTGATCCAACCGCTGGAGACGCGCACGCCAATGGCCGCGATCTTGTCCTCGCCCACCCAGACGCCGGTCAGCCCGGGCTTGCGAGTGCCGGAGACGTCGAAGCTCGCGATGGCGCGAATCAGCACCTCCTCGATGTCGCGGACGTAGCGGTGCAGGTCCTGGCGGTCGGGCTTGAGGTCGAGGATGGGGTAGCCGACGAGCTGCCCGGGGCCGTGGTAGGTGACGTCGCCGCCGCGGCCGGTCTCGTAGAGTCCGATGCCCAGGAGCTGCCGCTCGGCGTCGGCCAGCAGCACGTTGTCGAGGTGCGCGGAGGTGCCGAGGGTGATGACGTGGGGGTGCTCGAGCAGCAGCAGCTGGTCCGGGATGGTCCCCGCCCGGCGCTGCTCCACCAGCTCGCGCTGCAGTTCGAGTGCCTGGCCGTACTCGACCAGGCCGAGATGGCGCAGCTGGAGGGGCGGGGCCGCCGTTTCCTGCGAAGTGCTCACAGCGCTCCTGTGCCCCGGCGCTCAGGCCGTCTCGGGGAAGCTCTCGAGCAGCGCCTTGAGCGCGGCCAGGAAGCGCGCGGCGTCGGCGCCGTCCACCAGCCGATGGTCGTAGCCCAGGGAGAAGAACGACCGCTTGCGAATGGCCATGGTGTCCTGCCCGTCGGCCTCGATGACGACAACGCGCTTCTCGATGGCGCCGGTGCCCAGGATGGCGGCGGTGCCCTCCGGGATGATAGGCATGCCCACGATGGTGCCGAGGACGCCGGGATTGGTGAGGGAGAACGTCGCCCCCTGGATCTCGTCGGGCTTCAGTTTGCGGTCGCGGGCGCGGCCGGCCAGGTCGTTGATGCGCCTGGCGACGCCGGTGAGGTTGAGGTCGGCCGCATCCCGGATCACGGGCACGATCAGGCCAGGGTTCAGGTCCACGGCGATGCCGATGTTGATGGCGCCGCGATTGATGATGGCGTCACCGGAGATGGTGGCGTTCACCATGGGGAATTCCCGCAGCAGCCGGGCACAGCCCCAGGCGACGAACGCCGTGTAGCTGACCTTGACGTCCTGCTGCGTCCAGGCGGCCTTGTTCGCGGCCCGCACGCGGTCGATGGCAGTGAAGTCGATCTCGATGAAGGAGTGGACGTGGGCCGCGATCCGCTTGGCCCGGACCATGTGGTCCGCGGTCAGCTTGCGGATGCGGTCCATGGGGACCACTTCGTCCCCGGCGCGCGCCGGGAACTCCGGGTGGCGCACCGGTCCGTAGAAGGTCTCCCAGAACTGGTCGGCGCCGATGACGCCGCCCGCGCCGGCGACCTGCGCCGGCCGGGCGGAAGGCTGCGACGCCGCGGACGGGGCGGCGGCCGCCTCGGGGCCCCGCTCCAGGAACGCCAGCAGGTCCTGCTTGGTCACGCGTCCCGCCTGGCCGGTTCCCTGCACCTGGCCGATGTCCACGCCGTGCTCGGCGGCAATGCGCCGGACCAGTGGAGTGGAGCGCTGGCGCAGCCGGTCCTCCGCCGTCTCCTCGCGCCCGTTGCCCTGGCTGTCACCGGCGTGGGGCGCAGGTGCCGGCGCGGCGGCCGGGCGGGGCGCCTCGGCATGGGCGGCGGGCTCGGGAACGGGAACGGGAACGGGTGAGGGCGAGGGCGAGGGCGAGGGGGAAGCCGGCGCTGTCGCGCCGGCTTCCGTCTCGATGTACCCGAGGGTGGCGCCGACCTCGACGGTCTGGCCGGCCTGGACGAGCACCTGCGCCAGGACGCCGGCGGCGGGCGATGGGATCTCGGCATCGACCTTGTCGGTGGAGATCTCCAGCAGCGCCTCGTCCCGGGCAACGGCCTCGCCGGGCTGCTTCAGCCACTTGGAAACGGTGCCCTCGGCGATGGACTCGCCCATCTGAGGCATCGGCACTTCGACTCGGGCCATGTTCGACTCCGCTCGGGTTGGCTCAGTAGGCCGCGAGGTAGCGGCCCGCCGCGACGATGTCGGCCACCTGCGGGAGGAAGTAGTCCTCCATCGCTGCCGCGAACGGCACCGGCGCATCGATGGCGGTCACGCGCAGCATGGGCGCATCCAGCCACTCGAAGGCGCGCTCGCTGACGCGCATGGCGATCTCGCCGGCGATGCCGCCCGTGCGCGTGTCCTCGTGCACCACGAGCAGCCGGCCGGTCTTGCGCACGCTGTCCACCACGGCGTCCTCGTCCAGCGGCAGGAGCGTGCGCAGGTCGAGGATCTCCAGCTCGATCCCCTCCCCTGCCAGCTGCTCCGCCGCCTTCTGCGATTCGTGGACCATCGCGCCGTAGGTGACCACGGTCACGTCCGTCCCCGGGCGGTGCACCCGGGCCTTGCCCAGGGGCAGGAGGTGGTCGCCGGAGGGCAGCACCTCCCGCAGCGCCGGCAGACGGTACAGCTTCTTGTGCTCCAGGAACAGCACCGGGTCGTCGTCCCGGATGGCCGACTTCAGCAGCCCCTTGGCGTCCGACGCCGTCGACGGGTAGACGATCTTCAGCCCGGGCGTGTGGAAGAACGCCATCTCGGGGTTCTGCGAGTGGAACGGTCCGCCCCGCACTCCGCCGCCCACCGGCCCCCGCACCACCAGGGGCAGGGTCCCCGCCTGCCGCCAGCGGGCCGTGGCGATGTAGTTGGTCAGCGGCTCGTAGGCCGAGGCGACGAAGTCCATGAACTGCATCTCGACCACGGGCCGCAGCCCCATGTGCGCCGCGCCCGCCGCCGCACCGGTGAAACCTCCTTCGCTGATGGGCGTGTCGATGACGCGCTCGGCGCCGAAACGCGCCAGGAACCCCTCCGTCAGCTTGAACGCCCCGCCGTATGCGCCGATGTCCTCGCCCAGGAGCAGGACGGCCGGATCCCGCTCCATCTCCTCCCAGAGCGCCTCACGGATCGCCTCCAGGAACGTCACCGGCTTGCCCGGCGCCGCACTCGCCGGCGTCTGCGGTGCCTGCGTCGACGCCTGCGGCCCGTCCGAGACGGTGCTCATGCCCACTCCTGGAAATGGCCGGGATGCATGCCGGTCGCGAGGCCGGACATAATGCGCGGGGGCCCCGGGGGCGTCAAGCCGCGGCCCGCCGGCACGAACTTGCGTAGCTCCATGTGCCAAGCTATCTTATGCCACATCGGCGACCCGTCGCGGCGCCGATACGCGTGAAGGCGCCGGCCCCTCTACCGAGGGTCCCGGCGCCTTGGATCATCGACTCTCCCCTCGCGAAAGCCGCCGCCTGGCCAGACGGTTCCAGGACGAACACACGCCCCGCATGGCGATTCCCTCCGCCAGCGAGGCGCGTCGTCCGGCCGGGCCCGGCCATTCCGCGCCGGCTGTCGCGCCGGCCATCCGCGGCCCGTATGAAGTCGAGTACCTGATCTCCGACGGCTATTCCAGCGAGCGGACGATCATCCTGCCCTGAACGAGAACGGCCGCGGAGTCACCCCCCGCGGCCGGCCTTCCCTCCGTTACTTCTTCGGCTGCTTGGCCGGCGCCGCCTGGCCGCCGCCCTTGGGGGCGGCCGCCGGCGTGGCCGCGGGCGCCTGGGCCCCCGGCTTGATCGGCGTCGCACCCGGGAGCACCGGTTGCGGCGCGGGCGCCGTCTGCTGCTGGAACTCGCCACGCAGCACCGACGTGGGCCGCTGCTGGCGCGAGGACAGGATCGACAGGACGAACGCCAGGCCCATGAAAAGGCCGCCGGTGACCCAGGTCGCCTTGGTCAGCAGTGTCGCCGCCTGCCGTCCCCCGATGAAGGAATCGGTGCCCATGGGCGCGCCGCCCATGGCGGCGAGGCCATCACCCTTCCCCGACTGCAGGAGGACGATGACCATCATCAGGAGTCCGTCCAGGATGAGCAGCACGAGCAGAAATGCGAACACCGTCGTATAACTCCGTTGTGTGGCCTTGGCTTCGAAGCCTTGAAAGGTCGCGTCCCGCGCGCGCCCTGTCAAGCACGCGCAGCCGGGACTCGAGCCGCCGGCGAGCGGCTCGAGCCCGGTGGCTCAGGCGCCGCTGGCGGCAATGAGCGCGAAGCCCGCCGGATCCAGGCTGGCGCCACCGACGAGCAGGCCATCGACATCGGTGGCGGCCAGGAGCGTGCCGGCGTTGTCCGGCTTGACCGATCCGCCGTAGAGGATGGGCACGAGGCCCGCCCTAGCGCCGCCGAGCCGCTCCGCCAGCCGTCGGCGCAGTGTGCCGTGTGCGGCGGCGGCATCCTCGGGGGTGGCGTTGACGCCCGTGCCGATGGCCCAGACGGGCTCGTAGGCGACGAGCACGTCGGCCGCCTGCTCCGGCGTGAGCGCCTCGAGGACGGCGTCGAGCTGGCGCAGGATGACCTCGTCCACGCGACCGGCGCGGCGCTCGTCGAGGGTTTCGCCGACGCAGACGACGGCGGTGAGGCCGGCGTCGAAGGCGGCCCGGGCCTTCCTGGCCACGTCCTGGTCGGTCTCGCCGAAGACGTGGCGCCGCTCGGAGTGACCGGCGAGCACGTAAGTGGCGCCGGCCTCCCTGGCCATGGGCGCACTGACCTCGCCCGTGAAGGCGCCCTTCGGCTGCCAGTAGGTGTTCTGGACGCCGATGGCGATGTCGCCCCGGGCACGCAGCGCCTCCCGCGCGGCGGTCACGGAGATCGCCGGCGGGAAGAAGATGATGGTACGGCCGGCATCGGGCTGGTAGGCCCGGGCGAAGGCGGCGAAGAACTCCCCCGTCGCCACCGGTCCCATGTGCATCTTCCAGTTGCCCGCGATGACGGGCTTGCGTACGGCCGCCATCAGGCCCCCTTCGCGTCGAGCAGCGCGACGCCGGGGAGAGTCTTGCCCTCGAGGAACTCGAGGGAGGCGCCGCCGCCGGTGGAGACGTGGCTCATGCGGTTGGCGACGGAGGCCTCCTCGATGGCCGCGACCGTGTCCCCACCGCCGATGATGGTGGTGGCGCCGCGATCGGTGGCCTCGGCGACGGCGCGAGCCAGGTCGATGGTGCCGCGGGCGAAGGCCTCGATCTCGAACATGCCCATGGGCCCGTTCCAGACGATGGTCTTCGCGCCCATCAGGATCTCGCTGAAGGTGGCGACGGTTTTGGGGCCGATGTCGAGGATGCGGCCCTCGGCGGGCACCTTGTCGCGGTCCAGGATCGCGCTGTGGGCATCGGCACTGGCCTCCGGGGCCACCACGCCGTCCACGGGCAGGACGAGCTTGTCGCCGGCGCGCTTCAGGACCTCGCGGGCCATGTCGACGCGGTCCTCCTCGACCAGCGACAGGCCGGTGCCCAGGCCGAGAGCGCGGAAGAAGGTGTTGGCCATGGCGCCGCCGACGAGGAGGCGATCCACCTTGGGCAGCAGGTTCTCGATGACGTCCAGCTTGCCCGAGATCTTGGCGCCGCCCAGGATGGCGACGAAGGGCCGGGCGGGGCTCTCGAGGGCACCGCCCAGGTAGTCGAGCTCCTTCTGCATGAGCATGCCTGCGACCGCGGGACGCCCCTCGCGCTTCATGGCCTCGGCCACGCCGGCGGTGGAGGCGTGCGCGCGGTGCGCGGAGCCGAAGGCGTCGTTGACGTAGACGTCGCCCAGCGACGCCATTTCTTCCGACAGCTTGGGGTCGTTCGTCTCCTCGGTGGCGAGGAAGCGCACGTTCTCGAGCACGACCACCGAGCCAGGGGCGAGAGCATCGACCGCCGCGCGCGCCTTGTCACCCACGATGTCGGCGACGAAGCTGACGGGCGCCTTCACCAGCTCGCCCAGCCGCTCGGCGGCGGCCCTGAGCGTGTACTTCTCGTTCCACTGGCCCTTGGGACGGCCCAGGTGGGACATGAGCACCACACGGGCGCCGTGGTCGATGAGGTACTGGAGCGTGGGAAGTGTCGCGCGGATGCGGGTGTCGTCCGTGACCCGGCCCCCATCCATCGGGACGTTGTAATCGACGCGAACCAGTACGCGCTTGCCCTGGAGCGCGGAATCGGGCAGATCCTGCAGCGTCTTCTTGTTCATGGTGTTTCTCGTCGGCAAGGTCAGGCCGCGCCGGCGAACGCCGGTTCGGCACGGTCAAGGTATCCCTCCCGGTCCCCCCACTCAAGCGCTGGCACCCGGCAGACGGGTCGGCGGCTCAGGGGCCGAAGAAGCCGGCCAGGAGCGCGGCGACTTCCGCCGGCCGCTCCCAGTTCGGGGAGTGGCCCGAGGCGGCGATCACCCGCAGCACCGAACGGGGGATGGCGCCGGCCAGCCGCTCCCCGTGGCTCCCGGGGAAGAAGCGGTCGCGGGCGCCCCAGAGCACCAGGGTGGGCTGGCGCACGGCACGCAGCTCGTCGTCCGCCAGGATCTCCCGCTGGCCGCCCCGGCCCGCGAAGCGGCGCAGCGTGCGGGCGAACCAGCGGCGGTCGCCGGCGCGGGCGGAAGCCAGCAGGTAAGCGACCAGGGCGGCCTCCCGCTCCGGCGGCAGCCGCGTCGAGGTCACGAGCCGCCGCAGCTCCCAGCGGATGCCGCGGGCCCCGGGGCGTGCCAGCAGGGCGGATCCGAGCAGGGGCAGGGCGAGCAGGCGCATGCCCCCGGGCATCTCGCGCCCCAGGCCGGCGGCGTCCACCAGGGCCAGGCGGCGCACGCGTTCGGGCATGACCTGGACCAGGCGCAGTGCCACCAGCGCGCCGAAGGAGGTGCCGCACACGTCGAAGCGCTCCACGCCTGCGCTCCGCAGCATCTCGAGCAGGGGCGGCAGCGCCGCGCGGCTCAGCTCGCCGCCGGCGTCGAAGGGCTCCGACAGGCCGAAGCCGGGTAGATCGGGGGCGAGGACCCGGTGCGAGGCGGCGAGAGGGGCCAGGACGTCGTACCAGTTGGCTCCCCCGCCGCTGGCCCCGTGCAGCAGCAGGAGCGGCGGACCCGCACCCGCCTCCAGCCAGCCCAGGCGGGCCCCGCGCCACTCCAGCGTCCGGGATTCGGCCCGGGCGCCGCCCAGCGCCAGCAGGTGGTCGGCGGCTAGGCGCACGGCCTGGCGGGCGAGCTCCCGCCGCAAAAAGAGGCGGCCACGGTGACCTGAGTCACCGTGGCCGCCCCCCCGGGCTTCACGCGCCCGGCTCGCCGGCTCCGCCGTCATCCCGCCGCTCGCCTCGGGGCGACCTGGACGGAGAAGCGTACCGAGCCCGGTCCGCGGGACCAGACCTCCAGCGGCGTGTCGCAATAGCTGCACTCGATCAGGCGGCACTGCTCGTCGGAGCGCAGATCGACGGAGTCGCGGTGCCCGCAGACCGGGCACCGGTACGTTCCGTTCAACTCGTCGCTACGAATCGCCATATCGTCCTCCAGCGGCGCTGCGTGGCGGTCCTGGCGGGATGCATGCCACGAGCGGGCGCACCACGGTCGGAACGGGGCGTGTTCGGGAAGCTACACCCGCCAGGGGCACATTAATGCCGGGCGGGGGTCGGCGTCAACGCCGGCCGTGCGGGCGGTGGGCCGCCCGCACGGCCGGGGAAGAGGGCTACAGCTTGCTCGCCATCAGGAGGGCCAGGTCCACGCAACGGCAGGAATAACCCCACTCGTTGTCGTACCAGGACATGACCTTCACCAGGCGGTTGTCCATCACCATCGTGGACAGCAGGTCGACGATCGAGCTGTTGTTGTTGCCGGTGTAGTCGATGCTGACCAGCGGCTCCTCGGAGGCGGCCAGGTACCCCTTCATGGCGCCGCGGGCGGCGGCACGGAAGGCGTCATTGAGCTGCTCGACCGTGACGTCCTTCTCGACTTCGGCGACCAGGTCCACCACCGAGACGTCGGGCGTGGGCACCCGCATGGCGACGCCGTCGATCTTGCCCTTCACCTCCGGGATGACCAGGGCCGTCGCCTTGGCGGCGCCGGTCGTGGTCGGGATGATGGACATGCCGGCGGCCCGGGCGCGGCGCAGGTCCTTGTGCGGCAGGTCCAGGATGTTCTGGTCGTTGGTGTAGGCGTGCACCGTGGTCATGAAGCCGCGGCGGAAGCCGAAGTTGTCGCGGATGACCTTGACCACCGGGGCCAGGCAGTTGGTGGTGCAGGAGGCGTTGCTGACGACATGGTGCGTCGCGGGATCGTACTTCCCCTCGTTGACGCCCAGCACGATGGTGATGTCCTCGTCCTTGCCGGGCGCGGTGATGATCGCCTTCCTGGCGCCCGCCTCGAGGTGCTTTGCCACGTCGGTACGCTTGCGGAACTTGCCCGTGGCCTCGAAGACGATGTCCACGCCCAGAGCCTTCCAGGGCAGCGCCGCCGGGTCCTTCTCGCTCAGGACCTTGATCTCCTTGCCATCCACCACGATCGCCTTGTCGCCGACCTCGACCGTGCCGGGATAGGCGCCGTGCACCGAGTCGTACTTGAGCAGGTGCGCCAGCGTGGCGGCGTCCGTCAGGTCGTTGACCGCGACGAACTCGAGGTTGGCGCCGTTCTTCTTGGCCGCGCGCAGGACGAGGCGACCGATACGGCCAAAGCCATTGATGCCGATCCGGACGGGCCGACCGTTTGACATTGTGCAGTACTCCGTTTCAAGTGGGAACCTCGCGCACCGTCGGCGCGCGGGCGAAGGTCACGATGCTTACGGCTCGCGCTCCGGCCGCCACGAGCACGCGGGTGCATTCACCGGCCGTCGCCCCCGTGGTCAACACGTCGTCCACGAGGATGATGTGGGCCGCCAGCAACCCGCGCTCCACGCCAGCGGCGAGGCGGAACGCGCTGCTGACGTTAGCCGCCCGCTGGGCCGGTTGCAAGCTGGTCTGCGAGCTAGCGCCGGTACTGCGCTCCAGGGCACGCAGAAGCTGGCGACCCGTGCGCTTGGCGTACCCCCGCGCCAGCAGTTCCGCCTGGTTGTAGCCGCGCTCCCGCCGCCGCGCCGCCGTGGTCGGGACCGGCACCACCACCCGCGCCTCCGCCACCACGTCCGGCGGCAGCGCCACCGCCGCCATGCGCTCGGCCATCGGCTGCGCCAGGGCCCACCACCCCCGGTACTTAAGCTGGTGCACCACCCGGTCGGCCGGAGGGAGCAGCAGGCAGGCGGAGCGCGCCGCGCGCACGGCCGGGGGCCAGTGCTCGCACTCGCGACAGCTCAGCTCCCTCTCCTGGCGGCCGGTGCGCAGGCGCGGCGCGCCGCAGCGGGCGCAGAGCGGCGCCGGCGGGACCGGCAGGCGGGCGCGACAGCGCCGGCAGATGAGGCGCGCGGCATCGCCCGGGGCGATGGGTCCATCGCAGCCCAGGCAGATGGGCGCGAACACGAGGTCCAGCAGCGCGCGTCCCAGTGGCATGCGGCCCAGGATGTGGAGCGCGTCAGGGCGGGTCCATGGCGGATCCGGCCATCCCGCCCCGCCGGCCGGAACAACAGCAACAACAGCTTTCACCACAGAGTGCGCCGAGGACACAGAGGGCTCCCGGGGCTTCCGGGACAACCCGGCAGCCGAAGGTACCTATGTTGTTGTTTTAACAGATAAATACCGCGTCAGCAGACGCCGACGCGGCCGCCGTGGCGCCGGTCGGCGTCCGTTCTCGCCGTCCGTTCTCGGCGTCCTCGGCGAGCTCGGCGGTAGGAAGGGGTTCTACTGGATCAGGGCGCCGCGCATCACGTCGGCGGGTGCGGGGAGGTCGAACCAGCGCTCGAAGGCGGCGGCGGCCTGTGCGAGCAGCATCTCCTGGCCATCGGCGGCGGGGATGCCGAGGGCGCGGGCGGCGCGGACGAGGGCGGTCTCGCCGGCGGTATAGGCGAGGTCCAGCACGGCGCCGGCACCGGCGAGGGTGGTCGGGTCGAGGGGCGATGGGTCGCCGGCACGGCTGCCGATCGTCGTCGCATTGACGACGAGGTCGAAGGTACCCTCGACCGCATCGGCCAGCTCGAGGCGGTCCGGGGCGGCGCCGAAGTCGGCCAGCAGCGCTTCCGCGCGTACGCGCGAGCGGTTGAGCAGGAGGATGCGCTCGGCGGGCGCGTCGAGCAGGGCGGCCACGACCGCCCGGGCGGCGCCGCCTGCGCCCAGCAGGAGCACGCGGGTCCCTGCGAGGGAGCCGACCAGGCGGGCGGCGGCGGTGACGAAGCCGGTGACGTCGGTGTTGTCCCCGCGAATGCGACCCGCCTCGAGCCAGAAGGTGTTACAGGCGCCGGTGCGGACCACCGCGGGCGTGGGCTCCTCGATGGTGGTCGCGGCCAGTCCCTTGTGCGGCACGGTGACGTTGCCGCCGCCGCCGGCGCGGGCGACCGCCCGCAGCAGCCCGGGCGCGTCCTCGGTGGAGCAGCGCAGCGCGACGTAGACGGCATCGACACCGGCGGCGCGGAAGGCCGCGTTCTGGATGGCCGGCGAGCCCGAGCGGGAGACGGGGTCGCCCAGCAGGGCGTACAACCGGGTAGTGGCGGAGATGGCAGACACGTGGCTCAGGGGGCGAGGATCGGTTCCAGGCGCAGAAGCACGCCCTCGACGGCGCGGGTGATCTGGCGCAAGGTGCGGCGATAGGTGGCGGCGCTCCCGCCGAAGGGGTCGGCGATGCCGGAGCCGGGGGCGGCGCCCTCCTCGAAGTCGGTGATGAGCGCGGACTTGGCGCCACCGCCCATCTCGGCGATGCCGGCAACGTGGGACATGCTCATGCCCAGGATCAGGTCGGCCCACTGCACGAGCTCGGGGGTGAGCGGCTGGGCCTCGTGACCACTGAGGTCCAGCCCCTTCTCTGCGCCCACCCGCACGGCGTTCTCCGCGGCGGGCGTGCCGGTGAGGGCGACGAGGCCCGCCGACTGCACCGCCACCTGGGTCCAGCCTCGCCTGCGCAACGCTTCGCGCGCGACCGCGGCGGCCATGGGCGAGCGGCAGGTATTCCCGCTGCAGACGAAGAGCAGGTTGTAGGTCGTCACGGGCTCCGGTACGCCGGAGTGCTCAGCTTCGCTCATCGATCTCCCCGACCACGGCCCGCAGCGCATCGAGCGAGATGGCGCCCAAGCGGAGCACGCGCGGCGGCTCGCGCGAGCAGTCGACGATCGTGGAGGGCGGCGAGGGCGGTAGCCGCCCGCCATCCAGCACCAGCACGCTGTCGAAAGCGGCCAGCGCGTAGACCACTTCCAGCACCTCGTCCGCGTCCAGCGCGGGCCGCTCCCCGGGCAGGTTCGCGCTGGTGGAGGTGATCGGCTCGCGCACCGCCCCCAGGATCGCCATGGGAGCGGGATGCGGCGAGATCCGCGCCGCCACCGTCCCTTCTGCCGACAGTACGCCCGGGGGATACGCGCCCTGGTCCGCCGCCAGCGCCAGGGTGAGCGGCCCGGGCCAGAACGCCTGCGCGAGCCGGCGCCCCGCGTCGGTCCAGCGCACCCGCCTCAGCTCTTCCGCCGACCGGACCAGGAGCAGGAACGGCCTGGCCGCCTCCCGGGACTTGAGCGCGGTCAGGTCCACCACCGCCTCCGGCCACAGGGTGGAGCCGAAGCCGTAGACCGTCTCCGTGGGATACGCGATCACGCCGCCCGCGTGCAAATGCTCGGCCACGTAGACGGCGTTGCGCGCGCGTTCCGAGTCGGTCGCGAAGGGGATGACGTTGCGGGCGCTCACGGGCTGCGCCCTCGCAGCATCGCCTCCGCCAGCACCCGGTCCGTGGGCGACGTGATCTTGATGTTCTCCGGCGAGCCGTCCACCACCACGATGCGGCCACCGATGCGCTCCACCAGCGCGGCGTCGTCCGTGGCCGCGACGCCGTCCTGCAGCGCCCGCCGGTGGGCCTCGGCCAGCAGCGCCCGGGGAAACGCCTGCGGCGTCTGTGCGCGCCAGAGCCGCGACCGGTCGGGCGTGCCCACGACCCGCCGGTCGGCGTCCACTTCCTTGATCGTGTCCTCCACCGGCACGCCCGGAATGACCCCGCTGCCCCCGGCGGCCGCCCGGATAGCGCGGTCGATGACGTCGCCCGTCACGAGCGGCCGGGCCGCGTCGTGGACCAGGACGACGTCGGCCGCTTCGGGTACGGCCGCCAGCGCCAGCCGCACCGAGTCCGTGCGCCGATCGCCGCCGGGGACCACCCGGATGGCGGGGCCCAGCTCGAGCAGCCAGGGGGGCGGCTCCGCGGCATCTTCGGGCGGCAGCGCCACCACCACCCACTCCACGGCCGGGTGCAGCAGGAACGGACGCAGCGCCCGGGCCAGCACCGGCTCGCCCAGGAGCTCCAGGTACTGCTTGCGCAGCCCGCCCATGCGCCGGCCGCCACCCGCCGCGGCCACGATGACGGCGGCGCGGGTCATTTGAACATGGTGCGCACGAGGGAGGCGACGTCGTCCAGCGGCACCAGCCGGATCCCCTCCGGCGGCCGGGCCGGCACGGCGCGGGACGGGAGGTAGGCGGTGCGGAACCCCATGCGCGCCGCCTCGGCCAGCCGCCGCTCGGCCTGGCCCACCGCCCGCAGCTCGCCGCCCAGCCCCACCTCGCCCAGGAACACGGCATCCGCTGGCAGCTCCCGGTCGAAGACGGAGGAGGCGAGCGACGCCGCCACCGCCAGGTCGCCCGCCGTCTCCACGATGCGGACGCCGCCCACCACGTTGAGGAAGACGTCCAGCTGACCGAAGGCCAGGCCGGCGCGCTTCTCCAGCACCGCGAGCAGGAGCGCGAGCCGCTGCCGGTCGAAGCCGGTGGTCACGCGCGTGGGGGCGCCGTACGTCGTCTTCGTGCACAGCGCCTGCACCTCGACCAGCAGCGGCCGAGTGCCCTCCATGGTGGCGACCACGGCGGAGCCGCTCACGCCTCCCGCCCTCTCGCCCAGGAACATCTCGGACGGGTTGGCCACCACCTCCAGCCCCCGGGACGTCATGCGGAATACCCCGATCTCGTCCACCCCGCCGAAGCGGTTCTTGGTGGCG
>JADGQX010000107.1 GCA_017881445.1 Gemmatimonadota bacterium | reverse complement strand
ACGCTGCTCGGCTCGGACGACAAGTCCGGCGTGGCGGCGATCATGACCATGGTGGACCTGCTCGCGCGCAACCCGCAGGTGAAGCATGGGCGCATTGCCGTGGCCTTCACCCCCGACGAGGAGATCGGCACGGGGATCGACCGGTTCGACATTGCCCGTTTCGGCGCCGAGGTCGCCTACACCGTGGACGGCGGGGCGCTGGGCGAGATCAACGACGAGACCTGGAGCGCCCGCACGGCAACGGTCACCTTCCACGGGAAGAGCGCGCACCCGGGGACGGCCAAGGGGGTGATGGTGAACTCCATCCACGCGATGGCGGACTACATTGGCCGCCTGCCCCGGGACATGCTCCCCGAGACCACGGAGGGGCGGGTCGGTTTCGTGCACCCGTATACCGGCGTGGCCGACGTGGAGACCTCGAGCCTCAAGGTCATCCTGCGCGATTTCGAGATCGCAGGCCTCAAGGAAAAGGAGGGGCTCCTCCGTGCGCTCGCCACGGAGACCGAGCGCGCCTGTCCCGGCACGACGGTGACCGTGGACGTGCAGGAGAACTACCTCAACATGAGGGAGGTGCTGAAGGACTACCCGCACCTCACGAAGTACGCCTTCGAGGCCGCGCGCCGCGCCGGCGTGGAACCGTTCACCAAGCCGATCCGCGGCGGCACCGATGGCTCCAAGCTCACCGTCCGCGGTCTGCCCTGCCCCAACCTCTTCACGGGCGGGCACGAGTTCCACAGCAAGCTGGAGTTCAACTCCCGCAGGGGGCTGAAGAAGACGACCGAGACGCTGGTGCATCTCGCGGCGATCTTCGCGGAGCAGCGGCCGGGGTAGCGGGCCCCCCGGCTTCGCAGGATAAGCGTGAGGCCGGTAGTCTGAGTCTACCCAGGCCCACCGGTGCTGGTTCGAACGCAGAAGCCCCGCCGCGGCGTTGTCGCGGCGGGGCTTCTGCGCATGCGCGCACCGGCGGCTGAGCGCTACGGTCGGCCAGCGCCGGGTCGGCGCCGTGCGAGAAGTCCTGCTTCGCCGAAGAGCCCGGGCTCAGTTCAACGATATCTCGCCGTTCACCACGTGCTGGTCCAGCAGGCCGTCGACGGTGAGCACGGCGCGAACGCTGAGGACCTCGGAGCCCTTGAGCGTGCCGTCCGCCAGGCCGGCTTCCACGGCGCGCTCGATCTCGCGCTGGGCGGTCACGCCGAACGTCTTGAGGAAGCGCCGCATGTCCATGTTGAAGCGCTCTTCGTCCATCGTCTCCTCCCTGCAGGGGGTCGCGGGCAAGATAGCGCAATCCGTGTGGCGCGCACGGCGGCGCGGGGTGGGCGGGCCGGCGGTTGATCGCGCCCCGGGCGGAAGTTAGATTGGCGGCCCCACCCCAAGGACCGCTCGGGGCCTGTAGCTCAGGTGGTTAGAGCGCACGCCTGATAAGCGTGAGGTCGGTAGTTCGAGTCTACCCAGGCCCACTCGGAAGACGGGAGGTGGCTCCGCATCGCGGAGCGGCCTCCCGTTTCTTTGCCCGCCCGATTCCCGCGTCCCTTGACGCTCGTCGCCATCGCGAGTCACTTTTCCTCCATAACACGACTCCAGAAGTGAGGATGTGATGCGGCTCCTAAAGCTCGTTTCGATTCCGTTGCTGGTGGCCCTGAGTGCGTGCGGCGGGAAATCCGGTGGCGCCGCGCCCGGCGGTCCGGCGCCTGCGGCGGTGACGCACCCGAACGTGATCGGGACCTACGACCTGGAGATGACCAGCGCCCGCAGCACGCAGGCGCTGAAGCAGACCCTGCAGATCCTGGCGGGCGAGAGGCCGGACACCTACGCCGCCATCGTGAGCACCGACCGCGGCAGCCTGCAGTACCCGAACGGGCGCTGGCAGGGCCAGGACCTGATCCTGAGCGGCACCGACGAGCGCGGCACCAACCAGAAGTTGAAGCTGCGTTTCGACGGCGACAAGTTCACGGGCGTGTACTCGATCGAGGGCTCCGGCGTTCGCGGTAATCGTATGGTGGCCGGCCGCAAGCGGTAGCGGTCGCGCCCGGGCGCTCGCTTCCCCTGAGTGAGCGGTCGCCCCCGTCGCTACCCGCGGCGGGGGCTACTATCATCCCGGTATCGCGCTGGCGGCACGCCTTCGGCGGCAGGGCTGGTTTCCTTCTTGCGTTGGGGCCGTGTGCGAACTTGTGGCCGTTGCGGATGAACGGGTTGCGCCGCCGGCCTTCGTCTGCGCGGGTGCCCGGGAGGGGGACCCGCACCCGCGTGGCAGGAGGCGGTTCCCTGCGGAGATACGGCGTCCTTCATCGGTTCTCGCGCGAGCCCGTGCTCGCGCTTCTGCTCCTGCTCGCGCCCCGCGCGCTCGCGGCGCAGGCAAAGCCGGCGTCGGGGCCGGAGCATCCGCTGGTGGAGTCGGTGACGTTCAAGGGCGTGCAGAACGTGGAGATCCACGAGGTGCTCGCGACGCTCTCCACGCAGCCCACGACCTGCCGAACGTTCTTCCTGAAGCCGCTTTGCGCCTTGACCCACTCACACCTGTTCGAGGTCCGCCACTCCCTGGACCGGGCGGAGCAGCCGCGAGACGTGCTGCGCATCAAGGTCTACTACTGGCTTCGAGGCTATCGGCGCACGCAGGTGACGTCCTCACTCCGGCCGCAGGGCCGGGGCGTCGGGGTCACCTTCGACGTGGTCGAGGGCCCGCCGACGCTGATCGAGTCCGTGGCCGTGACGCAGGAGAAACCGCTGCTCTCCGCGCGCAGGGTGCGCCGGGCGGGACTGCCCGCGCGCGGCCGGCCGATCAACCTGGTGGACCTGGACTCGCTGGAGACGCGGGTGCGGCGCAGCCTCTGGGACCTGGGTTATGCCAACGCCGAGGCGCGGGACACGGCGCTGCCACTGGACAGCCTGCGGGTCGCGCTGCGGGTGGAGATCCGGTCGGGGCCGCGCACGACCGTGGATACGGTGATCGTGGAAGGGAATCGTCGCGTGACGGCCCGTACGATCCAGCGCCTGCTGGGGTTGGGCCGGGGCGACGTCTATCGGCGCGCCGAGGTGCTCGAGGCCCAACGGCGGCTGTACCAGTCGGAGCTGTTCCGGCAGGCCCTGATCGCGGTTCCCGACTCGGCGGACAGCCTCAAGAAGGTGGTGGTGACCGTGCGGGAGGCGCCGCCCCGCGCGCTGCAGCTCGGCGCCGGCGCCAGCACCGTGGATTTCGGGCAGGTGCAGGCGAATGCCACCCTCTACAACTGGATCGGCAGCGCGCGGCGGCTGGACTTCAACTCCGCCGTCGGCAACCTGGGCGCGCCGGCGCTTTACGGCAGGAACGGATTCGGCGGCTCGGTGCCGGCGGGCGTGGGCGGCGGTCGTCCGGAGCGGGCGTTCCTGCTCCCCGGCTGGCAGATCTCGGCGACCGTGACGCAACCCTGGCTCTTCTCCACGAAGAACTCGCTGGGGCTGAGCGTGTTCTCCAACCGGCGCACCATTCCCTTCATCGTGGTGGACCGGGGTGCCGGGGCGAGCGCCACCTTCACGCGGCGCATGTTGACGGGGGTGCCGGTCAGCCTGACGTATCGGTACGAGCGAACCCGGGTCCAGGCCGGCGGCCTGTACTTCTGCGTGAACTTCGGCTATTGCCGCATCCCGGCGATCCAGGCGCTCCAGGAGTCCAACAGCATCTCGCCCGTCGTGGTCAGCCTGCGCGCCGACCGGACGGACGACCCCCTCCAGCCGAGGTCGGGGTACACGGCGCGCTTCGACGCGGAGCACGCGTCGGCGGCCACGGCGTCGGACTGGCGCTACAATCGCATCCAGGGGGAGCTGGCGCAGTACCTGAGGGTGGGGCGCGGCGTCCTGGTGCTGCACGCGAACGCGGGTCGCGTGGCCGCGCTCCCGGGGACGGGAGCCGCGCTGGGCGTGACCGACGCGACCAACACGCTGCTGCATCCGCGGGAGCGATTCTACGCGGGGGGCGCTCGCTCGGTACGGGGCTATGCGGAGGGGCAGCTCGGGCCGCGCGTGCTGACCATCGACCCGGTCCGCCTGACGCAACCCACGGACTCCTCCAGGGGCGCCGGTCCGTGCACGCTGGCGAGCATCGCCGGCGGCGCCTGTGATCCCAACGTCGCGCCTTCCAGCGACTTCGTGCCCCGGCCGGTGGGGGGCAGCTCGCTGCTCGCCGGCACGATCGAGTACCGGCACTCGCTGGGCGGCAGCCTGGGCGTGGCCCTGTTCGTGGATGGCGGACGGGTGGGCACGGGCAACCTGCCCGCCCCGTTCCACGCACGCTCGGCGATCACGCCGGGCATGGGCGTCCGCTACTCCTCCCCCATCGGGCCGGTCCGACTGGATCTCGGCGTGCGCCCCCGCATCGTGGAGGACCTGCCCGTGGTCACGCAGCTGCGGGACAGCACCGGTCAGCTGCGTCTGATCCAGCTGAACACGCCCAAGCGCTTCGATCCGACGGAAGGACCTCACGCCTTCCTGGGCGGCATCACCTCGCGGCTCGTGCTTCACCTCTATATCGGCGAGGCCTACTGATGCCGCGCTGGCTGAGCACGATCGGGAAGCTGCTCTGGGGCATCCTGGGCGTCCTGCTCCTCGCCGCCGTGGTCGTCGTGCTGGTCTACACCCGGACGGATTGGGGTCGACGGCACGTGCTGGCGTTCGGCTTGAAGCAGCTGGAGAGCCGGGTCCACGGCTACGTCCGGATCGGCGACCTGCACGGCAACCTGCTCACCGGCGCGCGTCTCGACGACGTGGTCATCACCGACAGCGCCCGCCGCCCATTCTTCGCCGCCGACACGGTCCAGCTCCGTTACTCGCTCCGCTCGCTGCTGGCCAAGCACCTGGTGTTGAGGGGCGTCCGGCTCGTCCACGCCACGGTCGTGCTCGACAAGCCGCCCCGCGAGGACTGGAACTTCGCCCGCATCTTCCCTTCGACGCGGGCGGCGCCGACCGGGGCGCCGGGCTTCGGCTCGTGGGTGCTCATCGAGAACATGACCATGCGAGGGAGCACGTTCATGGTCCGAGACATCTGGGCGCCGCCGGACTCGCTGCGGGGCCGGGCCCGCGACGCGGCCGTGGCGCAGGCGCTCTCGCCGGCCAACCGGCAGTGGATCGTGCCGGTGGCGGGCGGCTACCAGAGCCTGGCCGTGTTCGGCGCCGTCGATGCCTCGCTGCCCTACATGCGCCTTGCGGACCCGGACAGCGCCAACCGCCTCATCGACATCTCGCGCTTGAGCATGGTGGCGTTCCCCTTCCGGCCACCCGCCGCCATCGTGCATGCCATGCGGGCGCGGGTGGTGATTACCCGGGACTCGCTGCTCTTCGACAGCGTGAGCGTGGTGCTGCCCGGGACGCGGGCCTCCGGCAGGGGCGGCTACGCCCTGAACGGGGACGGCGCCTACGTCGTGCTGGGACTCGCGCCGCTGACCTTCGCCGACGGCCGCTTCCTTTACCCGGACATGCCCGCCGGCGGCGGCCGCCTGGGGCTGGCGTTCACGAGTCACGCCGGCCTCGTGCACGTCGTCACCTCCGCAATGGACCTCCACTCCGGGACGGGCGTGGTCGCGGGAGGCGCGGATTTCCAGCTGGGAGCCGGCTCGCTCCGGGTGGGTCCGAGCAACGTGGCCTTCGCGGGAGTGGATACCCGCCTGGTCGGGCACTATGCGCCGGCCGTGCCCCTGAAGGTGGACGGCACCCTTGCCGGCGAGCTGCGACTGGACGGAACACCGGCGGCGATGCAGGTCGGCGGCTGGACCGACTACCGCGAGCGCGGCGGGCCCACCAGCCGGCTGGTGCTGGACGGGCGCGTGGGCGCGGGCGCGGGCGGGCTGGAGGCGCGCGGACTGCGCGTTCGCTTCCAGCCGCTGCATCTATCGCTGCTGCGCGGCTATGCGCCGGGCGTGCCCTACCACGGCCAGGTGACGGGTGAAGCCACGCTGACAGGGTCGAGCCGGCGCGGTTTCGTGCTGGCGGCAGACCTGGTGGATTCGGACCCGGCGGCCGGGCGCTCGCATCTGCTCGCCAACGGCCGCGTCTCGCCGCGCGACGGCTTCAGCGCGCAGGGCCTGCGCCTCCGCTTCGCGCCCTTGCAGCTCGCCCTGCTCCGGCCGTTCGCGCCCCGGCTGCCCTTCGCCGGCATGCTGTCGGGGACGACGACGCTGACGGGCTCGCGAGCTCGCGGCTTCGACATCGTCGCCGACGTGACGCACGTGGATGCGCGCTACGGCCAATCCCGCGTGACGGCGAACGGCCGGGTGCAGGTCACGGGCGGATTCGCTGCCCGCGGCCTGCGCCTGGGCTTCGATCCGCTGCAGGTCGCGGCGCTGAAGCCGTTCTTCCCCAGCCTGCCGTTCGGCGGCACGCTCAGCGGGCGGACGAATCTCACGGCTTCCCTGGCGACGAAGCAGGTCGCGGCCATCCTGGACCTCGAGCACCGCGGCCCGACCGGCTACTCGCACCTGGTCGGGAGCGCGGACGCGACCTGGCGCACACCGGGCTTCTTCGACGTGAACCTGCGCGCACCGGCGCTCTCACTGGCCACGGTGGGTGCCTTCGCGCCCGCTGCCGGGCTGCACGGCCGGGCCCGCGGGACGGTCGTGGCGCGGGGCCGGCTCGCCAACCTCACCACCCGGGTGAACCTGGCGCTGCCCGACAGCGGCGGCGCCCTCGACCTGCGCGGCACCCTGGATCTGGCCGCGAGCCCGAAGCGCTACGACGTCACTTCCACGTTGAGCGCGTTCAACGCGGCCGCCGTCAGCACGCACGCGCCCCGGACGAGCCTGACCGGCACCGTCGTCGCCCGCGGGGCGGGCACCGATCCGGCCACCCTGAGCGCCTTCCTGGACGCGCGGCTCGTCGACTCGCAGGCGCCCGGCACTCCGCGGCTGGACAGTGTCCTGGTCACGGCGCGCCTGGCCGACGGCGTCGCAACGTTCGAGCGGGGCCACGTTCGCCTGAGCTCCGCCCTGGCCGACGTGGACGGCAGCTTCGGGCTGACGCCCGCCCGCTCCGGCACGCTGCACTACCTGCTGCGCGTGGACACCATCTCGCAGTTCGCGTCGCACGTTCCGCTGAAACCGGGGATCGTGACGCCCAGGCCGGCGCTGCGGGCGCGGACCTTCGCGCGGGCGCGGGCGGACTCCCTGCGCATCGCCCGGGCGACGGAGGTGCAGCGCGCGGCGGTGGGGTACCCGCCGCCGCCGCCGCTCAGGCCGGATACGGTGCCGCTGCGGCGGGACACGCTCGCCGGGAGCTTCAGCTCGGAAGGCACCCTGACCGGCAACATCGGGCGGTTCGACGCGCGCGGCACCGTCAGCGCGCGCGCCCTCAGCCTGGGCGCCAGCTACGTCGGCCGGGGGTCGGCGACGTTCAGCCTGGCCGGCTACGGGACGCCGACCCCGCTCGTCCACCTGGACGCGTTCGGCGACACCGTGATCGTCGCAGGTTTCGGCTTCGACAGCGCCCGGGTGGTGGGGAGCTACAACGGCCTGAGCGCCAACGGCACCGGCAGCGCCGATGTGGCGGTTTTCCAGGACCCGCAGCGCGATTTCCGCGCGCACTCGGACTTCGACCTGTCGCTCGACCAGAAGCAGGTCGCACTGAAGGACGTGCTGTTGCGCTTCGATACCACCACCTGGCGCTCGAGTCACCCGGCGACGATCGGCTGGGGCAGCCAGGGTGTGACCGTGGGCGGGCTGGAGCTGCTCGGCAGCACCGGCGGCTACCTGCGGGCGGATGGGCGGCTCCCGGCAAGCGGCAGCGCCGACCTGCGCCTGGACGTGGAGGGCCTGCAGCTCGGTCAGATCATGACGCTTGCCCAGGACACCGCCAGTCTGCAGGGAGTGCTGGGGCTCCATGCCCACGTCCAGGGGACGACGCGCGCCCCGGTGCTTTCCGGCACGGTGGCGCTCGTGCGCGGCGTCTGGGGCGGCCGACCGTTCCCCGATCTCCGGGCCACCCTGTCCTACGCCGATGCCGACCTGCGCGGCAACGCGCAGTTCTTCCAGGGGCCGCAGTTGCTTGCCACGGCCGATGCGCAGCTCCCGCTGAACCTCGCCCTTTCCGGTGTGACCGGGCCCCGACTGCTACGGACGGCACCGCTGCAGCTGGACGTGCGCGCCGACTCCCTGCCGCTGGAAGTGCTGCCCAGCTTCACGGACGCGGTGTCGGATGTGCGTGGCCGCGTCCGGGGCACGGTGGCCGTGCGCGGCACGCTCGACAGCCCCACGACCAACGGGGCGCTGCAGCTCGAGCTCGGGTCGCTGCGCGTGACGTCGTCGGGCGTGCTCTACAACGACATCGTCGGCACCGTGAGACTGCAGGACCGGACGGCCCACGTGGACTCGATCATGGCCCACGCCGTCGGCACCATCCGGGCGACGGGGACCGTGGACCTGGCGCAGCTCACCCGGCCCGCCTTCGACCTGGCCGTCGCCGCCAGCGACGTGACCGTGCTCGACAACAAGTGGGGCCGCATCCGGGCCGACGCCTCGCTGGCCGTGAAAGGGCCCTATACCGCGCTGGACGTGAGCGGCGACACCAGGATCACGGGCGGGATCATCTACGCGCCCGAGGTCCGGACCCAGCACGCCACGAACCTGGACGACCCCACGCTGGCAGGCATCATCGACACGACCGGCCTGGGCCCCAACGTGCTGACCGCTCCCAACCCGTTGCTGCAGAACCTGAACGTGGACGTGGCGCTGCGGATCGATCCCGACACCTGGGTCCGCAACTCGCAGGCGAACGTCGAGATCTACACGCCCGACGACGCCGGTCCGCTGCACGTCCGCATGGACAACGCGCACCAGACGCTTTCGCTGCTGGGAAGCGTGAACTCGGACCGGGGCGAGTACACGTATTCCGGGAGGGTCTTCCAGCTCAGCACCGGCTCGGCCACCTTCCTGGGCGGAGGCACCCTGAACCCGCTGCTCCAGCTCTCGGCGATCTACAACGTCCAGCGCCGGGGACAGGAAGCGCTCGACATCCAGATCAACGTCAGCGGCACCATGATGGAGCCGCGGGTGACGTTCCAGAGCAACGCGCAGCCACCCCTCTCGCAGAGCGACCTGCTCAGCTATCTCGCCTTCGGCCAGTCGGCCTCGTCGCTCGTGACGCTGCAGAGCTCGGCCGCGCTCAGCACGGGCGGCTCCGGAGGCCTGGCGGGGATTCCGGCGCTGGTTCAGCAGCAGGTGGGCTCGCTGGCCATCGGCGCCATGGTCGAGCAGACCGTGTCCGACCTGCAGGAGCAGGGCACGCGCGCTGGGCTCGACGTGTTCCGCGTGCATCCGGGTGAGCTGCCTGCGGAGGCGGCCTTCCAGAGCTACTTCAGCAACGTCCTGAACGGGACGGAGATCGAGGCAGGCAAGTACCTGAGCCGGCGCTTCTTCGTGGAGCTGCGCGGGCGCACCACCACGATCCCCGGCGTGCTGCTGGAGTACCGGAGGCCTTCCGGCTTCACCTGGACCACCACGTGGGAGCCGCGCTTCCTGCCGGCCGAGCCGTCGTTCTCCGCCCTGACCGCGTCGCGGGTGCGTGCCTTCGGCACCTTCCTGCGCTGGTCGAAGCGCTTCTGAGCCCGCGCGGGTGGCGCGCGGGCCCTGCGGCTCAGGCTCGCAGCGGCGGCGGCGCCTCGCCCGCCGGAATGAAGCGCAGCGCTACGCCGTTGTTGCAGTAGCGCTTGCCGGTCGGCGCCGGGCCGTCGTCGAAGACGTGACCCTGGTGCCCGCCGCACACGGTGCAGTGGTATTCCGCCCTGGGCCAGATGAGGCGGAAGTCCCTCTTGGTGGCGATGCGGCCGGGCAGCGCCTCGTAGAAGCTGGGCCAGCCGGTGCCGCTATCGAACTTCGCCCTGGCATCGAACAGCGGCTGGAAGCAGGCCGCGCAGATGAAGGTGCCGGGGCGATGCTCGTCGTTCAGGGGACTCGTGAACGAGCGCTCGGTGTCCTCCTCGAAGAGAACCGCGTAGGCTGCCGCCGGGAGGAGCTTCTTCCACTCCGACTTCGGTTTCCCCGGACCGTGCGCATCGCCGCGGGCGGATTGCGCCGACGTCGAGCGCATCCCCAGGAACGAAGCCGCACCGATCCCGCCCAACCCCGCGAGAAACTGCTTCCTGTCCATCCTTGCCTCCGGACTCGAGTGCACAGCTTCGTACGGCGAAGACGGCGGTTGGTTCCAGGGGATGGGGCGGAATCCGGGGAAGTGAGGGTGGATCGGGGGGGCCGTTGGGGCGCGCCCGGCCGTCAGGCCGGCGCCCGCTCGTCGTTGAGGAGCCGCTCGAAATCGGCGGCGATCCGGCGCTGGCAGAAGTGCGCCTGCACGAAGTCGCGCCCGGCCGCGCCCATGCGGGCGCGAGCCGGCCCATCCTGGGCGAGGCGAACGATGGCCTCCGCCCAGGCGGGCGCGTCGCCCGCCGGCAGGAGCAGCCCTGTCTCGCCGTCGGCCAACGTCTCGGGGATGCCCCCGTTGCGGCTCGCCAGCACGGGTACGCCCGCCGCCTGCGCTTCGATGGAGGCCCGACCGAACGTCTCCGGGCCGATCGAGGGTAGCGCCAGTAGGTCCATGGCCGCGTAGCTGGAACGGACATCGGCCAGCCAGCCCAGATGCGAGTGGCGATCGCGGTGGGGCGAGCGCCAGATCCGCTCCAGCAGAAGCGCCGCGGCCTCGCCGTCGCCCACCCAGAGCGCCCTCAGGCTGGCGCTGCGCTCCATAGCCAGGTCCAGCGCCTGCGCGTATTCGTGGATCCCCTTGCCGGCTTCCAGCCGCCCCACGAACCCGATCAGCACCTCATCGCTCCCGACCCCGAGCTCGGCGCGGGTGCAAGCGCGCAGCGCCGCGTTCGGCGCGAAACGACGCAGGTCCACCGGGTTCGGCAGCACGCGCAGCCGGCGGGCGGGAGCACCGCGGCGCACCAGCTCGTCCCGCAGGTACTCTGAGGGCACGATGAAACGGTCGGCCAGGCGCGGGATCAGGCGCACGCTGGCCGGATGCATGTTCACGATGTGCTTGAAGAACGCGGTGCCGGCGCCGTGCGCCCGGGCGGCGAGGGCGGCCGAGAGATACTCGCGCTTGAACGATGCCACGACCCAGTCCGGGCGGAAATGCCGGACCGCGCGCCAGAGGCTCGCCGCTCCCGCCGGGTCGTTGTTGCGGTCGAAGCGCCCGGCGTACAGCCGGACGCCGCCCGCGGAAGCCAGCTCGCGGTAGATGTGCTCGCCCGGACGGACCACGGCCGCGACCTCGTGGCCCGCGCCCGCCATGGCGCTGGCGAGCGATGCGAAGTGGCTCTCGGTGCCACCTCCGCCGCAGCCCGTGCCCACGAAGAGCAGTCTCACCCGCGCCTGTCCTCGTAGGAGGTGACGACCCGGAAGGGGAAGAGCGCCAGGGGCAGGTGGCGCTTGACCGGGATGCGACGCAGGCGCAGCAGGTCGTCGCCCGATCGGGCGCGGCCTCGCCGCGTCGTGGTCGCGGCCACGAAGCCGGCGTCACGCACGGCTCCCACGATCACGTCGTCCATCTCGCCGTATGGGTAACAGAACTGATCAACGGCACAGCCGAGGACGGCCTCCAGGTCCTCCCGGCTGCCCCGGACCTCCGCCTCCAGGGCGTCCGGGCTCATGCCCGGCAGCCGCGCATGCGTCCGGGTATGCGCTCCCACTCCCATCCCCTGCCGCCGCCACTCCCGCAGCAGCTCCGCGTTCATCAGCGGCTTGCGGGCGCCCACCTTCTCCGCGTCCCACGCGTTGTAGCCGCCCAGGGACCCGCTCACCGCGTACGTCGTCGCGCGGGCACCGGCTTCCAGCAGCACCGGAAGCGCGTGCTCGAACACGTCCTCGTAGGCGTCGTCGAACGTGATGACGGCCACTCGCTCCCGGCGCTCCCCCCGCAGCACCGGCATCGCCTCCGACATGCCCACCAGCCGGTATCCCAGCGCACGCAGGATCCCCAGCTGATGGCGGAACGTCGCCGTCCGCACGTACAGCACCGGCCAGGAAGAGCCTGCGGGCGGCTCACCGATGCTGTGGTACATGAAGATCGGTACGATGCTCAACGACCGGGTCGCCGGTTTAGGGTGGCTCGCACTGGGCCTCAGGTCCGAATTTGACATTTGGAGGTGCGGAAAGCGCGCACCGAAAGATAGGCAATTGCGGTCTCCGGCTCAATGGGGATGAATCCGCGGCTGACGCCGAAAAGGCACCGGTGCAGCCGGGGCCCGCCGCTACCGCCCGCGCGGCCGGGCGATGCCCGCGGCTACCCTTGTATTTTGTTTCCGCGGCGCTGCTTCAGGACGTGGCGCCCTTGCCGCCGGACTGCAGCGGTGGTATCCCGTCCGGGGTGAACGAACCCCCTTCCGGCTCCGGGCGCCCCGGGCGAGGAGCCATCGCGGCCACGGCCCTGGGCGCCGCCGCACTGTCGTTTGCGGCTCCCCTGGCCGACCCGGACCTGCCCCAGCACCTGGCCGTGGGCGAGTGGATCGTGCGCAACGCCGCCTGGCCCCGGGTCGAGCCGTTCGCCTGGACGCGGGCGGGCAATCCCTACTTCGCGTATTCGTGGCTGGCGCAGGTGACCTACTACGGCGCCCTGGCACTGGCCGGACCGCTGGGCCTGCACCTGCTGCAGGCGCTGGTGGGCGCCGGCGCGGTGCTGGCCGCGGTGCGCTTCGCCCGGGGGCGGGGCTGGGGTGCCGGAGTCGCCGCCGCGCTGGGTGCCGTGAACTATGCCGCCATGGCGGCGGTAGCCAACGAGCTGCGGCCGGAGCAGCTGCTGTTCGTGCTGGTTCCGCTGGCCTGGGCGCTGGCGGACTCCGCGGCCGGCGCCGGCGCGCCGGCGCCGGGCGGCGGCTCGCTCGCATCGTCCGCGGCGCCGCCATCTGCGACGGTGGGCCCTGCCACCTCCGCGGCCCCGGCCGCCCCGGCCGACGTGGGGCCACGACGGGGCATGGGCAGGATCCTGGGCGCGCACTTCGTCCTCGGGTGTGTCGCCGCGAACGTGCACCTCTTCTTCCCGTTGACGGCTGCGCCGCTGGCGCTGCGGCTGGCGGGGGGCGCGGGGGGCGGGCGTCGCCGCCTCCTGGCGCCGCTCGCGGTGCTGCTGGCCGGCTGGCTGGTCTCGCCCTACGGCCTGCTCTGGCCGGCGGTCTTCCGCCTGAACTTCGCGCCCAACGCCCTGCTGCTGCGCCCGCCCGCCATCGCGGAGATGGAGCCGGGGTTCGAGGCGGCCATGGACGTTGCGGGCGCGGCGCTCATCGCGGCCCTGCTGCTGGCGCTGCCCTGGCTGCGGCCCCTCCCCGCGGAGCGCGCTCGGGGCAGGGAAGCGCTGGTGGAGGCGCTGGCCTGGGGCGTCGGTCTGGTGCTGTTCGCGTTCGCCTACCGCCTGATCGCAGTGTGGTGGCTGCTGTCGCTCCCGGCCGTGGGAGCGCGCCTGCGGGCGGCGGCGGCGGCGCTAGCGGGGCGGCGGCGCTTGCGCGCCGCCGCGGTCCTGGCGCTGGCCGG
>JADGQX010000327.1 GCA_017881445.1 Gemmatimonadota bacterium | reverse complement strand
TGGCGCGCTTCAACGCCGACCCCGAGATGCAGCAGATCCTGCGCGAGTTCTCCCTGCGCGGCGGGCAGCCGGCGGAGCACACCACCTTCACGTCGGAGCGCGCGGCGCAGCTGAAGGCGCAGTCCTTCGACCTCGACGCCATGCGCGCCCAGGGCTACGGCTACGAGCGCCTCGACCAGCTCACCATGGAGCTCCTGCTCGGAGTGCGCTGACCGTGGCCGACGAGCGCTTCCTGGGGCTGGACATCGGCACCAGCGGCGTCAAGGCGATTCTCGTCACCCCTGCGGGGGAGGTCGAGGCCGCCGCCAACACGCCGCTCGCCCTGTCCACGCCCCAGCCGGGCTGGGCCGAGCAGGACCCCGAGGCCTGGTGGCAGGCCACGCTGACGTCGGTTCGCGCGCTGCTGGCCCAGCGGCCCGGTGCCCGCGTCGCCGCCGTAGGCATCTCCGGGCAGATGCACTCCTCCGTCTTCCTGGACGCGGCGGGCGCCGTCATCCGCCCGGCGCTGCTCTGGTGCGATGGCCGCACCACCGCGGAATGCGCGGAGATCACGGCGCGCGCCGGGGGCGAGCAGCAGCTCCGGGAATGGGTCAGCAACCCGGCGCTGGAAGGCTTCACCCTGCCCAAGGTGCTCTGGCTGCGCAACCACGAGCCGGCCGCATTCCAGCGGCTCGCCCGGGTGCTCCTGGCCAAGGACTTCATCCGCTTCCGCCTGACCGGCGCCCTCGCCGCTGAGCCCTCGGACGCCTCCGGCACACTCATGTACGATCCCACGCGCCAGCGCTGGAGCGCCGAGATCATGCAGGCGGTGGCACTCCCCCTCTCCCTGTTGCCGGACGTGGGCGGCTCCGCCGAGGTGCTGGGCCGCATTTCCGCCGGGGCGGCCCGGGCGAGTGGGCTCGCCGAGGGCACGCCCGTGGTGGGGGGCGGAGCCGACAACGCCTGTGGCGCCGCCGGCGTGGGCGCGGTGGCGCCGGGCGAGGCGGTGAGCAGCTGGGGCACGTCGGGCACCGTGCTGGCGCCCACGGCCCGGCCGCTGGTGGATCCGGGGCTGCGGGCGCACACGTTCTGCCACGTGCTGCCCGACGTGTGGTACGTCATGGGCGTGATCCTCTCCGCCGGCGGCGCCTTCGCCTGGTACCGCGACCAGCTCGCGCGCGAGCTGGCCGGAACCGCCGATGCGGACATGGCGCTGAACCTGGAGGCGGCGACGATCCCCCCCGGCGCCGACGGCGTGACCTTCCTGCCTTACCTGCAGGGCGAGCGTACGCCCCACCGGGACGCCGCCGCCCGCGGCGCCTTCCTCGGGCTGAGTCTCGCGCACTCGCGGGCGCACCTCACGCGTGCCGTGCTCGAGGGCGTCTGCTTCGCGCTGCGCGACTCGCTCACCATCCTGCAGGAGCTGGGGCTCTCGCCCTCCAGCCTGCTGCTCACCGGCGGGGGCGCGAAGAGTCCCTTCGTCCGGCGCCTGCAGGCCGATGTGTTCGGGCTGCCCGTCTGCACGGTCAACCGCGAGGAAGGCCCCGCCTATGGCGCCGCGCTGCTCGCGGCCGTGGGCGCGGGTGCCTTCCCGGACCTGCCCGCCGCCGCGCGCGCCACGCTCACGCGCGCGCCCCTGGAGCAGCCTGACCTGCGGGCCCACGTGCAGTACGAGGAGCCCTACCGGCGCTTCCGCGCCTGGTACCGTGCCGCGCGGCCGCCGCGGGAGGTGGCCACGACCTAGAGCCACGGCCGCGCCCGCGCGTGGCGGCCGGACGGGGCGGGCGCGGCACGCGGCGGGACGCCGCGCCCAGCCGCTGATCTGCCCCCTCGCCCGCGTGGAGACATTCGCCTTGACGCAACCGCGTGCCCGACCCTATGCTCTCACGCCCCTCAGGAAGTGTTGGGGTTTCGTGGCCCGGTGACGGATCTGTCGCGCGGAGGCATCATTCCGAGTACGCGCAGCGGGCTGACCCTGTGCATGCTTTCTTGCTGGTAGCGCTCACACGGCTGTCTCGGCGCGGATCTCCAACATGAGACTCAGAATGTCATTCCTCGCATCTCTGTTCGGAAGCGGCTCCAGCCTCGTGCATCTCGGCTGGGCCGACATGCTGATCATCGTGCTCTACTTCCTGCTCGTGCTCGGCATCGGGTTCTACCTGATGCGGTTCACGCGCACGGGCGACGATTTCTTCCTCGCGGGAAGAAAGATGACCGCCTGGATTGCCGGGCTCGCCTTCATCTCGGCAAATCTGGGCTCCCTGGAGCTCATGGGCTGGGCCGCGTCGGCGTACCAGTACGGCATCCTCGCGACGCACTGGTACTGGATCGGCGCCATACCCGCGATGCTCTTCCTCGGCCTCATCATGATGCCGTTCTACTACATCTCGAAGACCCACTCCGTACCGGGCTATCTGAAGCTGAGGTACGGCGAGGGCGCGCGGATGCTCTCGGCGGTGTCCTTCGCGTTCATGACGGTCCTGATGAGCGGCGTCAACATGTTCGCCATGGCCCTCGTCATGAAGGTGGTGCTGGGCTGGGACATCAACGTGAGCATCTGGATCTCCTCCATCACGGTGATGGTCTACGTCGTGCTCGGCGGGCTCCTCTCGGCCATCTTCAACGAAGTGCTGCAGTTCATGCTGATCTGGTTCGGCGCCCTGCTCGTGCCGATCATCGGCCTGCTCGAGGTGGGAGGCTGGAGCGGCATGGTGGCGAGAATCCACCAGAACATGCCGGCCGGCGACTACACGCACCTCTGGAGCACGCTCGGGCATTTCAAGGACAATCCGATGGGCATCCAGTGGACCGGCATTGTCTTCGGCCTGGGGTTCATCATCTCGTTCGGGTACTGGACGACCGACTTCCTGGTGGTGCAGAGGGTGCTTTCGGCGCGGGACCTGAGGTCGGCGAAGATGGCGCCCATCATCGGCTCCGCCTTCAAGATGATGGTCCCGTTCATCGTGATCCTTCCGGGCCTGATCGGCCTTGCCGTGATGCCCGGCCTGGTCGGACAGGACCAGGCCGCCGCCACCGGAGCCGCGAGCTATAACGAGATCCTGCCGCTCATGATGGCACGCTACCTCGGGCCAGGCCTGCTCGGGTTGGGGGTGACCGCCCTCATTGCCGGCTTCATGTCGGGAATGGCGGGCAACATAACCGCGTTCGCCGCCGTCTGGACCTACGACATCTACAAGCCGATCCATTTTGCCCTGACGAAGACGGAAGTGGAGGATAAGCACTACGTTGCAGTAGGACGCTGGACGACGTTCATCGGCGTGATCGCGAGCATCGGTACGGCGTACCTCGTGCAGAGGTCGGCCAGCATCATGGATTACGTGCAGGCGCTGTTCAGCTTCTTCATCGCCCCGCTGTTCGGCACCGTCATCCTGGGCATGTTGTGGAAGCGGGCCACCAGGGCGGGGGGATTCTGGGGCTTGCTGGCCGGAACGGCGTCGTCCGTAGGCATGTGGGCCTGGGTGAGGGTGGACCCCAGGGCCCTGCGCATCATCGCCGGCTCCGCCGACGCCAAGGCACTGGCCGAAGACATGTACCGGGCCCTCTGGTCCTGGCTGATCTGCGTGGGCGTGACGGTCGTCGTCAGCTACATGACGCAGCCGAAGCCCGAAGCGGAGCTGGTCGGACTGGTCCGGGGGTGCACGGACATACCCTCGGACGGAGATCTGCCGCTGGTGAAGCGCCCCATCTTCTGGGCGGGCGTCGTTTTCGCCGGCTTCATCGTGCTGCAAATCCTGTTCTGGTAAGGGGGACGAAATGGTCGGCGAGCACCATGACGATCTCGCACAGGGGATCTCGATCTGGTTCTTCATCGGCACGCTGCTGGCGATCTACGGGCTCATCATCCTGGTCGCCAACCTCGTGCCGGGTGCAGGTGGCCCCGAGTCGCACGTGGTGCTGGCCAGTCTCCATGCCGGCATCTGGTGGGGAGTTGTGCTCCTCGCGGTCGGGGTCATGTACGCCCTGGTGTTCAGACCCGGGCGGAAGTGAGCGGCTGACGCTGGAACGCGCAGTGGGCCTGGTAATCGCCGCGCTGGGCTGAGCGGCGCGGACGCCGCACCCGCCCGCTCGGGAAACGGCGTCATCGCGCCAGCCAGCGCCTGCGGCAGCACCATACCCATGCCGCCGAGATAAAGCGCCATCGGCAAGACGATCGAGGCGGCGGAGGTCAGCCCGAACGCGA
>JADGQX010000326.1 GCA_017881445.1 Gemmatimonadota bacterium | reverse complement strand
GCCGCCGCCCTCCCCCTCACGCCCCTGCCGCACGCGCCCGAACCGACCCGCCGCCGAGCCGACTCGGCCAACCTGACCCGCTATGGCTGCGCACCCACCCGCCATGGCCGCTCCCGTCAGCTCGATCGTTGACCTGAGGCCGCTAACGGATCAATCTTGCGAGGGAGCACGAAATGGCGTTTGGATTCCCTATCCCCTAGCTGCGCGGCATTCAGGAGGCTCCGTGAGAACGCTCGCTCTGCTCGTCGCTGCCCACTTCGCCGGCATACTACTCCCCTGCGCGCACGCTCAGGTCCCCGATTCCCTCCCTGCCGCTTGGCGGGGCCCTGCGGACACCTCAGCCTTCCGCTGGCGCCTCGATCGACAGGTGAAGCACGGTGGTCTGAGCAGCATCCGCATCCAGTCGGACGATGCGAGCATCGATGAGGTCGGCACTGTCAGGCAGGGCATCCGCGCTGACGACTACCGCGGCCGGCGGATCCGCTTGACGGGCTACGCTCGCGCCACCGGCGTGGCGGACTTCGCGGCCGTGTGGATGCGTGTGGATGGCGCGACCCAGATGGAGCTGGATAACATGGCGGACCGGTCGCTCACGGAGACTGGCGACTGGCAGCGTTGCGAGTTGGTCCTGGACGTTCCCGCGGATGCCGTGCAGGTGTTTCTCGGCGGGCTGCTCAGGGGCCGCGGGACACTCTGGCTCGACGACTTCACCTTGGAGGTGGTGGACCGCACCGTTCCCACGACCGGGATATACAGAGCGGCCCGGTTGTCCCCTCTTGAACCGGACCTGCCGAGCAGCCCTCGGAACCTGGGGTTCGAACCTCCCCAACAAGTGGCCGACCGGTCTGCGCCCGCCTTCGAGAGGCGCGAGGTGATGGTCCCGATGCGCGACGGGGTTCGCCTCTTCACCGTCATCATGGCGCCACGGGACGCCGCGGAACCGCTGCCCATCCTGTTCGAGCGCACGCCGTACGGGGCCCGCGGGTGGCAGGAGACCGGGTCGGTGCCGGCCGGCAACCGGGCACTGGCGACCGACGGGTACATCTTCGTCTTTCAGGACATCCGCGGCCGCAACCGTTCCGAGGGCACGTTCGTGATGAACCGTCCGGCGAGGGACCCCCGCGATTCATCCGCCGTGGACGAGACGACCGACGCCTACGACACCGTCGAGTGGCTGATCCACAACGTCGCCAACAACAACGGACGCGTCGGCGTCACCGGCATCTCCTATCCGGGCTGGCTTGCCGAGGTGGTGCTCCTGGGCCCGCACCCGGCGGTGAGGGCCGTCTCGCCGCAGGCGCCGATGACCGACACCTGGATGGGCGACGACTTCTTCCACCAGGGCGCATTCCGGCAGACGTACGGACTCACGTATTCCTCGTATATGGAGGGCCAGATGGTTGGCGCCGAGCCCGTCAGGGTCGGCTGGTACGACACCTACGACTGGTACCTCTCCTTGGGGAGCCTCAAAGCGGTCACGGATTCGACCGGGGCGATGCGCATCCCCACGTGGCGGCGCTTCGTGGAGCACCCCGCCTACGACAGCGTCTGGCAGCGGAGGGCATTTCAGCGACTGGTCACGCGGCTCAGCGTGCCGACCCTCAGCGTCGGCGGCTGGTGGGACCAGGAAGACCTCTTCGGGCCCCAGGCGACGTACGCGGCGCTCGAGCGGTTCGACACCGCCGGCATCAATTCCCTCGTGATCGGGCCGTGGTTCCACAGCCAGTGGTGGGGCCCTGGCGGCCAATCCCTGGGCAATCTGCGCTTCGGCAGCGCGACCGCGGACACCTTCCTCCTCAACATGCAGGCGCCCTGGTTCCGTTACTGGCTCAAGGGGCGCGGCGACGGCCACTTCCCCGGGGCGCAGCTGTTCGACGCCGGCGTGAACCAGTGGCGCGCCTTCGACCGCTGGCCGCCGCGCGAGGCGACGGTGCGCCGGCTGTACCTTCAGCCGAACGGCCGGCTCTCGTTCGACCCGCCGAGCGAGCGCGCCGGCTTCGACGCGTACGTCTCCGACCCCGCCCACCCGGTGCCCTTCGTTCCGCGATCGATCGCGTACGGCTCGTGGACTCGCTGGATGACTGAGGATCAGCGCTTCGCGGACGGACGGCCCGACGTGCTCACGTGGCATACCGAGCCGCTCCAGGAGGACGTCGTCATCGCGGGGAACATCCTCGGCCGACTGTTCGCCTCAACCACCGGCTCCGACGCCGACTGGGTGGTGAAGCTGATCGACGTCTACCCCGACAGCGTGCCCGGCCGGTCCCAGATGGGCGGCTACCAGTTGATGGTGGCGGGGGACATCCTGCGCGGGCGGTACCGGCGGAGCTTCGAGCGGCCGGAGCCGATTCGGCCTAACACCGTCCAGTCGTACACGGTGGATTTGCACCAGCAATTCTACACCTTCCGGCGGGGCCACCGGATCATGGTGCAGATCCAGAGCACCTGGTTCCCGCTCTACGATCGGAACCCGCAGACGTACGTGCCGAACATCTTCGAGGCCCCGGCCTCAGCGTATCGGGCGCACACCCACCGGATCTACCGCACGAGCACACAGCCTTCACACGTCGAGGTGATGGTGCTGCCGCGGTAGGCGCCGGTAGCTCAGTTGGATAGAGCTGCAGCCTTCAAAGCTGAGGGTCACGGGTTCGAGCCCCTCCCGGCGCATGTGTCAGGGACGTCCAGGGCGACGGGACCGCTCTCCGCCGGGTGGCCGGGCACGGAGTCCGCATGGCCTCTCGGAGCGGGTTTGCGCTCGCGGCCTTCGCACCGCACAATAGGCCATCCGTTTCTCGAGCCGGCCCGATGTCCCGCTTCCGCACCCTCGCCCTGCTTGCCCCGTTCGCCGCCATCGCCGCGCCGTTGCCCGCACAGGAGAGACCTGGAGCCGAGGCGCGCCAATCGCCTGCAGCCCGGGTCCCGAGGGCGGCCCAGCCTCCCGGGGCGTCCGGCCTCCGACGTTCTAGCACCGCCATCTGGCCCAGAGGCGTTTCTGCCGCCGCCGCCCTCCCCCTCACGCCCCTGCCGCACGCGCGCGAACCGACCCACCGCCGAGCCGACTCGGCCGACCCAACCCGCTATGGCTGCGCACCCACCCGCCATGGCCGCTCCCGTCAGCTCGATCGTTGACCAGGGGCCGCTGAGAATCAACCTTGCGAGGGAGCACGAAATGGCGTTTGGATTCCCTATCCCCCCTGCAGGAGATCGCGAAGCGCGAAGAGCCAATGGGGCGCGAGAGCCCGTAACGACTTGCGAGCGGTTCCTGAACGGTTCGTTCAATCGCAGCGTCTCATTGCGGTGCCCACGAAGCGGGCAAGTGCCGGCACCACAGCGCCTTGCGCGCAATTCCTCGAGTGGCACACTTGTTGTCACTCTCTCCATCGCCGAGCAGCGCTCAACTCGTCGGCCGCCGCCATTGCGGTGCATGTTTCCTGGCATACGGGAGATCATCACCATGTCTCGCCTTCGCTTCGTGCCAATCGTCGTCGGCGCCCTCGCGCTGCACTCGGCTGCGCTCGTGGCGCAACAGGCGCCCGTCCTCAGAACACTCGCCTCTTTCGGGGGAAACAGCGTCAAGGATTTCAGCACGTCGCCGAACGGGCGATTCGTCCTGCTGGCCACTCCGAGGAACCTGCGGATGTTCGATGTCGCCAGCCGACAGTCGTGGGACCTCGCCGATGGCAGCGCGCAGGACATGAGGTGGTCGCCCAGGGGTGACATGATCGCGTTTGTGCGCGCGGGGGATGGCGACTCCGGACACTACGTGTGGGCCATGCCGGTGGACGCGAAAACCGGAAGAGCGCGCGGGCCCGCCCAGCGCGTTACGGTAGGGCGGGTGGACGCGAACACCGGCGGCGTATCCGTCCAGATCTCGGTCGACGGGAAGTGGATCGCGTTCGCCGGCGTCGACTCCGGTCGAGCGATGAACCTCTCGATCGTGCCCGCGACCGGCGGCCCGGAGCGCGTTGTCGCGAGGTTTCCGAGGGGGCTGTTCGCGTTCGAATGGAGTGCGGACGGCAGGGCGATCTACGTCAACGCGGCGGTTCCGGGCGGCGACTTTGGCAGCATTCTAAGGATTCGCGTTGATGATGGCACGACGGAGGTGGTTCGCTCACGACGTGAGTTTCTTGCGGGCATGACCGCGGACCGGCGCCACCTCGCCCTGTTGCCGATGAAGAACCCGATAGCTG
>JADGQX010000325.1 GCA_017881445.1 Gemmatimonadota bacterium | reverse complement strand
GGCGCGGGCGCGGCGGCGCGCGGGCGGGCGGTGCGGGTGCGCCCCGCGCCGGGCGGCGTCGTCACGGCCTATCCCGCCCTGGAGCCGTGATGCGCCGCCCCCGCCCCCGCCCCGCCGCGCTGCTGGCCGGCGCCGTCATCCTGTTCCTCCTCTGGCTGGTGCTCTACCCCAACCTGTTCGTGCTGGGCGACTCGGTGCGCGGCTTCGACGCGGCCGGCAACCCGGTGCCCGGCTTCACGCTGGCCAGTTACGCCCGCTTCTTCGCCAGCCGCTCGGAGCTGCGCGCCCTCTGGAACAGCTTCTGGATCTCGGCGCTGAGCGTGCTCTTCTCCGGCATCATCGGCGTGCCGCTGGCCTTCCTCTTCACCCGCTTCGAGTTCCCCGGCCGGCGGGTGCTGGCGGCGCTGGCGTCGCTGCCGGTGCTGCTGCCGCCGCTGGTGGGCGTGATCGCCTTCCTGTTCCTTTACGGCGAGACCGGCTTCCTGACGCGGGCCGTGCAGGCGCTGCTCGGGCTCGCGCAGGCGCCCTGGCGACTGGACGGCCCGGGCGCGATCCTGCTGGTCCACGCCTACAGCATGTACGTCTACTTCTACCTCTTCACCTCCGCCGCGCTGGCCCGCCTCGACCCGGCCCAGGCCGAGGCGGCGCTGGCGCTGGGCGCCTCCAGGCTCACGGTGCTGCGGCGCGTGACGCTGCCCCTGCTCGCTCCGGCCATTGGCGGCGCCGCGCTGCTGGTCTTCATGACCTCCATGGGCTCGTTCAGCGCGCCCTACGTATTCGGCGGCGGGTTCCGGGTGCTCACCACCCAGGTCTTCGCTAGCAAGCTGAACGGCGACGTGGCGCTGGCGGCGGTGGAGACCGTCATCCTGGCCATCGCCTGCCTGGCCTTCCTGGGCGTGCTGCAGCGCTATGAGGGCGACCGGACGTACACGGGCACCGGCAAGGGTGCCGCGCCGGCGCGACGCGGCCGCCGCTCGGACGTGGCCGCCGCCATCGTCGCCTGGCTGGTGGTGATCCTGGTGCTGCTGCCGCACCTGACCGTGCTGCTCGTCTCCTTCGTGCCGCTGGGCAGCTGGACCACCGAGCTGCTGCCGCCCGTCTACTCGCTGGAGAACTACCGCGGGCTCTTCACGGATGCGGCCAAGTTCCGGCCCGTGCTCAACTCCTTGCAGCAGGCGACGATCGCGACCGCCGCCAACATCGTCCTGGCGCTGGCCGCCGGCTGGCTGCTGGCCCGCGGTGCCGCCCGGCGGCTGCGCGGGCGGGGACTGCTCGCCGCCCTGGTGGTCCTGCCCTGGGCACTGCCCGGGACCGTGCTGGCCATTGCCCTGGCCTCCACCTTCAGCGTGAACCAGCCGCTGGCCGGACGATTCGTGCTGGTGGGCACCGCCGCCATACTCCCGGTCGCCTACTTCATCCGCGACATCCCCCTGGTCACGCGCGCGGCGCTCACCTCCTTCCGCCAGCTCGACCCCGCCCTGGAGGAGGCCGCCGCCTCGCTGGGCGCCGGCTGGGCCCGCACCGCGCGCCGCGTGGTGCTGCCCCTGGTGCTCCCCGGCCTGGCCGCCGGCGCGCTGCTGGCCTTCGTCACGGCGCTGGGCGAGTTCGTCGCCTCCATCATGCTCTACACCCACTCCACGCGCCCCATCTCCATCGAGATCCTCTCCCAGCTGCGGGCCTACGACTTCGGCACCGCCGCCGCCTACGGCGTGGTGCTCATCGCGCTCATGGCCGCCGTCTTCATCTGGGGCCAGCGCCTGGTCGCCGACGACGGCGTGCGCCAGCCCGGCGGCTGACGACCCGGCGCTTCGGCTGACGATCAGGGCGTCCGAACACTCATCTCACACGAAGACACGAACAGCCGAAGAACGCGAATGGCGTCCTGGGGCGCACCGGCTTGCGCGAGGCCCGCGGCACCCGCAGCATGTTGGTGTTGTAGTTAAACAACAAAACGGATCCTTCCGCCGCCCGGCTCAATCGGGAGTCCCGGTGGATCGTCTTCGGCCGTCTTCGTGACTTCGTGTGAGATGAGGTTTCCGAGTCCCCGGACCTTGGGGGTCCGCCATGAGACTGCTCGCCTGCCGCCGGGCCCTGCTGCTCCTGGCGCTCACGGGCACCGTGCCGGCCAGCGCCCAGACGCCGCCTGAGCCCGCCTCGTCGCCTCGCGTCCGCCTCGGGCTGAACCACGACTGGCGCTTCCTCGCGGGCGACGTCGCGGGCGCCGAGGCGACGGGTTTCGACGACGCATCCTGGTCCCGCGTCGACCTGCCCCATACCTGGAACGCGACCGATGCCCTGCAGAAGGAGCCGGAGTTCCGTCGTGGCGTCGGCTGGTACCGGCGTCGCCTGCAGATTCCGGCGGCGCTCGCCGACCGGCGGATCTTCCTCTACTTCGAGGGCGCGAACCAGGTGGCCGACGTCTGGGTGAACGGCCGCTCCGCCGGCCGCCACGTGGGCGGCTACACGGCCTTCGCCATGGACGTGACGGCGCTGGTCGCCCGCGACCGGCCCAACGTGATCGCGGTGCGCGTGGACAACAGCCGCGACCCGGACGTCCCGCCGCTCACGGCGGACTTCACCTTCTACGGCGGCCTCTACCGCAACGTCTGGCTGCTGGCGACGGATTCGCTTCACGTCACCGTGCTGGACCACGCCTCGCCCGGCGTCTTCGCGGATGCGCCCCGGCTCACGGCGGAGCGCGCACTCGTGCGGGTGCGCGGGACCATCGCCAACGACGGCGGCGCGCGCCGCTCGGCTCGCGTGCTCGTGCGCGTGATCGATCCCGACGGCCGCGAGGCCACGAGCGCCAGCGCGGACGTGGTCGTGGGCGTGCACGCGTCCGCCAGCTTCGAGCGGACGCTGCCGCCCATCGCGTCGCCCCGGCTCTGGTCGCCGGAATCGCCGGAGCTGTACACGGTCCGCACCGAGGTCCTGGACGGCCGCCGCCTGGCCGACCGCATCGAGACGCCGCTCGGGCTGCGCTGGTTCGCGTACGACGCCCAGACGGGGTTCTCGCTCAACGGCACGCCCTACCCGCTGCACGGCACGAATCGGCACCAGGACGTGCGGGGGCTGGGGAACGCGCTCACGGACGAGCTGCAGCGGCGCGACGTCGCCCTGGTGAAGGCGACCGGCTTCAACTTCCTGCGCCTGGCCCACTACCCGCAGGCACCGGCGGTGCTGGAGGAGGCCGACCGCCTCGGGCTCGCGCTCTGGGAGGAGATCCCGGTCGTGAACCGGATCACCATCTCCGAGGCCTTCGCGGCCAACGCCGAGGGCATGCTGACCGAGATGATCCGGCAGAACTACAACCACCCGTCGGTCCTGTTCTGGGGCTATATGAACGAGGTCATGCTCGTGCCCCCGCGGCCCAGGCCCGACGGCTATGTGGACGCGATCGTCGCGCTCGCGCGGCGGCTGAACGCCCGCGCCAAAGCGGAGGACGCGACGCGGCCGACGGTCATGGCCGTGTTCGCGCACGACTCCGTCCAGGCGCTGCACGACATCCCCGACATCCTGGGGCTGAACCTCTACTTCGGCTGGTACTACGGGCAGTTCCGGGACTTCGGCACGTACCTGGATTCGCTGCACGCGCGCTATCCGCGGCGGCCGCTCATGATCAGCGAGTACGGCGCCGGCGGCGACGAGCGCATCCACGCGGCGTCGCCGGTCGCCTTCGACTTCTCCACCGAGTACGAGCATCTCTTCCACGAGGCCACCTTCCCCCAGATCCTGGCCCGGCCCTGGCTGCTGGGAAGCGCGCTCTGGAACCAGTTCGACTTCGGCTCCTGGGGCCGAGAGGATGCCGAGCCGGCCATCAACGACAAGGGGCTGTTCTACTTCGACCGCCGGCCCAAGGACGTGGCCTACTACTACATGGCGCTCCTGCGACGCGACCCCGTGCTGCACATCGCCACCCGCGACTGGCCGGCGCGGGCGGGGAGCGCCGCCGGCAACCGCGAGCAGAGCATCGTCGTCTACGCCAACGCGCCGGCGGTCGAGCTGACGCTGAACGGGAGCGCGCTGGGCCGGCGGCCGGTCGAGAACGGCAGCGCGCGCTGGCCGGTGACGCTCGCGCCGGGGGAGAACCGCCTCGAGGCGCGCGCCTCCATCGGCGGGCGGGACGTCTCCGACGCGGCGATCGTGTGGTACCAGGACCGCGCGCCGCTGCTCGCACTGCCGCGCATGGTGCGGG
>JADGQX010000324.1 GCA_017881445.1 Gemmatimonadota bacterium | reverse complement strand
GGACTCGCCTTCGTTGCGCCCAGCACAGCCCGGGTACACGCCGCGGGCTTCGCGGATTCGCACGGCCCCGCCGCGGCGTCGGGAAGCAGCAGCTGCTCGAGCTGCCACGCCAAGTCCTTCTGCTCGACGTGCCACGCGGGCTCGAGCCGGCCCGTCTTCCACCCGGTCAACTTCATGGCGCGCCATGGGGCGGACGCTTACGGCGGCAGCAGGAACTGTGGGTCCTGTCACAATACCGAGAGCTTCTGCAAGACCTGCCACCAGGGGGCGGGGTTGTCGTCGAGCGGCCGCATCGACGTCGCCTTCCACACCGGCCAGCCCCTGTGGCTCCTGCAGCACGGCGAAGCGGCCAGGAAGGGGCTGGAAGGCTGCACCTCCTGCCACAAGCAGCAGGACTGCACGCGCTGTCACTCGGCCTCGGGTGGGTGGGGCGTAAACCCCCACGGCGCGTCCTTCGACGCCAACCGCATGGGCGATCGCAACGAGCTCACTTGCGCGCGCTGCCACACCGTGACGCCGGGAAGGATTCCGCAGTAGCGCCGCGCGAAATACCGGACGCCGTGTAGGTGCGGCTCTGACGCCGCGTGGGGATTGGGGCCCTTTGCCCCGTCCCACGCGGCGACTATCTTTTTGCTCAGCAGAGGGATCGCTCGTGTGCGGCCGCGGCCGCGCAGCCCCCGAACGGGAGGAAACGTGACTCGCATCCTGGGCCTGACCGCCGTGATCGTGGCGCTGGCGTTGGCCGCGTACGGCATGGTCGCGGCCGTCGTTGGCGTTCGGCGCCGAAACGGCGCGCTGATCCACAGCGCGCAGATGGCCGCCTACGCCAACTTCGCGCTGATGAGCCTCGCCAACCTGGCGATGATCTACGCGCTTGTGACCCACGACTTCAGCATCTCCTACGTGGCCCAGGTCGGCAGCCGTGCCACCCCGGTCTTCTTCACCATCATCTCGCTCTGGGGGTCTCTCGAGGGGTCCATCCTGTTCTGGGGCTGGATCCTCGCCGGCTACACGGCTTCTGTCGTCTTCTTCACGCGCGGCAAGCTGGGGTCCCTCGGCACCTATGCGCTCTCGGTCATGATGGCCGTGGGCGTCTTCTTCTACATGCTGCTGATCGGCCCGGCCAATCCATTCCACGCCGTCTTTCCGGTACCGCTGGACGGACCCGGCCCCAACACGCTACTCCAGAATCACCCGCTCATGGCGATCCACCCGCCGTTCCTCTATCTCGGCTACGTGGGGATGACGGTGCCGTTTGCCTTCGCCATGGGTGCCCTCGTCTCGGGCAAGCTGGACGATACCTGGCTGCGCACGACGCGACGCTGGACCATGTTCGCCTGGATCTGCCTCTCGCTCGCCATCATCTTCGGCATGTGGTGGTCGTACGATGTGCTCGGCTGGGGCGGCTACTGGGCATGGGACCCGGTCGAGAACGCCTCCTTCATGCCATGGCTCACCGCGACGGCGTTCCTGCACTCGGTGATGGTCCAGGAGCGCCGCGGCATGCTGCGCGTCTGGAATGTCACGCTCATCGTGGTCACCTTCCTGCTCACCGTTCTGGGCACGTTCCTTACCCGCAGCGGAATCCTGTCGTCCGTGCACGCGTTCACCGAGGGCACGATCGGCCTGTGGTTCCTCGCGTTCATCGCGGTCGTGCTGCTGGCGTCCCTGGTGATGCTGGCCGGGCGCAGCACGGAGCTCGGCAGCCGCGGCAACCTCGACCGCCTCGTCTCCCGCGAGACCGCGTTCCTGCTCAACAACCTGTTCCTGGCCGCCTTCTGCTTCACGGTCCTGCTCGGCACACTGTTCCCGCTCGTGGCCGCGCTGCGTGGGGCGAAAGTCAGCGTGGGCGCGCCCTTCTTCAACAGCATGTCCGTGCCCCTGATGGTGGGATTGCTCTTCCTCCTGGGTGTCGGCCCGGCTCTGCCCTGGCGCGGCCTGGCCGAGGGCAGCGCCCGGCGGCAATTCCTGCCGCCGACGCTGGCCGCTCTGGCTGTCGCGGCGCTCGCGGTCGCCATCCGCGTCCCGTCGGTCTGGGCAATCCTCGCCTTTTCCTTTGCCGCCTTCGCTGCCGTCGCCAATGTCCAGGAGTTCGTCGCGGGCGTCTCGGGACGGATGACGGCGCACGGCGAGTCGCCCCCACTGGCGCTCGCGCGGCTGGTCATGGCGAATCGCAGGCGCTACGGCGGCTACATCGCCCACTTCGGCGTGATCGCGGTGGCGCTGGGGATTACCGCCTCGTCCACGTACCGCTCGGAGCGCGAGGTCACGCTCAAGCCGGGTGCTACCGTTGCACTCTCGGGGTACACGGTCCGCCTGGACCAGGTTACGGCCCAGGAGCAGCCGCAGCGGGTCGTGGTCACGGCGGAGATGAGCCTGGTAGACGCCGAAGGCCGGAGCATCTATGCGCTCCGGCCGCGCCAGAACTTCTTCAAGTCCGCCGAACAGCCCGTCAACACGCCGGGCGTGCGCAGCAGCTTCCGCAACGATCTCTACATCAACCTCCTCGCGTTCGAGCGCGACGGCTCCTCGGCCACGCTGCATGTCATCGTCCAGCCGCTCGTTGCCTGGATCTGGTTCGGCGGTCTGATCGTGGCCTTCGGCGCCGCCTTCGGTACGATCCCGCTGCCGCGGCGCGCTCGCCGGAAGGTGTACGCATGAACTGGAAACGTGCCGCCATCGGCATGGCGGGGGCCGGCGCCATCATCGCCCTCTTCGCCTTCGGCATGAAGCAGGATCCCCGCGACATCGGCGCTTCGCCCCTCAAGGGGCGGACCGCGCCCGACTTCGCCCTCAAGGTCATGGACGGACCGGACTCGGTTCGGCTCGCCGACCTGCGAGGCAAGGTCGTGGTCCTGAACTTCTACGCGTCCTGGTGTCTCGAGTGCCGCGACGAGCACGCCGTCCTGCAGGAGGCCGCCGCCGCATACGTGCCCAAGGGCGTCCAGTTCTTCGGCGTCCTCTACAACGACAACCCTGAGAACGGCCGGTCGTACCTGCAGGAGATGGGCGGGCAGGCCTATCCTACGCTGCTCGACCCCAGGACCCGCACGGCCATCGATTACGGCGTCTACGGCGTGCCGGAGACCTTCTTCATCTCCCCGGACGGACACGTCGCCAGCAAGAAGGTCGGCCCCATCACCCCGGCGGAAATCGATACCGCGATCCGCCAGCTCATGGCCCAGGTCCAGACCGGGAGCGTCCCGCGATGACCACCGCGATTGCCCTCGCGCTCGCTCTCGCGCTCGCCGGGCCCGGCCCCGCAGCCTCTCCCGCGCAGGCGACCGGCGCGCAGGGTCAGGCGACCGCAAAGGGCGACACGCCCGTGTCCGGCGCCGCAGCACCGTCCAACAACGCGCTCCGCGACAGTGCCGTCGATGCCCAGACCCGCGTCCTTGCCGCGGGACTCCGTTGCCCCGTTTGCCAGGGCCAGTCCATCCAGGACTCCGAGGCACCCCTCGCGGGCGAGATGCGCGAGCTCATCCGCGAAAAGCTGCGCCAGGGGGACTCGCCCGCGGAGGTTCGCGCCTACTTCGTGAGCAAGTACGGCGAGTGGATCCTGCTCCAGCCCGAGGCCCACGGCTTCACCCTGGCCGTCTACCTCCTGCCGGTCCTGGGCCTGCTCGCCGGCGCGGTGGTCGTGTTCCTGGCCGCCCGCCGCTGGACCCGGCCCGTCGCAGCGGGCGCGGCTGAGGCAGAGGAACCCACGGTCTCGGTAACGGAGGACCGTTCCTGACATCGGGGAGGTCGGAAATGTCGTGAAGCGGCCGGAGTCGTAAAGCGCCCTGCGGTGGGGCATTCTGCCACAGACGTAGGGCGGGGCTGGCAGGGCGGAAGAGCGGAAGTGGTTGTGGGTGTTCGAGGTACACGGGATCAGGCGAAAGGGCGGGTATGGTATGAAACGCGCGGAGCGAGGCAGTGGCGTTGCCCCTTCGACTGACCCTAATGAAAAGCGAGAAGGGATGACGGAGCACGCGACCGACCACGCGAAATCGACAGTGCTCGTGGTCGAGGATGAAGAAATCGTACGCGATCTGCTCGTCACGGTTCTGACGGGTGAAGGCTATGCGGTGGAGGCGGTGGACAGCGGGGAGAAGGCGCTGAAGGCGCTGGAGTCCGAGCTGTACGACGTCGTGCTGCTGGACCTGAATCTGCCGGGGATGTATGGAATGAACGTGCTGGCGGCTGCGCCGGCGC